>FR879529.1 GCA_000434475.1 Dialister sp. CAG:486
GGGTTAGCGTATGGGGGCGTGCCGTCCCTTGATTGCGTGCGAAAGAGGGGGCGGGTTCTATGGGTTCGGTGGGTTCGGAGGGGGCGGTGCCCGAAAGTGGTATTCAAGTCACTGGTCTCCAGCCGCTCATCCCTGATCCATGGTTTCGGCGGCTCATTTGACATTTCCCTCCATTTCCCCTATAATACTATCATTATGGAAGGGTGTCCGAGTGGTTGAAGGAGGCGGTCTTGAAAACCGTTAACCTTGCAAGAGGTTCATGGGTTCGAATCCCATCCCTTCTGCCAGAATTATATTCGCGGGAAGCCGCGGTTTCAGAAAGCACTGATCGATGAGCGGCGCGCTCGTCGGCAGTGCTTTTTAATTAGGAATGAGGGATGGCTGTGCGGCAAGATTTTTCGGCTCAGTCCTCGCTTTTCTGTAAGTGTCTTTCTTACATACGACGTTTCCTGCTACTAAGGATGACGAGATGTGCTGCGGAGCGCAAATAAGGTGATGTCTGCAACTGGCATTTAGTTACCAGTCACCAGTCACTAGTCACTAGTCACCAGTCACTCCTAATCCCTAGTCCCTAGCTACTAATCCCTAGTCCCCAGTCACTAGCCACTAGTCTCTATTTCCCTAAAAGGAGTCTTTCATGTACCTATTCCATCGGCATATCGACCTCGCAAGCGAATTGAAGAAAGCCGTCGGGCTGGCCGTGGGCGCAGCCATCTACTCGGCGGGGCTCAATCTCTTCCTGATCCCAAATGACATCATCGACGGAGGCATCACAGGCATTTCGCTTCTCGTGCAGGCGCTGACGGGGATCCCCTTCAGCGTGCTCATCGTCCTTCTGAACCTGCCCTTTTTCTACATCGGCTATCGGCGGCTCGGGGCGCGGCTCGCTCTGTCTTCGACCTTTGCGATCGTCATCCTCTCGCTCTGCTCGTCCTATTTCGAGACGATGAAGCCCGCGACGTCGGATCCTTTCCTCTCGACGATCTTTGGCGGCATCATCATCGGCATGGGTGTCGGCATCGTCATCAAGAGCGGCGGCTCGACAGATGGCACGGAGATCATGGCGATCTGGATGGATAATAAATTTCCTTTCTCCGTGGGCGAGATCATCATGTTTTTTAATTTCTTCATCCTTGGTGCGGCCGGCTTCGTCTTTAGCTGGAACAGTACGATGTATTCCCTCATCGCATACTTCATCTGCTCGCGCATGATCGATGCGGTCTCGACGGGTCTCGACTCGTCGAAGGGGGTCTTCATCGTGACGACCTCTTACGATGCGGTGTCCGATGCTATCGTTCACGATATGCATCGCGCCGTCACCCGCCTGCACGGACAGGGAGGCTTCCTGAAGGATGATAAGGATGTCCTCTACTGCGTGGTGAGCCGTCTGGAGATCACAAAGCTGAAGCAGGTCGTTCACGCCATCGATGCTTCCTCCTTCCTCTCTGTCTTCGATGTACAGGAAGTTCAGGGGGGACTGGTGAAGGGGAAGAAGTAAGTGGGGACTAGTGACTGGTAGCTAGTGACTAGGGATTAGGGATTAGGAGCCTCAAGTGACTAGAAAACATCAGGCTCTCTCGTATCGTCATTTCGAGCGAAGCGAGAAATCTTTGTCATTCTCGGCTCATCGGTCGATGTTTGGAAACCTCAAACGGGAAACCTGCTCTCCAAGATACTTTCGGGCATCGCCTCATTTATACTCCGCGGCGCTTCTGCTTTTTTATGCGCCGCACCATCATTTCGCATTTCTCATTTCTAATTTCTCATTTAAGCGAAACTTTCACCCCCCCGATTAAAGGACGCCCCCTGAACCTCTCCTTCTTCCTATTGTCGCTTTCTTGTCAGCCTGTTATACTACAAATACCACAAAGTTTTGAAAAGGAGAGTAACTATGAAATTTCTGTTTAACCATCAATGTTTCAACGTGCTTGATCTCGAAAAAAGCATTGCCTTTTATGAAGAAGCGCTGGGACTTACGGTGAACCGTACTTATAAAGCTTCTGACGGCTCCTTTATCCTGACGTACATGGGAGACATGGCGACGGGTTTCCAACTCGAGCTCACCTGGCTGCGGGATCGCAAGGAAGCCTACGATCTGGGGGACAATGAATTCCATCTGGCTTTCGAGGTGGATAATATGCAGGAATCCTATCAGAAACACAAGGCGATGGGCTGCGTGTGCTATGAGAACAAGGATATGGGCATCTACTTCATCAATGATCCGGACGGATACTGGATCGAGATCATCCCGGGAGGACATTGATGGATCCGATATTTAGCAGAACTGCCCGCATCATAGATGAGAAGGGCATCGAGTGCCTCCAGGCCAAGACAGTCGCGGTCTTTGGCATCGGAGGCGTCGGTTCTTATGCGGCAGAAGCACTCGTGAGAGCGGGCGTGGGACACCTCATTTTCATCGATAAGGATGAAGTCGATATCACAAATCTGAACCGCCAGCTGGTCGCTGACTTAACGACCGTCGGAAAAAATAAGGCAGAAGTCATGGTATCACGTGCGCATCTCGTGAATCCGGCCTGTGATGCGAAGGCCATGCCCATTTTCTATCGCCCCGGCGACGAGGACTTCATCAGAGATCTCCACGCCGACTACGTCATTGATGCCATCGATGATGTACCGGCGAAGATTTCCATCGCGGAAGTCTGCTGGAAGCTGAAGATACCGGTGATCTCTTCTATGGGAACGGGCAATCGCCTGCGGCCGGAGATGCTGCAGATCGCTGACATCAATAAGACCTCCGTCTGCCATCTTGCCCGCAAAATGAGAAAGGAGCTGAAGGAACGCCGTGTGAGAAAGCTCACGGTCGTCTACTCGAAAGAGCTCCCGCACAAGCCCGTCGGCGAAGGCCATGCCCCCGGCTCCATTTCCTTCGTCCCGCCCGTTTCCGGCATGATGATGGCAGGCTACGTCGTGCGCGCCCTGCTGAAGGAAAACGGGATCGGGTAAAGGGGGCATAGGCTTCCCGTTCGCCACAGACCATGTATTCTTTGAGATCGGGACATATCTGGCGCTTGCCAAAGCTTTCGCGCCGCGCCAGCCCATTGCACGGTTGCATCCTTAGTCCCTGATCTCTATTTTCCCCACAAGGAGGCCATGTATGATCACCGAAATCCATCATCCGGAATGGCTCACGCTGGATGTGGGCGGTCAGACTGTTCTTGGCTATAACCAGGAATGGTATCCGCAGGAGAGGCAGCGCTTGGCAGGCTGCGGGCCTACGGTCGCTGCCATGATGGCAGCCTATCTGGAAAAGAAAGAGTGGAAGACGCCGGTGAAAGACCGGGAGCTCGCGCTTTCCGTGATGCTTTCCCTGTGGCAGTACGCGACACCAAGGATGCACGGTCTCTACAAGACGCGCTGGCTGAGGGAAGGTCTCGCAGCGTATCTTTCAGAAAAAGGCTTGTCCGGCGTCGTAGAATCGCTCTCTATACCGTCTATCCGCCTCCTTGCGCCAAAGCCGGAAAGGGTCATCTCCTTCATCAAGGTAGGTCTTTCGGCGGACTGTCCGGTGGGATTTTTGAATCTTCACAGCGGGGGTGAGCCCATTCCCTATCATTGGCACTGGATGCCCATCGTAGCGATGGAAGAAACCGAAGAGGGGACCTTCTGCACCCTTTGGGATGAGGGGAAGGCCCATCGATTCTGCCTGGAAGGCTGGCTCAAAAATACCAGATTCGGCGGCGGGTTTGTCAGAGTGATGGCGGGGGACTAGTGGCTAGTGACTAGTGACTAAGAGACTAGGAGACATTAGACTCCCGTATCGTCATTTCGAGCGAAGCGAGAAATCTTTGTCATTTGCGGTCAGGTGGGCAATGATTGGAAAGTTCAAAACGGGAAACCTGCTATCAAGAGACTTTCGGGCACCACCCCCTTTGAACCTTTTGAACCCATAGAACCCGCTCCCCCTCTTTCGCACGCAATCAAAGGACGGCAAGCCTCATGGGCTGACCTTGAACCCTTTATCAATCATATTTCAAAGGAGGATCTCAAAAATGAAAAAAATGATCGCTATGGCACTGATCTCTGCACTGGCTCTGCCGGGCGCTGCCATGGGAGCAGCCCAGCTGCCTTCCTCGGAAAAAATGCTGAATGATTACAGCCGCTATGCCGTGGTCTATACCAGCGATGAAGAGCGCGTCTATGTGGATACCGAGACGATCGAGCGCGATCCGGCCAATGCGGGAGAGCTCCCCGTCATCCGTGGGACGCTGTACGCGGAGGTCTATAAAGACCCGCTCACCTATCCCGATTATGGCAATGACCGCATGGTCGAGTACATTTTCCAGTATGAGACGGCCGTGGGTGCCGATCAGTATGGCAGAGAGATCCGGTACCGCATCTTGAATAAGCTGCAGGGTGTCTACACGCCCGATGGCAAACCGGCTGCCTATACAGGCGTCCACGATGAACCGGCGGACGAAGCAGATGACATCTACGCTGCCATGTATCGTCTGTCGAAAAATTATTAAGAAGCGGGGATAGGGGAGCCGCGGGGCAGATCCCTTTTCCATTTACAAATTCTGTCCCCTGCTATATAATAAATAAAACTTCACTTATCAGCAGAGAGGCCATGAGACATGTCTTTTGGCTTCTTTTTTGTTTACGGATCCTTTGCAAGGGAATCTTTGATCCCATCTGACTCTGCGATGGGATCAGTACTTCCCGCGGATCTCTTCTTAGGGGAGAACAACATGCAGCTCTACATTGCGGGCGGCTGCGGCGACCAGGGCCGCAACTGCTTCTATATCGAAGGGGATCGGCATGCCTTCATCGTAGACGCGGGGACGTCGACGGACGGGCTGGACCGTCTGCCCGACCTGTCACCGGAAATGATCCGCCGCGCGGAATATCTTTTCGTGACCCATTCTCACAAAGACCACACGGGCGCGATCGAATATCTGGAAAACAATGGCTTCACCGGCCCTGTCCTGATGTCAAACCAGACCTATCAGCAGATCCATTACAAGCCGAAGAACACCATGATCCTTGACTCCACCGCACCTGAGCTTTCCCTGAACGGCGAGCTCTCGCTCCGCTGGGGACGGACGGGACACTGTGCCGGTGCGGTCTGGTACTACATCACCGTCGATGGGAAGCGTCTCTTTTTCTCCGGTGACTACCGGGAGAATGATACCTTCTACCGCTGCGATGCCGTTCGCGGTCTCACGGCGGATCTTGCCGTCATCGACTCCGCCTACAGCCGCATGGATCGGGCAGAGGATATGAGAAAAGCCGTCGCAGACGCGGCGAAAGAGGCACTGGGGCAGTCGGCTCCGCTCCTCTTGCCAGTCCCCTCCTACGGCCGCGGCCTTTCTATGGCGATGCTCTTTTATCAGACCTTTGGCGAGGCATATCCCATCCACATGTCCGCAAAGCTTCGTGACCAGTGGCTGCGCATCGGGCATCGGAGCTATTTTGCCCACGAAGAGATCCTGGGCTATCCCTTCGATATTTTCAGGTCGTGGGATGAGACATCTCTGGAAGGCGGGCACATCTATTTCTTGACGGATGCCCAGCTCTCCAAGGCGAAGAGCCGACAGCTCATCGACAGCCATCCCGAGCTCTCCGTTCTCATGACCGGCAGCCTTCACGGCTATGGCAAGGCAAAGTCCTACTACGAGTCCGGCCGCGCAGCCTTCGTCCTCTGGCCGAACCATCTCACCAAGCAGGAAACGGCAGATCTCGCAGCGGCGAATGCGTTCTCTCTCGTCGTTCCTTTCCACAATCCGAAGGAAAAGCCGGAGACGGATGTGTATAGTTTTTAGGGGAATGGAGGGTAGTGACTGGTGGCTAGTAGCTAGTGACTAGTGACTAGTGACTAGCTACTAGCGACTAGCGGATATCAGACTCTCTCGTATCGTCATTTCGAGCGGCAGCGAGAAATCTTTGTCATTTGCGGTCGGGCGGATGTCAGGAAGACTTTAAGGAAACGCTGGGGGCAAGAGAGTTTCAGGCACCGCTTCTATATACTTGTGGCGAAGCCGCCTTAACCCGCTCAACCCGTTGAACCTGCAGGACACGTTTTCCCCTCTTCCCCACGCATGTTATAATAGAAACAGAAGAAAACAGGGAGTGATCCCTTCGTCATAGAAAGGCGGGATGCATATGCTTTCTTATAAAAAAATCCTGGTACCGTATGATGGTTCTGAACATGCAAAGAAAGCGCTCCGGCAGGCCATTGCTATTGCTGAAGATGGTGAAGGCGCAAAGCTCTTCGTCGCTTCGGTGTGCAACATGGTATCCGCGATGAGCAATTTTGATCAGGTCTCCATCGCAGAAGGCTGCCTCACGACCAAGCTGACAGAAGATCTGGAAGCGCAGTGCAAGGCGGATCTGGAGGAAGCCAAGGCTTTGATTCCGAAAGGGGTAGAGACGGAGATGATCTATGAAGTCGGTTCTCCGGGACCTGTCCTTTTGAATATGGCCGACGATAAGAAATGTGACCTCATCGTCATGGGCAGCCGGGGTCTCGGTCCCCTGAAGGGCATCTTCATGGGCTCTGTTTCCAGCTACCTCGTCAGCCGCTCCAAGTGCCCGATCCTCATTGTGAAATGATTGAGACAGAAGCTGTAAATGCCGGCATTGGCATTTACAGCTTTTTTAGTGCAAGGTTAGCCACTGGGGCAGCTCGCCCCCTTGAAAGCTTCTCTTGAATGAGAAATTAGAAATGAGAAATGCGAAATGGTGGTGTGGCGCCAGATCCTTCGACTCAGTTCTCACTGCTTTGCCTTTACATGATCGAACATCCGACATTTCACTCCGCTCAGGATGACGAAATGCGCCGCGAAGTATAAATAGGGCGATGCTATGAGCTGGCATTTCAGTTACCAGTCACCAGTCACTAGTCACGCCTAATCCCTAGCTACTATATATAACAAGCAAATCTCAAAAAATAATTTGCTTTTCCTCCTCTGCTGTGCTATGATTACTATCTGACTACATATCGATTTCAAGGTGACTTTTCAAAAATTGGCTTGGACGAAGCATGGAAACGATGGGAAAAGAAAGGGCACCTGAAGTGATCTGAATGAAATGACAGACTTAGGGAAACGCTGATTAAATCTGACAACGATTTAATCAGTGTTTCCCTATAGATACTGAGGAGGTGTCCCTATTTGGCAACTAAGGCAGCACAGCTGGCAGAGTGGCTAAAAGAACTGCAGGATAGAGTGGATGCTGACGGCAATCTTTCCTATGCGGAGATCATGCGCTTTCAGCAGGAGAAGAACCTGACAAAGAAACAGTTCGACAGCATTTTTACACTTCTTCATGAGCATCACATCGAGCTTGTCTATGATGATGACATAGAGGATGATGCAGAAGAAGGCCCGACCGACGCCGATTTTGACGGAGATCCCGGAGACGATGACCTGTCCGACGATGTCCTTCTGGATGACAAGGATGGGCTGGAAGAAAAAGAGTGGGAAACGGATAATTCCGACGAAGCCTATGACGCAGCGGCCGGCGGTATCAGTGACCCTGTCCGTCTCTATCTCCGTGAGTGCGGCTCGAATCCTCTCCTTTCCGCAGAGGAAGAGATGCGCCTTGCCAAGCTTATCGAGCGCGGCAAGCATAAGGATGCGACGGAAGAGGAAAAAGAGGAAGCAAAAGCCGCAAAGAAAGAAATGGCCAATGCCAATCTGCGTCTGGTCGTTTCCATCGCCAAGAAATATCCGGGGCGCGGCATGCCCTTCCTTGATCTCATCCAGGAAGGCAATATCGGCCTCTTGAAGGCTGTCGATAAATTCGACTATACCAAAGGCTATAAATTTTCTACCTATGCGACATGGTGGATCCGTCAGGCCATCACCCGCTCCATCGCGGACCAGGCCCGCACCATCCGTGTGCCGGTACACATGGTAGAGACCATCAATAAGATGAACCGTGTCGGCCGCCGCTTCCTGCAGGAACATGGCCGCGAAGCGACAAATGAAGAGCTCGCCAAGGAAATGGGCATCAGCGTGGATAAGATCCGCGAAGCCAAGAAGGCGGCGCAGGATCCGATCTCGCTCGAGACGCCGATCGGCGAAAAAGAGGATTCCCATCTGGGGGATTTCATCGAAGACTCCAAGACCGCCTCTCCGGAGGATGAAGCAGCAGCGACCATGAGAAGAGAGCAGGTCTACAAAATGCTCGAAACGCTGACCGAGAGAGAAAAAGGCGTCCTTGCCCTCCGCTTCGGCATGGATGACGGCACTCCGAGAACGCTCGAAGAGGTAGGCAAGCACTTCGGCGTCACGCGCGAACGTATCCGTCAGATCGAAGGCAAAGCACTGAAGAAACTCAAAAAACAGGCACTGCCGATGAAGGTAGATTAGGGAAACGCTGATTCAATCGCAGAGTCAGATTTAATCAGTGTTTCCCTACGGTTTTGTATGCATAGATAATAGCATGATTATACATATTTGTCAATAATTATTCATTCGGTTTTCGCAATTTTCGAAATAAAATTTCTTATTTTTCCCATTTACAGAAAGTTCCACATGCGTGCAGCAGATAGTCTCTGCGATATCGCGTACTTTTTCAGCCTTACGCCTTCCTGCTATGCAGAGCCGCAATAAAAAAGCGCAGCCTCCTCCATGGAGACTGCGCCTTTTATGCAAAATATGCACGAGCAAAGTCCGATAGCCTTACTTCGCTTTTTCTACTGCGATCTTGCTGTACTGATCGACCCATTTCTCGAACTGGCCGGATTCGGTATCTTTCTTGATGATCTCATTGATGATCTTCATGAGATCGTCATTGCCCATCTTCATCGCTACCGCGGAGACCTTCTTTGCCCCTTCGAACTGTACATCTGCAAGCGCGAGATCATCATTGAAAATCAGGTACTGTTTAGCTACGACGCCTTCGAGCACGATCCCATCAAGCTTTTCATTTTTCAGCTGCAGGATCGCATCCGGTACGCTGGAGAGCCCGAGAGCTTTCGCGCCTTCGACTTTCTGTGCCGTCGCTTCCTGCGTGGTGGACTTTTCTGCGCCGATGGTCTTGCCTTTCAGGTCTGCCGCTGTCTTATATACATGCTGATTTTTCTTCAGGACGAGCAGCTTCTGCTCCGTCGGAAGATACTTGTCAGAGAAGGCCATGACTTTCTCGCGTTCCGGAGTCGGGGAGACACCGCCGACAGCGATATCGACCTTGCCTGCCGTGACGGAGGAGAGCAGTGCAGAGAAGCCCATGTCCTGGACTTCCATCTTGACACCGAGCTTGTCAGCAAGCTGCTGGCACATTTCGATATCGAGTCCGATGACCTTCTTGTCAGCAGAGCCAGAGTCTACGAATACATATGGCGGGTAGCCGGAAGAGGTGCCGACGATGATCTTGCCTCTCTTCTTGATGGTTTCCATCAGCTGTCCCTGTTGCGCTTCGCCGGAGGCAGCAGATTTCGCTGCACCTTTGTCATCCCCACAGCCAGCCATCAGAAGCGCGCCGGCAGCAGCCAGACCAAGCAGTGCGAATTTTACAGATTTTTTCATTTGAAAGACCTCGCTTTCCCAAATTGGTAACTAAGGAAACACTGATTCAATCGTTATCGG
>FR879530.1:0-967 GCA_000434475.1 Dialister sp. CAG:486
ACCTTGAACCCTGAACCAAATGAAAGCAAAGTAAAAAGGGGCCATGAAGAAACGAGGATTCATTTCTTCACAGCCCTTTTCTTACCCCTTAATAAATCATTTTTATAATAGCGCATTTGGTCGATATATAATAAAATAGATATATAGACATGTATTCTATAATGTATATGATATGAAAGGAGACTTTTATGAACCTGCTATTTACTGCACTCATTGTCGTATGGGCGGCCTGGCTCATTTTGAAGAAGTACAAGCCGCAGACCGTCCTTTTCGTAGCAGGCGGTCTTCTTCTCGCCGGCTCGATGATCATGAGCTGGGGCACGATCCTTCCCGCCGGAAAGAGTACCGGCATGTGGAGCTTCGATATTTTTGAACTCATCCGCACTCTTTTTGCGAACCGACTCTCCGGCCTCGGCCTCAACATCATGGCTGTCGGCGGCTTTGCACGTTACATGGATAAGATCGGCGCGAGCAATGCGCTGGTCGCCCTCACCATCCGTCCGCTGATGCTGCTGAAATCGCCCTACATCGTCATGAGCGCCTGCTGGGTACTCGGCATGTTCCTTGGGCTGGCTATCAATAGTGCCTCAGGCCTGGCCATGCTGCTCATGGTGACCATGTTCCCGATCCTTGTCGCACTCGGTGTCTCCCGCATCTCTGCGACCGCAGCCATCGCGACCACGCTCTGCCTTGACTGGAGCCCGTCAGATACCGGCACCATCTTTGCCGCTGAGATCGCAGGCTTCGATCCCGTCATCTACTGGCACACCTTCCAGATCCCGATCGCCTGCGCCGTCATCCCCTGTGTCGCCATCGCCCACTACCTCACGCAGAAGATCATGGATAAGCGCGACGGGCACATCGTGCGCGCTTTGGATCCGGCGGAAGTCTCTGTCAATATCGAGACCGAGGATGAAAAGAAAGCAGCACTTTCCCATCCGCCGAAGATCTATGCCCTTCTTCCGAT
>FR879530.1:993-7062 GCA_000434475.1 Dialister sp. CAG:486
CCTTCTTCCGATCATTCCTCTCGCTCTGATCCTCATCTTCTCGCCGCTCTGCCTCCCCGGCATCAAGATGAACATCATCATGGCGATGCTCATGGGGACCGCCATCGGCATGATCGCCCAGTTCTTCCGTACAAGAGACCTGAAGGAGACCTTCTCTGAGATCCAGATCTTCTTCGACGGCATGGGCAAGCAGCTCGCCAATGTCATCACCATCGTCATTGCTGGCGAATTCTTCGCGAAAGGCCTCACTTCCACAGGCTCCATCGATGCCATGATCCAGGGCGCCCAGACCACCGGCTTCGGCGCATCTGGTCTGACGCTTGTCATGATCGCCATCATCGCAGTCTGCGCCATCCTCATGGGCAGCGGCAATGCTCCCTTCTTTGCCTTTGCCAATCTCGTCCCGGCGATCGCTGCCAAGACAGGTGTCGCAGCCTCCTTCATGATCCTCCCGATGCACCTCATCGCGAGCTCCGCGCGCGCCATCTCTCCGATCACCGGTGTCATTATCGTGGCCTCCGGCATGGCTGGCATCAGCCCCTTTGACCTTGTGAAACGCACCGCCATCCCGATGGCTGTCTCCTGCATCCTCATCGTCGTCGCGAACTTCGTGATCTTCGGATAAATAGTTGCTAGTGACTAGTGACTAGTGACTAGTGACTAGGGACTAGGGACTAGGGACTAGGGATTAGGGATTAGGGATTAGGGATTAGGAAATACCAGTCACTAAAAAGCAAAAGCGTAAGTGAAATCGTATCCGATCATCACTTACGCTTTTATTATTGGCTGTCATTAGCGTCCGACTACTCCCTTCCGGAGGAAAAAATGAGGGCAGGCATCCCCCTTTTCGTCATCCTGAGCGGAGTAAAATGTCGTTTGTTGAGAAATCGTATTCAGAAAGCGGGGGGACTGAGCCGAAGGATCTTGGCGAAACCGCCACCACCATTCCTTATTTTCCCGCTGCAAGCTTCACGATCTCCACCGCCTGCTTGGCGCATTTGACGAGGTCATCGATCACCTGATATTCCTCACTGGTGTGACATTTGAAATTCCCTGTACCGATCCCGACAGCGGCGATGCCATGTTCATTGAAATGGTTCGCATCCATGCCGCCGCCCCCTTCCTTGAAGAAGGGTACTGCACAGACTGCCTCTGCCGCCTCTTTGGCCAGCACGCAGGGCCGCGCAGTCTCTTCGAGCTTGAAGGCATGGTAAAGCGTATGCAGCTCGACCTCGATCTTCGTATGGTATTTCTCGGAGATCCTGTCTGCCGCCGCCTGAATATCGGCAGAGATCTGCTGATACTCCTTCGCATCGCGGCTTCTCTGCTCACCGGTGATCGTCACGAGATCGCAGACGACATTGGTCGCGCTCCCCGCCTCGATGATGGAGAAATTCGCCGTCGATACCGGCGAAAGGCGGCCATCGGGAAGCTGCATGATGAGATCTGCTGCCACCTTCAGCGCATTCAGTCCCTTTTCCGGTTCATTGCCCGCATGCGCCGTCACGCCATGCACACGGATCGTGACACGCCCCTTGCTCGGAGCGGCAAGGACGATGGTCCCCGCCTTGCCGGAGGCATCATATACGAAAGCGCTCTTCGAGCGGAACTTGGAAAAATCATACTGGCGCGAGCCCTCGACGCCGGTTTCCTCGCAGACAGAGAAGGCCACTTCGATGGGGCCATGCGGGATCTGCTTCTCCTTCACTTCGCGAAGCATCGCAAGGATCGCCGCGACGCCGCCGATGTCATCGCCTGCCAGGATCGATGTCCCGTCCGAGACGATCTTCCCTTCCTCCTCCTTCACGAGAGGAACGATATGCCCGTGATTTCCTACACGATCCATATGCGCGGAGAAAAGGACCGGCTCGCCGTCCGTGCTTCCGGGAAGTTGTGCATAGAGATTGCCCGTATTGCCGCCGAGCACCTCGCCTGCCTTGTCTTCCGTCACGGTGAGGCCGAGCGCAGTGAGCTTTTCCTTCAGTACGTCAGCGATCGCCCTTTCGTCACGCGAGTGGACCTCGATAGAAACCAGTTCTTTGAATTCATCGATGATACGTTTCTGATCCATGGGAGGACTCCTTTCTTAAATGAGAAATTAGAAATGCGAAATGCTGGAGCGGCGCATAAAAATCAAAAGCGCCGCGGTGTATAAATAATGGCGATGCCCCAAAGTAGCATTCAAGCCACCAGTCACTAGCTACTAGTCACTAGTCACTGCCTTCTCCTCTTTCTATGCGGATGATAGAGCTGCCAATGGAAGTGGATCGCACAGAAGCGAAGAAGTGTCACGCAGGCAAAAGCGATCCAGGAGGAAACGGAAATCTCCAGCGCCGTGAAATGACGCAGGCAGCACAGGACAAGGCCGCCGGCGATGGATGCGATGGCGTACACATCCATGTACAGCACGACGGGCATGCGCCGCGCCATCATATCTCGCAGCATACCGCCGCCGACCGCGGTGATAAGCCCCAGCATGGTCGGCAGAAGAAAACGATACGAGTCGGGGTACTGATAAAATGCTGTCAGTGCTCCCGTCACTGTGAAGGCCGCAAGACCCACCGTATCCGAGATATTGTACATGAACGTGATATAGCGCTCATTCTCCTTCGATACGCGATAGACCGGGTAGAGAAAAGAAATGATGAGTGCCGTGATGATGGAAACGAAGAGCCCATCGGGGCTGCGAAGTACCGACGGCGGCGTGATGCCGCAGAGAACGTCACGCACCATCCCGCCGCCTACGCCGGTCATGACAGCGAGCACGGTGATGCCGAAAATATCCATACGCCGCGACAGTCCCACCACAGCGCCGGAAAAGGCAAAGGCGATGGTGCCGAGCGTTTCAAAAATGAGCCAGGTAATGGTCATGGGAAAAAGTAGTCCTTTTGAAATATGGAAGTAAGGGGTTTAGGGTTAGCCCATGAGGCAACTGCCTTTTGATTGCATTTGAAAGCTTCGCTCTCAAGTGAGGAGTGAGGAGTGAGGAGTGCTGGTGCGGCGCATAAAAATATGGAAGCGCCGCAGAGTATAAATAGGGCGATGCCCGAAAGTAGTATTCAAGTCACCAGTCACTAGTCACCAACCACTTCTAACGCGCATTCCTCAAAGCACCGCATGTATGATGCGATAGCAGAGATCCATATAGCCATTGGCTAGAGGACCGATGATGCGGTTCACCCAGCCGGAGAATACGATGAGCATCAGGATGACGAAGCCGTAGCGCGCATTGAAGTTTTCAAATTTCCAGGCAAGCTCTCCGGGCAGCACGGTGGAGACGATCTTCGAGCCATCGAGCGGCGGTATCGGGATCAGATTGAAGAAAGCGAACCATACATTGTACATCATGATCCACTGCAGGAAATAGAAGCCGCCGTCACCGAGCATGCCGATACGCCCCAGGATCGTGATGAGAAGCAGCGAAAGGAATGCCAGAAAAAGATTCATGCCCGGGCCTGCGAAGGATACCTTCAGCATCCCCATGCGATAATTTTTATAATAGCGTGGATCGATGTCTACCGGCTTCGCCCAGCCGAATCCGCAGAGTACGAGAAGGAGAGTCCCCATCATGTCGAGATGCGCCATCGGATTGATGGTCAGCCGCCCCATGCGAGACGGGGTGGGGTCACCCATGGCATCCGACACGGCTGCATGCGCGTACTCGTGCATCGAGAGTGCGATCAGAAGCGCCGGAGCGCGGTAGATCAGGGAAGACAGATCAAGAAAATCAAACATAAAAGCTCCTTGAAAAAACAGGTTCGGGGGTAGTCCGTAGGGCGGCTCCGTCCACTGATTATGAATGAAAGCTTTGCGCGAATTAAAAATGAGAAATGCGAAATGGTGGTGCGGCGCCAGATCCTTCGACTCAGTTCTCACTGTTCCGCCTTTACATGATCGAACATCCGACATTTCACTCCGCTCAGGATGACGAAATGCGCCGCGGAGTATAAATAGGGCGATGCCATGAGCTGACATCTCAGTCACAAGTCACTAGCCACTCTCATTCATCCGCCGGATGATTGCTGTGGATCTCTGCCGTCACGGGATGGAGCCTGCAGCTGCCGTAGGCACTGAGCGCGGTGAGCAGCGCATCGCGAGAGGACTCGCTGTCGAAATGTGCGTCGATGAAGATCTTCCTTCCATCATCCACCGCATAGCAGTGAAGGATGTGGTACTCGGTCGTCTTTACAAAGGCGAGGAAATCAGATCTCTTATCCTCGGACAATGTGAGCTCGAAAATACCATGTACGGCGTAACCAAAGACCGGACAATTCACATTGACCGTATAGCGCTCGACGATGCCCAGATCCTGCAGACGCTCCAGCCGGTTCTTCACTGCCTGACTGGTCAGGTACACCTGCCGCCCCAGATCTGTCATGGAAATACGGCCATTCTTTTTAAGTGCATTGATGATCTTGATATCGGTTTCATCTAATTCTTTCGGAATCATACGGACGCCTCTTTTCTGTCAGTAGTCTATGGGTATTTCTATAATTCTATTATAACCGAAATCGAATTTCTGAGAAAGAGTGCGGGAGAAATAGGGGTCCATGGCACGGCCGCATTTCGCAAATTGACACGACTCTCAAAATCTATTATAATCGTCGGGAATGTTATTTATAAATGGGAGCAAAGAATGACTATCACACTCAATATGTATCAAACGCTGGCTGCCGCTGTGGCAGTCTTTTTTCTTGGCGGATTTTTAAAGGGGAAGATCCCCCTCTTTCGCAAGTACTGCATCCCCGCGCCGGTCATCGGCGGGACGATCTTCTCCATCGTGAACTGTATCCTCTACACCGAGGGGATATGGAACTACAGCCAGGACACCGTCATGCAGAACTGGTGCATGATGCTCTTCTTCACGAGTATCGGCTACATGGCGAGCCTGCGGCTGATCCTGCGGGGCGGCTATCTCGTCTTCAAAATGGGCATCATGGTCGCGATCCTCATCCTCCTGCAAAACCTCATCGGGATCTCCATGGCGCATGTATTCGGCCTGCCCTCGTTGATGGGGCTCGCGGACGGCTCGATCCCGCTGGTCGGAGGGCATGGGACAGCCGGCTCCTTCGGCCCGGTACTGGAAGAGATGGGGCTCATGAATGGTACCACCATCGCCTTTGCGGCTGCCACCTTCGGTCTTGTCTCCGGCAGCTTCATCGGCGGCCCGATCGGCGAGCTGCTGGTGCGCCGCTTCTCACTGATCTCCAATGAAACAGACAATGCGGCAGAAGATACCGGCGAGAAACCAGCGCTGCATCCCAAGGACGCCGCGGCGGCTTACCTCAATATGGATCACTTCATGTACGCTTTCGGGCAGCTGCTCCTTGCCATGGGTATCGGTACCTATGTGAGCGCCTTTTTCAGCAGCATCGGCCTTGTCTTCCCCGGATACATCGGCGGCATGATCGTCGCTGCCATCATCCGCAATGTATCGGAGATCACGGAGTGGTACGGCTCTTACCAGCAGGAATGTGGGAGATCACGGAGTGGTACGGCTCTTACCAGCAGGAATGTGAAGTCTTGGGCGGCATGTGCCTCAATATCTTTCTCTCCTGCGCCCTTATGAGTCTCAAGCTCTGGCAGCTCGCCTCGCTCGCTGTACCGCTTACGCTGACGCTTCTCATCCAGGTCGCCATGATCGGTGCTTTCGCCTACTTCATCATATTCCGCGTCATGGGAGGCAACTATGAAGCCGCCGTCATGGCTGCCGGCACCTGCGGCTTCGGCCTCGGCGCGACGCCGAATGCCATCGCAAACATGAATGCGATGTGTGAACGCTACGGCTCTGCGCACACAGCCTACTTCGTCATCCCGCTCATCGGGGCCTTTGTCGTCGATTTCCTCAATGCATCCATTCTGATGGTATTCATGAATTTGCTGAAATAAGTGACTGGTGACTGGTGACTAGGGACTAGGGACTAGGGACTAGGGATTAGGGATTAGGTTTGTAATACGAGAATACAATCCTCGTATCGCGACGAAGCCGACATTTGAATTTACAGAACCTGCCAAGCCTTACATAACAAAAAGGGGCTGTGAAATAATAGCTCCATGAACACAAAAAAG
>FR879531.1 GCA_000434475.1 Dialister sp. CAG:486
AAACGTTTTCGTTTCGCCAGCCGTTTGTGGCTTGCCATATAAGGCCAATGACCCATCAACGGTCACTATTCACGGACTTCCTCATTCGTAAAGCGATCTACGATGGTCGCGCAGGCTGCGTCACCGGTGATATTGACCGCTGTACGAAGCATATCAAAAATACGGTCGACACCAAAGAGGATCGGCAGCGCATCGATCGGGATACCCGCAGATACCAAAACAGCGACAACAAGAAGCGTCGGTCCCGGCACGCCTGCCTGTCCGACTGCGCCCAAGGTGCTCGTCACGATGATCGCGATATACTGGCCCATCGTAAGCTCCATGCCATACATCTGCGCGATAAAAATGGCCGCCATCGCATAGTACGCTGCGTTGCCATTCATATTGATTGTCGCACCCAGCGGAAGCGCGAAGGAGGTGGTTCCTTTAGACACATGCAGCTCTCTTTCCGTGACCGCCATATTGAGCGGAAGCGCTGCCATAGAGGATGCTGTGGAGAAAGCCAGTATCTGCACCTTCCACATCGCCTTGAAGAATTCCACGTATCCCGTGCATTTCGAGAAGAGAGCCACCGAGCCGCCGATCATCACATAGGTGACAAGGAAAAGTACGCAGATATAAAGACCGATGAGGTAAATGATTTTCATGAGTACGTCATAGCCGAAGCTCCCCGTCGCGTCCGCCATCAGGCAGAAGACACCGACCGGCGCAAGCATCATGACCGCCATCATGATCTTGATACAGATTTTCGTGCAGTTATCCACGATGCGGCTCATGAACTCTTTCTCTTCTGCGGGCAGCATCGCCAGTGCGAAGCCGACAAAAAGAGAGAAGGTGATGATCTGCAGGATATTGCCATCCGTCAGCGCCTTCACCGGATTCGCCGGCACGAAGCCGATGATCGTTTCCCAGAAACCAGGAAGCGCGCCCGCTTTGGAAAGGTCGCCTACCTGTACAGCCGCACCGCTGATCGCCGCCATGTCGATGCCGCTGCCAGGCTGAAAGAAAACGCTGAAGGCCAATCCTAAAATCACGGCAACCGCTGTCGTCACGCCGTAATACAGAAATGTCACTATACCGACCTTGCCAGCGCCCTTGGATTTTCCCAGCGCCGCTGCCCCGCCGACCAGCGAGAAGAAGACCATCGGCACGACGATCATCTTGATGAGCTGCATGAAAAGGTCGCCGATCGGCGCCAGCATGTGTGCGCTCTTGCCCAGAAAGAGCCCGACGACGGCGCCAAGTACCGTGGCTATGACGATCCACGTACCCAGATCTCTCAAAATACTTTGACCACTTTTTTTCGCTTCCATAAAAACCCCCATTGGAACCCGGCGAAGATTCCTTCCTTCGGATCTCGCGCAATGAAATAGACAGGCGCTTCAAACGGCCTGTCATCTACTTTGGTTATTATACCATTCTTTAATAAGATATACCATCATTGATGGTATACCGATTATGCATGCATTTCGCAAAAACATATGCGATTAGGGAATAAGCAGACGCGGGGCAGGAGAAAAAGGGGAATGGCTGGCTATCCACATGGAAAGGCGATGTGAAATAACGATCATCTCATTTTCGCGTTCCA
>FR879532.1:0-4121 GCA_000434475.1 Dialister sp. CAG:486
TAATCCGGCACTTACTTTGAGAATTAACGGTCGTATATTTCCTTGGCTATGGTGGTTCCAAACCGTCTCTTTCTACTGTATTCTCCATGGTAAACATGCTATAATAATAAGACGTTTCATTTGAATACATCGGACAGAGATAGGGGCTGCGCTTCAGGATGCGACGCGGATTTTCGCCCTATCTCACAGGTCTTTGACCGTGGGAGCTCTGTACCGGCCTTTATATATCGTGAGGGTTTACCATGAAAATGTTTCGAGGACTATCGAACTGGATCGGTATGGACATGGGCTCGTCCCAAGTCCGTATCTACCGGGAAAATAAAGTGATCCTTGCTGAAGCGAGTACGGTCGCGGTGGATAACATCGACGGCCATGTACTGGGCTTTGGCACGGAGGCGCTCATTCATTACCACAAGGCGCCGGAGAATATTTCTCTGGAGTGGCCGGTACAGAATGGCGTCATCGCTGATTATGATATGACGAAGGCGATGCTTCGTTTTTTTATCCGCAAATCGCTTCATCATGCGGTGTCGCGTCCGACGGTGATGATCTCCATTCCGGGCGAGACGAGCTCGGTCACGCGGCATGCGCTGGTGGATGCTTTGATCCACGCCGGCGCGCAGCATGTGTACCTTCTTCCTTCGCCGGCGGCTGCGGCTATCGGGGCGGGGAAGGATATGCTGGCACCGTCTGTGATCTTTTCTCTTGTCATCGGGCGCGATGTCGCTGATGCGGGGCTTTACAGCTGCGGAGGGATCGTCACGCAGGAGGGGATCCCTTTCGGCGGGCATCATATCGATAAGGGGATCTGCCAGTATCTGCAGGAAAAGTATCAGATCATGATCGGGCTGGATCAGGCGGAGAAGCTGAAGAGTGAAGTGATCTCTCTCAAAGCGGCGGATGGGCAGGCGACATTCACTATCCGCGGGCGCAGGATCCGTGATGGCGTGGAAGTGGTGGTGGAGCTTTCCACGGAGGAATTAAGACCGGTAATGCAGCGTATCCTGCAGCCTGTTCTGAAGCTCATCCGCCGTGTCCTTCGCGAGGCGAAACCGGAGATGGCGGGCGATCTTCTGAAGAATGGTCTGCTTCTTTCCGGCGGCAGTGCGCTTTTAGACGGGCTGAAGGACTGGCTCGCCGGAGAGCTTCATATGCCGGTCTTCGTACCGGCTCTGCCGGGCGAGGTATTGGCTATGGGCTGCTATCAGGCTCTTGGCATGTATAAGGATCTGCCGTTTCTCATCGAGAACGGTGAAAAATATTACGGAGGCGCTTGATCGTGATTTTCTTTGGCAGAAAAAAGATGGCCGCCGCGGTCGCCCTCTTTGTTTTCATGGGCGCATGCGGCTGGTTCTGGCGGCATAGGGAGTACATCCCTTTCATTTCGCAGCCGCTCTCTATCGGTGCAGCTCCTTTCAACTATACCGCGAGCAGGACGGCGCTTTCTTTCACACAGGGGCTTGACTTACTTTCGGGCGTGTGGGAGAACTGGAACGAGCTGGATGCGCTCCGGAAGGAAAATGAAAGTCTTCGCGCGGAGCAGGCTCAGTACAGCGAGATCCTTGCGGAGAATATCCGACTGAAGAGTCTCCTTTCGTTCAAGCAGGGCTATAAACAGTACCACCTGACGGGGGCTTCTGTCATCACCCGCGACTACGGGGGATGGACACAGACGCTGGTCGTGGACCGCGGCAGTGACAGCGGCATCAAGAAGTATATGCCTGTCATCGTCCCGACGGGGCTTGTGGGCTTTGTGAGTGAAGTGTATGAGAATTCCGCACGTGTGCAGCTCCTCCTGGATCCGCGTACATCGGTGGGCGGTATCGTTGCGCGTCCGGCCTCGCGCGTGGTGGCGATGGTTTCCGGAAACAGCAGTGAGCCGGGCAAGCTCTCTTTTGTGAATCTGCCGCGTGAGGCTGATGTTATTAAGGGAGATACCATCGTGGCATCCGGCTATGGCGGGGTGTATCCGAAGGGGATGGTCATCGGTACCGTCGAGCAGGTGGATGTCGACTCCATCGGCGGCACGCAGGTGGCACGCATTGTTCCGGCGGCTGATTTCTCTCATCTGGAAGAGGTCTTCATCATCACGGACCATATCCAGAGGGCGACGCCAGAGAGTATCCTGGTGAAACCGCCGAAGAAGGAACCGCCGATGAATCCCAATAAACATCAGGCAGGTGAGAAGGAATGAGCGGCTATGCACTGGCTTTTTTGAGCTTTCTCGTTTTTCTTGTGCAGTCCTCGGTGATGCCATTCTTTTTCTCGGGACTGCATCAGCCGGATCTGTGGCTGGTCGTCATCGTCCTTGCGACATTGATCTTTGACAACAAGACGGCGATGACGCTTGCGCTCGTGGGCGGGCTCCTTACGGATCTTGTGACGGGAAATCTTTTCGGACTGCACCTCCTGCCATACCTGGCGATCGCAGCGCTGTATCTCGCTTTGGGCAGGAAGCGCTACAACCGTCATTGGTATATTTCGCTTTTTGCGATGACGCTGGCATCGCTCCTTTATGCACTGCTGTCATGGCTGGTGCTTTTGGCAGCCGGCAGCCATGTCTTCTCGATTTCTTATATCCTGTACTTTGTGATGAGCACCACCTTCATGAATGGAGCAGCCGTGCTCTTTCTTCACAGGCCGCTATGGGCCATGAAACGGGAGGGAGAACCGAAGTGGTGAATAAGCATGTGCCCTCGATTCTCAGTGGGCTTTTAAAAAATACCGAGGAGTCCCGCTATGCGCGTATGATCTATGCGGCGATATTCCTCCTGCTCGTCCTGGGGCTGCGTCTTTTCTATATGCAGGTCATTCAGGGCGGGTACTATAAAGAAGAAGCGGATGGGAACCGCATCCGCTACCTTCCCATGCAGGCGATGCGTGGTGTCATGTATGACCGGAATGGCTTGATCCTTGCGGGCTCGCGCTCGGCATACAGCGTCGTCATGCCGGTCGATCGCAAGGGGAATACGCTGTCGGATGAGGCGCTCAGCCGCCTGTCGCAGCTTCTTCATGTGCCGACTTCCGATATCAAGAAAAAGATCGAAGACAATAAGCTGGCCTTCGGTGCGATCTATCTGGCAAACGATGTCGGCATCGATGTCGCGACGCAGATCGAAGAGAAGAAGGATGAATTCCCCGGCATCGAAATCGAAGTGAATCCGCTGCGCGTATATCCGCTGGGCAATGCGGGGGCGCAGGTCCTTGGCTATGTCGGCGAAGCGGGGCCGGATGACAGGGATGCGGAAGGAAATCCGTACACGACCACGACACTGATCGGTCGTGCGGGCCTTGAGCGCCGCTATAACAATTATCTCGAAGGCAAGAATGGCTCGAAGACGGTCGAAGTCAATGCATCGGGTCAGCCTGTCCGCTATGTGGGCGGTACGCCGTCTGTCACGGGAAACAGTGTGCGTCTGACGCTGGATGCGAATCTGCAGAAAGCGGCAGAGGACGCGATGGAAGCACAGGTGAAGACGCTCGTCCATGGCGGTGTCATGCCGACGGGGGCTTCCGCGGTGGCTGTCGATCCGAATAGCGGAGCGATCCTCGCAATGGCTAGCTGGCCGAGCTATGATCCGAACCGCTTCAGCAAGGGGATCTCTTCGAAAGACTGGAATGAGATCGTCAATAATAAGAATCATCCGATGCAGAACCGCACGATCCAGTCGATGTATCCGCCCGGATCGCTCTTCAAAGTCATCACGGGTGCGGCAGCACTCGAAGCGAAGGTGACGACACCGGAGGAACGCATTTTTGATAACGGCAAGCACTGGCTCGTCGATAAGAGAAACTCTGAGGGCGAGGCCTTCGGATGGATCAATTTCTATGAAGCGATCGAAAAGTCGGACAATGTCTATTTCTATGAAATGGGACGCCGTGCAGGCATCGACCGCATCTCCCGTATGGCGGAGGAATTCGGTCTGGGAAAAACGACAGGCATCGACCTTGCCGGTGAATCGGACGGCAATATCGCAAGCGAAGCCTACAAGAAGAAAGTTTTCAAGCAGGACTGGTACCTCGGGGAGACGATGGATGCCGCGATCGGACAGAGCTTCACACTGACGACGCCGCTGCAGATGGCGATGGTATACTCGGCGATCGCCAATGGCGGGTTCCGC
>FR879532.1:4129-10335 GCA_000434475.1 Dialister sp. CAG:486
CGGGGATATCGACAATGGCGGCTTCCGCTCCCAGCCATACCTGGTGAACCGCATCGATCAGCTGGATGGGACACCGCTCAAGATCTTCTCACCGGAGAAGGTGGGGACGCTTCCGGTATCTAAGGATACGCTTGATGCGATCCACAAAGGACTTCGGATGGTCATGAGCAAGGATGGGACAGGCGGACAGGTCTTCGAACATTATCCGATCTCGATCGCCGGTAAGTCTGGTACGGCGGAAACGAATGGTCTCGATAACGGCTGGTTCGTGGTATATGCGCCTTTCGACAAGCCGGAGGTTGTGATCCTGTGCATGTTCGAGCACAGCGGCTTCGGCTCGGAGTCCGCGGCAC
The DNA here is from genome assembly GCA_000434475.1 of Dialister sp. CAG:486. Classification (GTDB taxonomy): domain Bacteria; phylum Bacillota; class Negativicutes; order Veillonellales; family Dialisteraceae; genus Dialister. The sequence continues at coordinate 4,483 of FR879532.1, forward strand.
CGGTCGTCAAGAAGATGATGGATGCCTATTTCCATATCGGAGATTATTCGCCGGCAAAGCTGAAGGCAGCGGATGAGGCAAAGGCAGGAGGCAAAAAGAATGGCTGAGATCGTATCCTTTGCTTCCGGTAAGGGCGGCGTGGGGAAGACGCTCCTCACCGCTGCTCTGGGGATCTTCCTCTCCCGGAAGGGGAAGAAGGTGCTCCTCATCGATGGGGATATGGGCATGAGAAATATGGATCTCGTGCTGGGGCTGGAAAATGAGTGCTTCTATCATGTGATGGATCTGGCGGAAGGCCGTTGCTTTGCGAAGGATGTCATCCTGGAAGTGAATGATCATTTGGATTTCCTGCCGGCGGCGCAGAATGATACATGGGAGACCGTCTTTCCTGCGGCGATGGATACCGTGCTGGAAGACGTGGAGGACAAGTATGACTACATCCTTCTCGACTGTCCGGCGGGGCGAGGAGAGGGCATCCGCTTTGCGGAGCATCTCTCGGATCATATGTTCCTTGTCGTGGCACCGTCCTGGGCCTCGAAGCGGAATGCAGAGCGTCTCATGACGGGACCGCGCAAGCGATACATGACCTATGTGCTGAACCAGTTCTCCCTCTCGGGGGATACGCAGATCTCCTTGACGGATATGCTAGAGACGCTCGATGAAGAGTCCGTCTCTGCCATCATCCCGTATACAGAGGAGGCAGACCGTCTCGCGCATCAGGGAGAGCTTTCGGATTTTTCCGAAAAAGGGGCGCTCGGAGAAGCACTCGCTCTTTTCTGGAAATCGTACAAAGAAGAGAAACAGATCCCGCTTCCGCGCTGGAAGAAGCTGCTTCGGAGAGCAGAGGCGGAGAATGCGCGGGAGAAGGTACCTGTGAAGACGGCACCGGCCGGCCTTTCCTGGCACTCGGGCAGCCGCTCGTATAAATGGCAGAGGAGGAGATAGCAGAATGAATCTCATTCGATATTGGCGGCGCATCGACAGCACGCTGCTGATGGCTGTCCTGGGCCTTGGCGTCATCTGTCTTCTGATCATTGCAAGTGCCACTCATGCGAATATGGATGGACAACCGGGGCAGTATGACTTCGTCATGAAGCAGGGGATCTTCTTTGTCGGTGGTCTTATCATTGCCGGGGGCTCGCTCTATTTTGACTACAGGAAACTCTATCGCTTCGTCCCCATCCTCTATGGCATCAATGCGATCCTGCTTCTGGTCGTCAAATTCGCCGGGACGAGTGCGCTCGGGGCGCAGCGCTGGATCCAGATCGGTCCTTTCACGCTGCAGCCTTCCGAATTTGCAAAAATCATCATGATCATCTGTCTGGCAAGGCTCATGGCGAATGACAAATCCGGCTTCCAGACATGGAAGAGCCTTCTGCCTGTCGCGGGTATGATGGCACTTCCGACACTTTTGATCTTCATCCAGCCGGACCTTGGTACGAGCCTTGTCTTCGCGGCCATCACCTTCGGCATGCTTTATATTTCCGGACTCAAGATGCAGCTTGTGAAACGCGCCTTTCTTGCGTTCGTCGTAGTCTTCCCGCTCATCTGGTTCTTCGTGCTGCACAGCTACCAGAAGATGCGTATCCTCGTCCTTTTCAATCCGGACGTCGATCCGTATGGCTCCGGTTACCATGTCATCCAGTCGAAGATTTCCATCGGCAGCGGCGGTTTCATCGGGCAGGGTCTTTTCGAAGGCACGCAGAGCCAGCTGAATTTCCTCCCGGAAAATCATACTGACTTCATCTTCTCCGTCATTGGGGAAGAGCTGGGCTTCGTCGGAGCCATTTTCGTTCTCTTTTTATTCTTCGTTCTTTTATACAGGACACTTATGATTTCCCGCTCTTCGGGGGATGCCTTCGGCAGCCTGCTCGCCTGTGGGATCTTTTCCATGTGGCTCTTCCAGATCTTCATCAATGTCGGCATGACCCTCGGCATTATGCCTGTCACCGGCATCCCGCTGCCTTTCATGAGCTACGGCGGCTCGGCTCTTCTCATGAATCTTCTCTGCGTCGGGCTTTTGATGAATATCTATTTAAGAAGAAAGAAACTGATGTTTGATTGACTGGGGACTAAGAGACTAAGAGACTAGAAGACTAGGAGACCGCAGACTCCCGTATCGTCATTTCGAGCGAAGCGAGAAATCTTTGTCATTCGCGGCTCAGTGGTCGATGGGTGGAAACCCCAAACGGGAAACCTGCCATAAAGAGACTTTCGGGCATCGCCGTTTACAAAAACGGTGCTCGGGTACTCTCATAAATCGCCTGCTTGAAACGCATTTCTCCACTCTCTTTCATACCAAAGTCACCCTATCCGCCCCTTCGGGGCACCTTCCCCTAGAGGGGAAGGCTCTTTATAAGCAGCGGCGCTTCTATATTTTTATGCGCCGTACCACAACCCTGAACCCTGAACCCTGAACCCTGAACCTTAAACCCATTGAACCAATAAAACCACAAACCTGTAACCCCATTTATTTTAGGAGTATCAAATGAACCGTGTAACTATCGATCCCGTATGGCTGATGCATATCCAGAAGCCTGCCCGCTACATTGGCGGAGAGTGGAACAGTGTGGTGAAAAACCACGATGAGATCCCGGTGAAAGTGGCGCTGGCATTCCCTGATGTCTACGAAGTCGCTATGAGCCATCTGGGACTCAAGATCATCTACAGTGTCCTGAATGCCAGAGAGGATGCGCTGGCAGAGCGTGTATATGCGCCATGGGTGGACATGGAAGCGATGATGAGAGAGAAGCATATCCCTCTCTTTTCGCTGGAAAACAAATGCCCGGTCAAGGACTTCGATGTACTCGGCTTCACCATGCCGTATGAAATGTGCTACACGAATATCCTGAACATGATCGACATGGCAGGCATTCCTGTCTGGGCGAAGGACCGCACAGACGAGGATCCCCTTGTCGTCGCCGGCGGCCCCTGTGTGTACAATGCAGAGCCGGTCGCTGATTTCTTCGACGTCTTCTTCATCGGAGAATCCGAAGAAGCCATCGGAGAGATGGTGGATATCGTGAAAGCATGGAAAGCGGAAGGGAAGCCCGGCGGCCGCAAAGAGGCGATCCGCCGTCTCGCTCAGATCGATGGCTGCTATGCGCCGTCCCTCTATGAGGTCTCTTACTATGAGAATGGCGTCTTCCGCAGCATCCGTCCCATCGACGAAGCGGCCCAGTTCCCAGTGAAGAAGCGTGTCATCCGTGATGTCGACCATGTCCACATCGATGACAAGCCGATCCTCCCGCATATCGAGATCGTGCATGATCGTGCCGTCTTGGAAATGTTCCGCGGCTGCAGCCGCGGATGCCGTTTCTGCCAGGCGGGGGTGGTCTTCCGCCCTGTGCCGTTTCTGCCAGGCGGGGATGATCTACCGCCCTGTGCGAGAGAAGAGCGAAGAGAGACTGCAGGAGATCGCAGATACCCTGATAAAGAATACGGGCTATAATGAGATTTCCCTCATGTCCCTCTCTTCGGCAGACTACTCCTGCCTGCCCGAACTCGTCGATCACCTCTTGGAAAATTTCAAAGACAAGCGTGTGAGTGTCAGTCTCCCGTCACTGCGTGTTGACAGCTTCTCCATCGACATCGCGAAAAAGATCCAGCAGGTCCGAAAGAGCGGTCTCACACTGGCACCGGAAGCCGGTACGCAGCGTATGCGCGATGTCATCAATAAGGGCGTCACGGAGGAAGACATCATGGGCGCCTGTGCGAATGCCTTCAAAAATGGCTGGAAAAAGGTGAAGCTCTATTTCATGATGGGCCTTCCGACGGAAACGGATGAAGACCTGAAGGGCATCGCCGATCTGGCGAACCGCATCCACGAGCTCTATCATGAAATCAAGGGGCACTATGACCTGCGTATCACCGTCAGCGTCTCGAGCTTCGTCCCGAAGCCTTTCACTCCTTTCCAGTGGATGCCGCAGTGCAGCGTAGAGGAGATCGAGCGCAAACAGCAGTACCTGAAGAGCCTTTTCACAAACCGCCATATCAAGTACGCCTATCATGATGCCAAGACAGGATATATCGAAGCCGTCCTCGCTCGCGGCGACCGCAAGCTCTCTTCTGCCATCTACACCGCATGGAAGAAAGGCTGCACCTATGACAGCTGGACGGAATTTTTCCACTTCGACGTCTGGATGGACAGCTTCCGGGAATGCGGTATCGATCCCGACGAGTACGCAGCGCGTATTCGTGATTTCTATGAATGTGAACCATGGGATCATATCGACAGCGGTGTCACGAAGGATTACCTCTTGAAAGAATGGCGCATGGCCGAGAAGGGGATCCTCACCCATGACTGCCGTCACCAGGCCTGCAATGGCTGTGGTGTCTGCCCGATCCTCGATGTGAATCTCCTCGATCATAAGGTAGAAAGCAAGGAGCCGAAGCGTGTCTTCACGTATCGTCAGCCGAAGGCGGGGGCTGGTGACTAGGGATTAGGAATTGGAATCAGGAATTTTCCCCCTTACCATTTCTCCATACTATCGGTTTATAAAATAGACACGAAAGCGAGGTTCATGAGGCCTCGCTTTTTGCGTGTTATATTTTTCTCTATCTGTTTCGGGCAAAAGAAAACCGTCATGACCATTTTGATCATGACGGTTTTCTTTTGGGATCAGGTATAGCGGAGTAGCGGGAAATGTGAGGCAAACTTCCTAATCCCTAGCTACTCATCAACTACCAGCCTCAGAACATATTCAGGATGCCCTTGAAGCCATAGTAATTGGTCGGCAGGAAAGCATCCACATACTTGGATACACCGACAGGTTCCGGTGCGGTGAGGAAGAGAAGGAAGAGGCCGAGGACGGTGAAGCCGATCGCGATGAGGCTTGCCTTGCCCTTGCCGGACATTTCATAGTAGCCGAAGAGACGTAGGCCGAGTGCGCCGAAGAAAGTGATGCACATGCCGGAGAGGGAGAAGACACCGAAGAGGATATTCGCCATCAGGAAGCCGACATAGAAGACCGGCAGGAAAATGAAAGGCAGATTGTATGCAATGCGGGTCGGGTTCACGCTGCGGCGCATATCATCCATCCAGTCCGCCATATCGAAGCCGAAAAGGCCGAGCGGGATGAAGGAGAGGAGGATGACCGTATCCCATATACCGGAAAGTCTGTCGCGGTCCTGTCCCAGCCACCATACGAAGCCGCAGAGGAAAAGGCCGACAGCACCGCCAAGAGCATAGTACCACGAAGCGGGGATGAATTTGACGACAATCATAGAGACGGTGGTCAGGAGGGAACCGATCACGATGTACTTGGTGAGTTCTCCCTTCGAGAGCTGTCTGTCTTCCGGGATCTCCGACTTGATCTGCGCGAGGATCTCCACCATGAAGAGCAGGAGGAAGATCGCCAGCGCTGCGAATGGATACAGGAAGAGAGAGATCACGATCAGCAGGACGGGGACAAAGACTCGCATCCCTTTGAAGACCTGCAGCTTCTTGAAATTCAGCTTGCGCTTCTGGGTGTAAATGGTGAGGCGCATAAAGACCAGGTACGTCAGCATGATGCCTACCGTTTCCATCGGTTCACTTCCCATGTAGAGCAGCGCGCAGAAAACGAGCATTGCCATATTCGCTCCGGTAAAGCGGCAGATCAGCGTACTGAAAATGCCAATGTTCAGAAAGGCCACTACGGCGTCAACAAAATTCAAAACATCCATCTCCTTAATAAAAAATAGAATTATCTTTCCTAGTATATATGGTCCGCGGGTTTTACGCAAGGGAGGTTAGGGGACTAGTGACTGGTGACTGGTGACTAGGGATTAGTAGCTAGGGATTAGGTCATTCTCTCGCGTTTTCATCCCGCTAGAACCCTATCCGGCTCGCTACGCTCGCCACCTTCCCCA
>FR879533.1:0-10288 GCA_000434475.1 Dialister sp. CAG:486
CTGTGAAGAAATGAGGATTCATTTCTTCACAGCCCCTTTTGTTACTCTTCTATTTCCTCAAGATCCATCTCATGCATCACCGTCATGACGGCATCATGGGAAAACCCCCTTCGCAGGAGAAAGGAGGCTGACTTTTTGAAATCTGTCCGCAGCTTCGGGCTCATGCCCCACTTCTTTTGCAGGAGGGCGGCCGCCATCTCGATCTCTTCCTCAAGCCGCAGGTGCTTCTCCGTGGCAAGCCCTTTCAGCTTCAGCTTCTGATGGATGTAGGCGTCTCCGTACTGCGCGCGGCGGCGGTAGGCTTCGAAAAGCTCATCAGCGAGATCCTCATCATTGACATATTCATAGTCCCTGAGCCGTTCCAACGCCTCTTCGATCTCTTTCTCCGTGTACTCCCGCTCTTTCAGCTTCCGTGTGAGATCCTTCTCGCTCTGGTCGCGGAACTGCAGGAGGTACACCGCCGTCTCGTAGCAGGTCCTATCCTTCGGACGAGTTCGTTTCGCTGTCCGCTTCCGAGTGTACGCCATCTTCGAAATGATCCGGTTCTACGACAAGGGTGTCACGGATGATCTTATCGATCTCCGCTTCGACATCCGGGTGTTCCTTCAAGTAACGCTTCGCTGCCTCACGACCCTGGCTGATCCTGCTGCCTTTGTACGAGTACCATGCCCCGCTCTTTTGGATGATCTCCATATCGACCGCGATATCAAGGAGTGTGCCTTCCTTGGAGATCCCTTCCCCGTACATGATATCGAACTCAGCCACCTTGAATGGCGGGGCGACTTTGTTCTTCACGACCTTTGCTTTCGTACGGTTGCCGATGATATCCGAACCATTCTTGATGACTTCGAGCTTGCGGATCTCGATGCGGATCGAGGAGTAGAATTTCAGCGCGCGGCCGCCCGTCGTGGTTTCCGGATTGCCGAACATCACGCCGACCTTTTCACGCAGCTGGTTGATGAAGATGACGATGGTCTTCGATTTGCTGATGATCCCCGTCAGCTTGCGGAGTGCCTTGCTCATGAGACGCGCCTGCAGGCCGACCGAAGCATCACTGATATCCCCCTCGATCTCCTGCTTCGGTACGAGGGCTGCGACCGAGTCGATGACGATCATATCGACCGCGCCGCTTCTGACCAGAGACTCTGCGATAGAGAGCGCCTGCTCGCCGCTGTCCGGCTGGGAGATCAAAAGCTCTTTCGTATCGACTCCGAGGTGATGCGCATAGACAGGGTCGAGTGCATGCTCGGCATCGATGAATGCGGTGACGCCGCCCATCTTCTGCGCTTCTGCGATCGCATGCAGCGCCAGCGTCGTCTTGCCGGAGGACTCCGGCCCATAGATCTCGATGACACGCCCGCGCGGATAACCGCCGACACCGACCGCGATATCAAGGGCGAGCGAGCCCGTCGGGATGACCTCGATATCGAGCTTATCTCCCATTTCGCCAAGACGCATGATGGAGCCGGCGCCAAATTCCTTGGTGATCTGCTTCATCGCATTTTCGAGCGCCTTCTGTCTGTCCTGCTGTGCATTCATTTCTTTCGTGACTGCCATAGATACCTCCTTGAAAACCAAGTCTCAAATCGTTTTCTTATACTGCAATTATACGATACAGCAAAGGGAAAAGATAGCGAACCCCAGATTAAATCTCGAAATCAGTCTTCCCTGGATGCCTCCCAAACACTTCATCAGCCAGTCAGACGCAAAAACCCGCCGCGCTTTCCACGCGGCGGGTTTCGCAGGGATATACGTGACTGGCAGCTGGCAGCCGGTCCTCAGATCAAGCTCACGAGGATCCCCTCTCACCTACTTATTCTTCGGTGTCTTCTGCTTCCGGATCATTCGAGAGCACGTCGATGGAGGCGATGCGATCCCCATCCTCGAGACGCTGGAGAATGACGCCCTGCCCTGCTTTCGTCTTCTTGCTGACGATCTGGCTCGCTTTGGTCTTGATGGTGATGCCCTGTTCGGAGACGCCGACGAGCTCATCCTTGTCATCCGCTGCGACAAGGGCTACGACCTCGTAGCCGCGGCGGAAATTCCGGATGCCCTTGCCGTTTCGGCTCTGGATATGATAGGCAGAGGCCTTGTTTCTCTTCGCATTGCCGTCCGCAGAAATGGTGAAGATATCCTTATCTGCTGCGATGCATGCGCCGACGACTTCATCATCGCCCGCGAGCTTGATCCCATGGACACCGGCAGCGGCGCGGCCCATGGAGCGGACCTCGCTGTCATCCACAGAGAAGCGGATGGCCATGCCATCCTTGGTGCCAAGGATGATCTCCTCTTCACCGGTGATCGCAAGCACAGCAGCGAGGCGGTCGCCCTCATTGAGGCGGATGGAGATGAGACCGTTCTTGTTGATGTTCTTGTATTCCGCAAGCTCCGTCTTCTTCACGTAGCCTTTCTTCGTGACCATGAGGAGGTACTTCGTCCCTTCCTGAACATTGTCGATGTCGAGAAGCTCGGTGACTCTTTCATCACGGGCCAGATTCGGAATGAAATTGATGAGCGCACTGCCGCGTGCGGTTCTCGTGGATTTCGGGAATTCCACGGCCGTCTTCATGTAGACCTTGCCCTTGTTTGTGAAGAAGAGGATGCGGTTGTGCGTGGAGGTATTCAGGATCTTCCAGACATAGTCTTCGTCCTTCATCTTCATGCCGGAGACACCGCGGCCGCCCTTCTTCTGGACACGAATATCCGCAGAGTCCATGCGCTTGATGTAGTTCTGCTTCGTCAGGGTGATGGTCATCGGTTCATCCGGGATGAGGTCGGTCAGGGTGAAGTCCTCCTTCGTGGCCGAGATCTGGGTGCGGCGTTCATCGCCGAAGTTTTTCTTTTCATCCTGGAGCTCGTCTTTGACGACGCCCATGATCTTTTCTCTCGAGGAGAGGAGGTCTTCGAGGTAAGCGATGGTTTCCTGCACGTCCTTATAGTCCTGTTCGAGCTTGTCTCTTTCGAGGCCTGTCAGCTTGCGCAGACGCATGTCGAGGATGGCGATGGCCTGCTTTTCCGAAAGTCCGAATTTCGACATGAGAGCCTGTTTCGCCACATCATCGGTGCGGGATTCACGGATGGTCTTGATGACTTCATCGATGTGGTCGAGCGCGATGAGGAGACCCTCCAAGATGTGCGCTTTGGCTCTGGCCTTGTCGAGTTCATACTGGCTTCTTCTGGTGATGACTTCTTCCTGATGCTTCAGGTAATAGTAGAGAATCTGCTTCAGGTTCAGGATGCGCGGATGTCCGTCGACCAGTGCCAGCATGATGGCGCCGAAATTCACCTGCATCTGGGTATGCTTGAAGAGATTATTCAGCATGATGTCCGGGCTGACGTCGGCACGCAGCTCGATAGCGATGCGCATGCCGCTGCGATCGGATTCATCGCGAAGGGCAGTGATGCCGTCTAAGACCTTCTGACGCTGCAGGTCGGCGATGGACTCGATGAGGCGCGCCTTGTTCACCTGATACGGAATCTCCGTCACTACGATGCGGTGTTTGCCGCGATCCATGTCTTCGATCTCCGTCTTTGCACGCACGGTGATGCTGCCGCGGCCGGTACGGTAGGTATCCTCGATGCCCTTCACGCCCTGAATGATACCGGCGGTCGGGAAATCCGGACCTTTGATATATTTCATCAGCCCATCGATCGTAATGTCTGGATCATCGATCATGGCAGAGAGGCCATCGACCACTTCCGACAGGTTGTGCGGCGGGATATTCGTCGCCATGCCGACGGCGATGCCGTAGGAACCATTCACGAGCAGGTTCGGGATGCGGGACGGCAGGACGAGCGGTTCCTGCAGCGAGCCGTCATAGTTCGGCATGAAATCGACGGTATTCTTGTCGATGTCGCGCAGCATTTCCACGGTGATCTTCGCCATACGCATTTCCGTATAACGCATCGCAGCCGCAGAGTCGCCGTCGACAGAGCCGAAGTTCCCGTGTCCGTCGACCAGCGGGTAGCGCGTCGAGAAGTCCTGCGCCATGCGGACAGCAGACTCATAGACTGCGGTATCGCCGTGCGGGTGGTACTTACCTAAGACATCACCGACGATGCGGGCCGACTTCTTGTACGCCTTGCCCGGCAGCATCCCGGCTTCGCTCATCGCGTAGAGGATGCGGCGATGTACGGGCTTCAGGCCGTCTCGCACGTCCGGCAGCGCACGAGTCACGATGACCGACATGGCGTAGTCGATGTAGGAATTCTTCATCTGCCCTTCCAAAGGGGTATTGATGATCTTTCCTTCTTTCCATTCGATATCCATAGTGTCTCCTTGCGAAAAAAGACAGCGCCTTTCGCGCTGTAAATTAAACAATGACTTATCTTATTATAGCACAAAAACGCTCTCATAGCCATTTAAGAGCCTTTTTGCAGGATCCTTTTGAAAAGTTAAACAAAAGCAGGATCTATGCACAGCCAATCGTCTTTGCCAGAGCTTGCTATGCATGGACGCATCGATGACAAGCACTTCTTTCATCACAAAAGAGCAGCCGCAGGGAAACGCCGGTTCGATCGCAGAGTCAGATGTGATCCGTGTTTCCCTAGAGCTGCCCTCTTTACTTAGATACATATATATTATCTTCGAGCACCATGCGCCATGGGAAATTTCTTCCATACTTCGCATAGTCGATGCCGATGCGTTTGGTGCGCTTCACGGGGAAATGCCCCTCTCCCTTTTTGATCCAGAGACGGTTTCCTGTGAGGTCTTCTCCATAGAAGGAGCGATCGATCCCCATCGCCATCGTCAGGCGGCCGGGCCCTCCTGTGAGAAGCCTGCCCTTCGCCCCTTTCCGTCGATGCTGCATGAGTTCTACGCCGGAGAGCGGCTCGATGGCGCGGATAAGGACGCAGCCGGGTATTCCTTCGGGCTCGCAGACGATATTAAGACAGGTATACATGCCATAAATGAGATACACATAGGCATGACCGGGCTCGCCAAAGATCACCTTCGTCCGCGCGGTGATGCCCTTGGCAGAGTGCGCGCCATCGTCTTCATGGCCGCGCCAGCATCCGCCATAGGCTTCGCACTCCACGATGCGGCCCGTAGTCAGCCCCTCCTTCGTGCGGCAGCAGAGGACAGCGCCGATGAGCTTCTTCGCCAATGTCACGGGATCGGTGTCGTAGTCGGCGCGCTCCCATTTCATTTCACATCGACCTCCATGCCCATCTCAAGATCCTTCGTCGGATCCGTCACGACGCGGTCGCCCTCAGAGAGACCATCCATGATGAGCAGGAATCCGCCTGTCTCACTGGCGATATCCACGGTCTTGATGTCGATGAGCCCGTCATCATTCACAACAGCGACGGAGTCCTCGCCGATCAGAGCTGTCTTGGGGATCATGTAGGAAGACATGGTCTTGCCACTTTCGATGCGGATGTTGTATTCATTCCCGATGGTGATCTCATCATCGCTGTTATCCACCTGCACTTTGTAGGTGGTGTATTTGTCGCCGTCCTCATTCGGCTGTTTTTTGAGCTCGCCATACCAGATCTCATCGCCATCCGTCATCGTGACCGTCAGCGTCTTGTCATCCTTAGCGCGTTCCATCAGCGTATCCAGCTTGGACGGGATCTCGATGGAGGCCGTTACCGGTGAATCCTGACGGATGACGAGAGCAGGCTTTCCTGCCATGGCCATGTGCGTATCTCCGATGTAAACCTGAGAAATGATCCCGCTGATCGGTGCACGGACGGTGCAGCCGGCGATGGTCTTCTGCAGGGCTGCCAGTGCGGACGCTAGATTTCCATCCACCTGCGAGCCGCCTCCGGAAAGGACCGGCTCAGCCACTGCGCTCCGTCCCTTGATGCGGTTATACTCTGCGCGGGTGATAATGCCCTGCTTCAGAAGCGAGGCTTCCATGCTGTTATCGATCGGCGCGCTGCCATAGCTGACCGCCGGAGCTGAAGAGGCACTCTCGGCGATCTTCGCCTCGAGCGCTGCCGCCTGCGACTCATACTGAGAGGAGTCGATCCGGAAAAGGACATCGCCCGCCTCGACCGTGGTCCCGATATCAGGCAGATCGGAAAGAAGGCCGCCTGATACGGACGGAATGACCGGCGCGACATGAAGCGCCTCCGGCACCGCTTTCGTCTCCAGGGTAAATGGTTCCTGGCTGGCTTCGGCCTTCATGACATGCACGGAGGGTTTTCCGCAGCCCGAGAGAAGCAATACGGCGGAGAGCGCCCCTGCCGCCATCCAAGAGATCCATTTCTTCATCATGCGCCTTCTTTGCCAAGAATATCCGCGGCCAGCGTATCCGCGAGGGAGATCAATGCTTCGTCATCACCGGTGATGCTGCCCTTCACGTGGAGCGGCTCCTCGATGATCTCACACTTCTTCCACGTGCTGACGATATCCTTCATGAGCTTGCCGGATACATTGGGCGCCCAGCTGCTGTTCCCCAGGATCGCCACTTTGCGGTTCTGGATGCCCATCGTCGTACATTCGTGAAGGAAGGCTGCCATCGCCGGATTGAGGCACATATTCATCGTAGGTGCTGCCAGTACCATGTGGCTTCTGCGGAACACTTCCGCCCACGCATCGCTCACCGGGGTCACGCAGAGATCGATGAGCTTCAGATTTCTGACACCTCGCTCGCCGAGGAGCGTCGCGAGACGAGTAGCTGCCATCGCGGTATGACCGTAGGCAGAAGCGAAGAAGATGGAAGCCGACGTATAATCCGGTGTAAAAGACGCCCATTTCTTCATGCGCTCTATCACATACGCCTTGTCCTTCTCCGTGCGAAGGACGGGCCCGTGAAGCGAACAGATGATGTCGATGGGAAGAGCCTCTGTCTTTTTCAAAACGGAAAGCACCTGCATGCCGTACTTGCCCGTCGTATTCGTGTAATAGCGACGGCCTTCCACGCCATACACATCCGCATAGTCAACGGCATCGGCAAAGATGGAGCCGTGGATCGCACCGAATGTCCCGAAGGCATCCGCAGAAAAGAGGACTTTGTCTGTCTCATCATAGGTAAATGTCACTTCCGGCCAGTGGACCATCGGCGCCTTGATGAAGCGGAGCTTGTGCACGCCGAGATCCAGCACCATCTTTTCGTCAGAGATGATGGTGCGATCTTTGAACGATACATGGAAGAACTGCTCGAACATTTTGATCGCCTGCGGAGAAGCGATGATCTTCGCCTTAGGATGTGCCTCTGCAAGTGCCAGAAGCGAACCGCTGTGATCCGGCTCCATGTGATTGATGATGATGTAGTCAAGCGCACGGCCTTTCAGAAGGTACGAAAGGTTATCCATGAAAATGTCCCGGCATGCATTGTCGATCCCATCCAGGACACAGGTCTTTTCATCATCGATAAAGTAGGTGTTATAGGAAATCCCCTGCGGGAGCGGTACCAGATTATCAAAGCGAGGCGTCACGAAATCGTTTGCGCCGATCCAGTAAATGCTGTCCGTCACTTTCTGTTCATTGTGCATCATAACAAGACTCCTTTGGAAATACGAATAGATATGTATTATTATAGCATTCATGGGAAGAAGGCTAAAGGCTCAACGGGTTCAATGGGTTCTAAGGGTTCAAGAGGTTCTAAGGGATTGGAGCGGCGCTTTTCGTCATCCTGAGCGGAGAAAAAAGCTGTATGTTAGGGAAACGCTTATCTGAATAATGGCAGCTGAGTCGAAGGATCTAAGCGCCGCAGCGTATACATATGGAAACGCTGATTAAATCGCAGAGTCAGATTCCACAAGAATTTTTATACATGACTTCGTCATAGCCTTCCTTAAATAGCTCGCTATTCGCGTCAGGTTATTCCTCGTCATGTATAAAAATTCAAGAGTAAAATCTGACAACGATTTAATCAGTGTTTCCATAGAGCGATGCCCGAAGTTGTAGTCACAAGTCACTCATCCCTGCTTTCACACATCCATCGTTTATCGGTCTGCAAGGAAGATTTCTCGGCAACGCTTTCAATGACGATACGGGAGTCTGATGTCTTCTAGTCACTAGTCACCAGTCAAAAAAAGCACCTGCCTTCGCAGATGCTCACATGTTCTTTTCCAGTTTGGCAAGGATCCGGCTGGTGACGACCGTCAGAAAGAGATAGATGACGGCTGTCGTGATGAACGTCTCCCACACGCGGTAGTACTGTGCATTCGCTGCATTCGCCCAGTACATGAGCTCCGGCGTCGCAATGACGGAGGCGAGAGACGAGTCCTTGATCAGGCTCACGAAGGAATTGCCCAGTGCCGGTACGACCGACTTCAGCGCCTGCGGCAGGATGACATAGCGCATGCTCTGCCATGCGGAAAGCCCCAGCGCACTGGCGGCCTCCCCCTGCCCTACATCGACGGACTGGATGCCCGCACGGATCGTTTCCGCAATGTATGCCCCCGCATTGATAGAAAGCGCAAGTGCAGCCGCCAGGACACCGTCCGGCTTCTTCATGAAAAGAGGTACGATGCCGAAGTAGGTGATCAGCAGCTGCAGGAGGAGCGGCGTCCCGCGTATACTTTCGATGAAGAGCAGCGCGGGGAAAGACAGGCATTTCTTTTTCGAAGTACGCAGGAGTGCAAGCACAAGCCCCAGCAGAAATCCACAGAGGATCGCGATCAGCGAGAGCTTGATCGTGAGCCATGTGCCGGATAAGAAAAACGGCGCATATTCCTGAATGATAGAAAATTTGAAATCAGACATGATTAGCCTCAGAATCATAAAATGATGCGTTCCGGGTCAGCGGTTCCCCAGTTTTTCCAGCGTCTCCTCATCGACTTTCGTCTTGAACCACTTTTCATAGATCTTTCCATAGGTACCGTCAGCGATCATGTCCTTGAGCGCCTTGTCGATCTTGCTCTTGAGCTCTGCGCCCGTATCCTTCGGATAGAGGATACCGAAGAACTCAGGCGTGAAGGCTTCGTCATCATAGACGATCGAAAGATACGCCTCGGGGTACTGCGCCTGGATGGACTTCACGGACGTCTCATCACCGACCAGCGCATCGACCTGCCCGCCGATCAGCATCTGGATGGACATCGGCGTCTTCTTGATGGAGGGATGATTCTTTCCGAGAAGCTTTTCCAGCGCCTCCTGCCCCGTCGAGCCGTTCTGCACAGCGATCTCTTTGCCGTCCATCAGATCCTTCGCACTGTGGATATCCACGCCTTCCCGCACCAGGATCGCCTGCCGGGAGAGGAAATACGGCGCCGAAAAGAGATAGGACGCCTCTCTATCCTTCGTGATGGTGACACCGGAAATCGCCATGTCCGCCTGATGTGAGCGGATCTGCTCAAAGAGCGCTTCCCAGCCCGCATCGGTGAGATCCATCGTAAGCCCTGCGCGCTTCACCGCTTCTCGTGCGAGGTCCACGTCAAATCCGACGATCTTGCCATTCTCTATGTACTCGAAGGGATTCCAGTTCGCATGAGTCACGACATGGATCTCATTTTTCGTCTGCTTCGGCGCGTCTCCTCCGCAGCCCGTCATGAGAAAACAGCCTGCCGCGAGAAGCGTTGCCCCTATGATGATGATTTTTTTCATTGTTCTTCTCCTACTTATTTCATGGGATACCATGGAAGAATTTTACGCCCATCAAAAAGGTTTTGTTCAGCATGCCTCTTGGATATTTCCATTATACGATCGCAAGCATTCCAATACAAAAGGAGCTGTGAAGAAATGAATCCTCATTTCTTCACAGCCCCTATCCCCCTGATCGTACCTAAGGGATGTAGGCCCTGGTCGCATGGCCTAAGATGCATAAATGCAGATCCGTCAGAAGAGAGCGACCGATCGGAAGCACCCTTCTGTTTTCTGTAAATATATCGACTTCGGCTTCTTTGATGTCCTGCACCAGAGAAGCAAGTTTTTCTTCAGCACGTTCCCAGAAAGCAAGCAGCTCCTTCGCCTGCGTTACATTAGAAATCACTACGGCATGGACGGCAGCAGGATGTGGGATCTCCCTGTGCATAAAGAAAGCACAGGCAGGCAGGGCCTCTCCATCCATGACGCGCTCCACATAGACGAGGCGCAGGATCATCAGCATGGCCGAGCAGCCGACGCCGAAGACCAGCCCGAGCCAGTAGGAGTCAGCCCCGAGACCGACCACATGGTCGAGGAAAAGGCTCATCGGGAAGCAGCCGCCCCAGTACGCAATGACCATCAGAATAAAGGAGACACGCGTATCCTTGAGACCGCGGAGGATCCCCTGGATCGGAGTGGAGATCGCATCAAAGAGCTGCCAGCCTGCACTATAGATCAGGAACTGTCCGGCAATGGAGGCGACGATCGCGTCGCTCGTATACATATTTCCGATGGAAGAGCGGAAAA
>FR879533.1:10322-12023 GCA_000434475.1 Dialister sp. CAG:486
AGCGGAAAAGCACCGTCATCGCAGCCGTCATCGCTGCTCCGGAGAGGGCTACGACAAAGCCGGCCTTCTTGTAGCGGCGAGCGAGCGGGATATCATGCGCGCCGACAGCTGTCGCGATGAGGATGGTGAGCGCCATCGAGCAGGAGACGGGCAGCATGTAGACGAGAGAAGCAAAGTTATCCGCGATCTGGTAGGCAGCCAGCGTGTCCGTGCCATAACGGGCAAGAAATACGATGATCAGACTGAAAAGGCTCATTTCCATAAAAATGGAAAGTCCGCTCGGCACACCAACGATCAGGTACTCCTTGACGTCAGAACGCTTCACGAGGATCGAATGGAAGATCTCATGCCCCTTGAGCGCAGAGGACTTCAGTACGACGATAAGGAAAAGAGCCAAAAGGAAACCATAGGTCAGCATCGTCGCAAGACCGGCACCGATCCCGCCCAGACGCGGCAGACCGAAATGCCCATAGATGAAAAGATAGTTGAATACAGCATTGACCGGCGGCGCCATCAAGAAGAGCTTCATGGAAGTCGACGTCGAGCCTGCCGTATCCGTCAGACAGCGAAGGGGGACGATCATGGAAATGAAGAAGACCACGCCCACCATCGTCATGAGATAGTAGCGCGCCACATATGCCACTTCCGCTTCCAGCGTGAGCGACGTCAGAAGGTCATCGATGAAAAGTACATAGGCTGCCCCGAACAGGAAGGAGATCACAAGCCCGATCAGAAGTCCGCCGCGGACCACATAAGGAAGCCCTTCCGGCTTCTTTTCACCAAGAAGCGTCGCCATGAGCGGCGTTCCCGCCATGAGCAGCCCCACGATGGAAGCCAAAAGCGGATAGAAAAGTCCCGCGCCCACCGATACGCCTGCGAGGTCATCGCTTCCGGCATGCCCCGCCATGGTCGTATTGATAAAAGTGATGCCCGCTGTCGAGATCTGCGCGACCAGGATCGGCAGCATCACGGATAATAATTTCTTTATATCTTCGATTAAGGAGTACATCAAAGCTCACTCTCCAGAGATTTCATCAAAAAAAGACGCCCTGCGGCGTCTCTTTTCACTGTCAGAAAAGGATCCTCTGGCGTATGCAAAAGCCAAAGGCAGGCACGAAGTCCGCGCCCCACCGCCGCATGAAATAGAAAGAAGCTACCCCATGAGGCAACGCTTCCGGTACGGCTGCTGCTTTTCCGATCCTTTTTACTCTTTCAAGCCAAGCAATAAACAGGTACGCAAAAAGATCAGAGAGCAGCAGATGCTCTCCATCCCCCCGCGCCGATGAAACCTCTGAAGAAAGAGGCAAAACGAGACAGGATCCGTTTGAAATTGGCATTGACACGGCACGGCACCAGAAGGTTCGCACCTTCTACATAGAAATAGGCCATGTAAAAGAGCAGGTACATGCTGCTGTACATCGTGAGATCCATCAGTTCATCGATCCCCATCATCGTTCTCGCCTCCTTTTATTTTTCGACTATAAAAAGCCCATCGGAAATGGACTTTTCAAAACTCTTGTGAGAAAAAGCAAAGTTTCCAAAATGCAAGCCTGCATTTGTATATTTTATGCTTTTTAGTTTATGGTATTTTCGATACCTCTGTATAAATTATATCATTAGCTGAAAGAAAAAGCAAATGAGGGGAAAATGGTGACTAGTAACTAGGGATTAGGGGCTAGTGATTAGGGATTAGTGATTAGG
>FR879534.1 GCA_000434475.1 Dialister sp. CAG:486
TCATTCAAGCGGGGGGATCAGACAGAATCAAAGGACGCCTCGCCCTAGGAACAAACCCTCATTTTTTTCTTCCATTTCTGCTATAATAAAACAATCCTTCGGACTTTCACTCCGATGAGATTTTCTGGGGATACCCCCGGGATGATGGTTTTGGGAAAACAGTGATCGAAAGGCTTCTGTATGACGACAGCCTCACCGGTCGTAAGAGCGCTGCCCGGGCTTGGGAATATCCTGCGCCCTGGCTTTGAGCGCTGCCGGGGCTTGGGAATATCCTGCGCCTTGGCTTTCCGGCGATCTCTGATCGTTTCTTGCCGCCCTTTTAAACCGGCCTCGCTGCAGCGGTCAGGCTTCCGATGCGACTGCTTCTTCCGCAGAAAGGATACCTATTTTTATGACAGAAAAGAAAAAAGTCGTCGTCGCCATGTCCGGCGGTGTCGACAGCACACTCACCGCCAAGCTCCTTCTGGAAGCGGGCTACGAAGTCTGCGGTGCGACCATGTACCAGTTCGACGGGCAGGAGAAGGAGATCGAAGGCGCGAGAGCCATGGCTGATTTCATCGGCATCCCCTTTCAGGTCGTCGATGTCAGAGAGGCTTACCAGAAATTCGTCCTCCGCTACTTCATCGACGCTTACGCCAAAGGCATGACGCCGAATCCCTGCATGATGTGCGACTTCAAGGTGAAATTTGGCCTCTTCTATGACGAAGCCAGAAAACACTTCGACGCACCGTATTTTGCAACGGGTCACTATGCGAGGATCCTCTTCCATCCAGAGCGGCAAAAATACGAAGTCCATAAAGGCGTCGACATGGGCAAGGACCAGTCGTACATGATGTACCACCTCACGCAGGACCAGCTCGCGCATATCATTTTCCCGCTAGGGCGCACCTTCAAGAAAGACACCCGCCGGATCTCTAAAGAAAAAGGACTTCCCATCTACAACAAAGCCGAGTCACAGGATATCTGCTTTTTGACCAGTGAGACATCCTACGTCGAATTTCTCAAGAACCATGCACCGGAAGCCTTCTCCGAAGGCGATATCGTAGACACCAAAGGCCGCGTCCTCGGACGCCACCGCGGCATCCCTTACTACACCATCGGACAGCGAAAGGGCCTCGGCATCGCAGCGAGGACTCCGCTCTATGTCGTCGCGTTAAAGCCCGAGAAATCGCAGGTCATCGTTGGCACGAATGACGAGCTCTTCCGCACCCGCCTTCTGGCGGACGAGCTTCACTTCACAGACGGCGAAGCGCCCGGAGAGGAATTTTCCTGTGAGGCCAAGATCCGCTACGGCATCCGCGTCCATGACTGCACCGTGACGCTTGAAAGAAACGGCCGCGCCGTCGTGAAATTCAAAGAACCCCAGCGCGCCATCACCAGCGGCCAGTCCGTCGTCTTCTACGACGGTGACAGGCTCATCGGCGGGGGAACGATCATGAGGAGACTGTAAGCATAGAAAAAACGTTGTACTCATGGCATGGGTACAACGTTTTTTTGATGGGTTTAAGGGTTCAAGGTTCAGGGTTGTGGTGCGGCGCATTTCGTCATCCTGAGCGGAGAAAAACGTCGTATGTTAAGGAAACGCTGATTAAATCGCAGAGCCCGACTTGGCATGTATTTTCATACAATGCTTCGTCATAACCCGCCTTAAATAGCTTGCTATTCGCGGCGGCTTATTCCTCGCTTTGCATGAAAATACAAGAGCTAAGTCGGACAACGATTTAATCAGTGTTTCCCTAGAAAATGGCTTATCTGAAGTATGAGAACTGAGTCGAAGGATCTAAGCGCCGCGGAGCATACATAGGGCAATGCCCGCTCTCTGTTTTTCCCTCCTTCCTTTGGAAGGAGGTGCCCCGAAGGGGCGGAGGTTGGCGTGGAAAGCGGTCATTTCACATACGTGGAGCCAACCCCGTCTCGCTGCGCTCGCCTGCCCCTTCCAAAGGAAGGGGCTAGGGAAATGCTCAAAATACTTTTCTAAAACTTGCAGCGAAGCTGGCATTGCAATCCCGAACCCATCAACCTGAACCCATCAACCTGAACCCATCAACCTGAACCCTGAACCCTTTCCTATTTCCCCTTAAATTCCGCGGGGCGCTTTTCGAGGAACGCCGTGATGCCTTCCTTGAAATCCTCCGAAGACGAGCATTCGCCGAGGTAGACAGACTCTGCCTTCATGTATTCCTCAAAGCCCTTGTACATGCTTTCGAACATCAATTTCTTCATATTTCTATAAGCGAGCGTTGGGCCCTTCGTCAGCTTTTCTGCAAACGCATAGACCGTCGGCAGGAGCTCCTCTTTCGTCGTGACAGCTTTTACGAGGCCGATGTCATAGGCCTCCTTGGCTGCTACGATGCGTCCCGTGACGAACATGTCGAAGGCGCGGTGTGTACCGATCATGCGGGGGAGCGTGTACACGCCGCCCGTATCCGGACAGAGACCGATGCCGACAAAGGCCTGCAGGAACTTGGCATTGTCTGCGGCATAGATGAAGTCACAGGCAAAGGCGAGATTTGCCGCCCCGCCCGCACATGCACCGGCGACCGCACAGATCACGATCTTCGACATCTTCTTCATGTACAGCACGATCTCCGACAGCTTGCCTGCCAGAGGTCCCATGGACTCCTTCGCAAAATCCGGCTCATCGCAGTGCGCCTTCATGAAGCGGATATCGCCGCCCCCGCTGAAGGCACGCCCTGCGCCTGCAAGCACGACGACCTTCACCGCTTGATCCGCTTCCGCTTCATGCAGCGCGCTTTCCACCTCGAGCGACATGTTCATGTCGAGGGCATTCAGCGTCGGTGCGTAGTCCAGCGTGATGGTCGCGATGGATCTCTCTACCGTGTAGTGAATCATTTTGTAATCCATGGGAATACCTCCTTCTTGAATCAGTGTTTCCTTAGAAGTCTGTGTCTATATTATACATCTTTTGAGGAAAATGAGAAATTAAAGATCGCGCTTTGGCGTCACTGGCTTCTATTTCGTCCATGGCAAAAGAAAGGTCATTGGCAAAAGGGAAGGGCTTTCTTGGGAGTGGATCGGGGGCAGCGCGCAGTCCGACATTCGCGGAGAGGGAGACTCTAAAAAAGAGAAATGTCCATCCCGATCTTTCTTTTTGCTGCTTGGATACCATAAATGCATAGCAACCCCGATCTCCCATGCATAACCTGTATTTTGATAGACTCAATGCATGGTGTATACTATAAATCGTTGAATCATCCAAAATAAGCATATAATAAAATGGAGGAAATGATTTATGGAAATGCTATTGGGGTTTATTGTCCTTCTCGGGTGTCTCTTCCTGGGAATTAAGCACGGGGGGATCGGGCTTGCGGTCATCAGCGGCATCGGTCTTACGCTGTACACGTTTGTTTTCCACTACAAGCCGGGCACGCCGCCGATCGGCGTCATGCTGACCATTCTGGCGGTCGTCACCTGCGCGGGCTTCCTGCAGACGTCCGGCGGGCTGACGGTCATGCTGAAGTATGCGGAAAAATTCCTGCGCAACAACCCGAAACACATCACGATCCTGGCGCCGGTGACGACCTGGTTCCTGACTATCCTCTGCGGCACGGGTCATGTCGTGTACACCATGTTCCCGATCATTTATGATATTTCTATCAAGCAGAATATCCGCCCGGAACGTCCGATGGCGGTATCGTCCATCGCATCCCAGATGGGGGTCTCGGCATCTCCTGTATCGGTCGCTGTCGTTTCCATCGTAGGCTTCATGGCGGCGGTGGGCTACAACTTCAATCTGCTACAGATTCTGGCGGTGTCCATCCCTGCGACTTTGATCGGCGTCATCTGTGCGGCTCTTGTCAGCTATAAGAGGGGCAAGGATCTTGAGAATGATCCAACGTTCCAGGAAATGATCAAGGATCCGGAACAGAAGTCCTATGTCTTTGGCGAGAATGAATCGCTGCAGGGCAAGGAGCTGCCGTCTTCTTATTATCATGCGACCATCATTTTCCTTGTAGGTATCATCCTCATCGCGATCCTGGGCAATTTCCCTGATCTTCTGCCGCACTTTGCTGATGCGAAGGGCAAGATGAAGGCGATCTCTATGACGACGGTCATCCAGATCATCATGCTCCTGATCTCTGCGATCATTCTCTTCGTCTGCAAGACGAAGGCGAAGGAGGTCGGAAACAGCCAGGTCTTCCGTGCGGGGGTCGTCGCACTGGTCTCTGTATACGGTGTCGCTTGGATGGCGGATACCTATTTTGCGAATCATATGTCGATCCTGAAGACCTTCCTGGGCTCTGTCGTTACGGCATATCCATGGGCGTACGCGGTCGTTCTCTTCTTCACCTCGAAGCTGGTCAATTCTCAGGGCGCGGCCGTCGCTATCGTCATGCCGATGGCGCTGAATCTGGGCATGGATCCGATCATGGTGCTGTCTTTCATCCCTGCCTGCTATGGTTACTTCTTCCTGCCGACCTACCCGTCGGATCTGGCGTGCATCGGCTTTGACCGTTCCGGTACGACAAGGATCGGGAAGTTTGTCCTGAACCACAGCTTCATGCTGCCGGGGCTCACCGGTGTCGTGACAGCCTGCATCGCCGGCTTCATCATCGCGCATGTGCTGTACTAAGTAGGTACGTAAAAACGCTCTCGTCGAACATTCGACGGGAGCGTTTTTGCGTGCTTCGTGGCTGGTGGCTAGTGACTAGTGACTGGTGACTGGCGGAAGAAGTCAGAGGTCAGAAATCGGAAATCAGAAGTCTGAAGTCTGATCCCTAATCCCTAGCTACTCATCCCTGCTTTCTAACTTCAGAAGTCAGAAATCAGATGTCAGATGTCTCCCTGTCTAATCCCTAGTCCCTAGTCCCCAGTCCCCAGTCCCTAGTCCCTAGTCCCTAGCTACCTTTATTTCACAACTCACTAAAGAGCGGTGAGTACATCATGAAGAGGGTACAGGTGGTGATCGTGGTGGCGAGTGTGATCAGAGTGAGGAGGAGGCCATACTTGATCTGCTGCGCGGCATCGAGTCCGTGACCGATGGGGATGGCGCGGGTGGAGATCGGAAGGACGTAGGCGCAGTTTGCGGCGACGATGCTGCCAAGGATGTAAGGGATGGGATTCACGCCCAGGGCTTTCGTAAGGCCGGTGACGACGGGGATGGAGATGGAGGCGGCTGCGGTATTGCTCGAGAGCTCGGAGAGGAAGGTGGCAAAGCCGCAGGAGATCGCCATGATGGAGAGGCTGCCGGAAAGATGCATGGCGGCGATGAGGGTGGCGAGCTGCTCGATTGCGCCGGTCTCGATGACGAGGCAGCCCAGGGCGAGGCCGGAGGCAAAGAGGCAGATCATGCCCCACATGATGTGCGACTCGGCGTATTTCCATGTGAGCATCGGATGGCCTGTCTCATCCTTCAGGAAGAACATGAATAGACCGAGGGTGAGGAAGATGTAGGCAGGCTTCCAGCCGGGGAGCAGGTCGGCGAAGGCAGGGCGGGCGAAGGCAAGGATGGTCGCGGAAAGGAAGAGGATGAGGCCGATCCATTCGCCTTTCTTCAGCGGGCCGAAGGACTTGTACATGTCCTGAAAGTAGCTTCGTGTACCCTTCATCTCTTTCACGGGGACGGGGATCGCCCACAGGAAGAGAAGGTTCACGAAGAAAATGATCGCAAGCAGCGGGAGGAAGCGGATGACCCAGTCATAGTACATGAATTCGCGTCCCGTGAGCTGCTCAATGTAGGAGACAGCAACGAGATTGGCAGATGAGCCGATCGGCGAGCCGAAGCCGCCGATGCCGCTTCCCCAGCCGATGGAGAGAAGGATGGGAAGGGCGAGACGGCTCTTTGTGATGTCCTTTTCGCCGACGAAGTGGAGCATGGCAACGGCGATGGGGCAGAAGATGGCAGCGACGACGACATTCGGCAGGAAGACGGAGAGCAGGGTCGAGGCGAGGAACCAGACAAAGATCTGGTTCTTCATCGAGGTGCCGATGCAGCAGAGCGTCTTGACGGAGATCCTTCGATCAAGTCCTGTGGTCGTCCATGTAAGGCAGATGAGATCGGAGCCTAAGAGCAGGACGGCGATCTCGGAGAAGTACTGGCTGAGGACGTGGCCTTCGGGGATCAGATCAAAGAAGGAATCCACCAGAATGGGGATGAAGGCGGTGACGTAAATGGAAACGGGGCGGAGGATCCACCATAGCGCCATCCAGACGGCAGTGCCGATCGCAAAGGATTGCGTAGGCGTGAAGGTGCCTGTAAGTGCAAAGGCGGTGAATGCAAAGCTGGCAGGGCCGGCGAGGATTTCGAGTATATTTTTCATGAGACCTCCTTGGGGAAAACGGGGCGGCGCGAAGCCTTCGGGATCGTTTTCTTTCTCTATTATAGGATGCTATACTATAAAAGAAAAACTGTTATATAACGTACCAAGTACAGGGGAATGCCTGTGCTATGAAGGAGGAGATCCGATGAATTTTTTGACGATACACTACTTCCTGACGCTGGTCGAAGAGCGGAATTTTACGCGGGCCGCAGAGCGGCTGCATGTGACGCAGCAGACGCTTTCGGGGCATATCGCGATGGTAGAGAGGGAGGTGGGGATGAAGCTCTTCATCCGTCATGTGCCGCTCGAGCTGACGGATGGGGGCGAGGTATTTTATCGCTACGCGCGTATATTCCAGCGCAATGAACTGGCATTTCGCCGTGAGCTTTCGGATGTGTCAGGAAGTGAGAGCGGAGTGCTTCGCATCGGTGTCGCGCCCGCCCGCGGCGAGGTCCTGCTGCCGCCCTTGCTCGAAGTCTTTCACCGTCGGTATCCACGCGTGCGCATCGTTCTTTGTGAAATGGCGAATGCAATGATCTGGAAAGCGCTGGAACGGGAGGAGATCGATCTGGCGTTGGCGCGATGGGAAGAGGAGCTGCCCGGTGTCTCGCTCTATCCCTATCAGGAGGAGGAGATCGTGCTTCTTCTTTCCGCCGATCTGTATCAGCGCCTGCCGGGGACGGAGGAAGAGAGATCACGCGTTCTCTCTGCGCCGCAAAAGGAGCTGCCTGTTTTTTTGGAGCCATGTGATTTTCTTCTGAACAGCGAGGGGGATATCGCCGGACGTCTGGCGAGGAAGCTTTTCCGTGAGGCCAGCTTCGCTCCGCGCGTGGCGGCGGAGTCTGAGCATATGGCAACGATGCTCCGGCTCTGCCTGCGGGGACTGGGGGCGTATTTCTGCCCGAAAAACTTGGCCGAGGCCATGCTTGCCCCGTCGGATATGCAAAAACTCCACCAGATCGCTTTCACGGAAGGGAAATATATGATTTCCTTCGCGTGCCATGAAAGCTCGCATCGGTGGAGTATGATAGAGAATTTTTTGAAAATAGCAGGAAAGTAGGGGAAAACGGCAAAGGGGATGCACAGCCCCTTTGCCGTTTTGCTTTCATTTGGTTCAGGGTTCAGGGTTCAGGGTTCAAGGTTCAGGGCTCTCGTGGCGG
>FR879535.1:0-17421 GCA_000434475.1 Dialister sp. CAG:486
AGAGGGGAAGGCTGCGATACGAGAATACCATCCTCTAAAAAAAGGCGGCGAAGCCGCCACCTTCATTCTTCATTCCTCATTCGAGCAAAGCTTTCATTCAGGGTCAAGGGACAGCACGCCCTATGGGCTCCCTCCCCCCCTCTATCTGATCTTCCAGAACCGCTCCGTATTCTCCTTCGCGCATTTCGTGAGCACCTCTTCCGAGACGCCCATGTACTGCGCAAGCGTCCTCGCCACGTAGGTGATATTCTGCGGCACATTCGTTCTCGGCAGGTGGAAGCCGCGCGGCGTGAGGTACGGCGCATCCGTCTCGATCATCACACGGTCCAGCGGGAGGATCGAGACGGCCTCGCGCAGGTCATCCGCGCGGCGCTCATCGCAGATCCATCCGGTGATGCCGATGTAGAAGCCCATATCGAGCAGCCGTCGGAGCGTTTTCTTATCCCCCGTGTAGCAGTGGACGACGGCGCGCGGACAGATGGCTTCGTGACCGGCAAAGCAGGCGATGAAGTCCTCCGCCGCATCCCGCTCGTGAAGAAAGAGCGGCTTTCCTAATTTCTCTGCGAGCAGGATCAGCTCCTTGAAGTAGTGGATCTGATTCTCCTTCCTGCTGTACATGCGATCATAGTCGAGCCCCGTCTCTCCCACCGCCAGGATGCGGGGATTCGTGGTCAATATTTCCTCGATGCGCGCCACGTCCTCCTCCTTCGCTTCGTCGGCGCTGTGCGGATGGATCCCCGCCGTCCCGTAGACGTCATGGGTCTTCGTGAAATCATTCACGAGCTCATTCTCCTCCGCCTCCGAGCCTGTCAGGATACACTGGATCCCCGCGGCGTGCGCATCCTCGATGATCTTCTCCGGATAGGGGAAGGATTTCGTAAAAAGATTCAGTCCGATATCGTAGTAAGTGTATGGCATAGCGTTCGTCCTTTCTGAAATGTTTTTCATTTTTAGAGTTGTGCTATAATAAGCATAAGAGAAATGACCGGAACCTTCGCCCTTTATTGGCGGGGGGCTGGTCATTTTTTTGTGTGATCATTTGTATTATATCACTTGGTGGGACTACTCTTCGCAGGAAGCAAAATCTCTTTCTCTCGCAAAATTCAATTCATGGCACAAAAAAAGAGCCCGCAAGGGCTCTCGCAATTCATGTGGAGCGGATGAAGGGAGTCGAACCCTCCTGTCCAGCTTGGGAAGCTGGCGTTCTACCGATGAACTACACCCGCATACTCATGCATAGATAATACCATACTTTCTCTGAATTTTCCAGTTTTTCTGATAACTTCCTCTAAAGAAAATGTTTCTCATGATTTGCCATCATTTCATCTTATTTTTTGAAAACAAGGTGTGATAAGGTGTGAAAACAGTTTCACACCTTACTTTTTTGGAAAACCAACACCTTATTTAAGGAAACACTGATTTAATCTTAGTTGCTTGGGCCTAACAACTAACAACAGACAACAAGCAAGCAATTACCACTTATCAATCCACTTTTCCAACTCATCCAAAGAATCAATAATAGAATCACAAGCCTTGTCTGTGACCGTATACGCTTTATCTATGGTATCCACCAGCGCATCTGCCGTTTCCATCAATCGCATCTCAGCCGCTTCCTGCTCCTCTGGTGGCAATTCCTCTATTTTCTGATCCACATACTCTCCCACCTTATCCAACAATTGATCAAACATGGATGGTTCTTCCTCTACTTGCTTTTCCTCCACCAGCTTGGCATAATACCGTTCTGCCCACTGTTGTAATGCTTGACTCGCCATACCATTCGCATCATCCCTGTTTCCAAATGGAATCTCAGGAAAATTGTTTCCATTGTCACTCATCCTATTTCCTCCTTATGAAATACTTTTTAGCTGTCTGATCATCAGCTTTTCTTCTAGTATATCCAGAAAGTTGGACAAAGAATGGGCATGGAAAATATTTCCTTTTAGAATCTTAAGATAAAAATAGCAAAATAAAAAGGTTACTGTATATCTGGCATAGGCCAAATATACAGTAACCTTTTTATTTTGCTATTAGACTAAAATTGAGAAACCTTGTGATACCACTATTTGTCAATATATGCAGATTTCCAAAATCTCAATCGTCTTAAATAGCCTGTATTCACCAGCTCTTTCCATGTATCATATACAAACCTACCGTAATACAGCTTCTGCTTCCTGTCTAACAAAAGTTGGAAGCTTTACTTTATACTTCACGCATCCCTGATAGGTCATTTTTACATACAGTCTCCAAGCCGTTTTATAATCTCTTTTTCGTACAGCCGCTACACATGGCACAATATAATCTTTCCAGAAATGCTCATAGACTTTACCTGCCATTGGCTGCGCGTTGATCCTTGCTACCACATCTGATGCATAGATATAATAAGCAGCTGCTAAATCTTGATTTTCCACAGACATCTCTACCGCTTTATTTCTAAGATGCCGCACGATATAAACAGTTCTATGATATATGCGATGTTCAATCTGAAGTGCATTACAAGTAGCCGTTACCAAAGCACAGCAACTATCACTACTAGTATCGTGAATCTCGTGATAAGGCTGGGACTCTTCTACAGGTACACTCCTTCTTCTTTGCTCTTCGGCTGCTGCTTCTTTTTCTCTCTGGATTTTTCTTAAAATATCCGCCCCTAGCGTCTGTCCTTGCTGAGAAGCTTTCCGAGCAAACATTTCAGCATGCTGCTTATTCACACTGGTTCCCTGTCCATAGTAGTACATACTTGCGAGCAAGGCGAGTGCCTCTGGTTCTGTCTGGTCTTTCAAATAAGTTATTGCCTTTTGGTAATTTTTTATTTCATAGGCTAGCATGCCAATATAGAAATCAGCTTTTTTGAATCCTCTATCCCGTTTTCTGATATACATGAACATACTTGTTAGCAATTCATTTTCATTTTTCCATGCAGCATTCTTTACTCGATTTTCTCGTGTATGCTGATTATAATAATATTCCCCTAGATATTCGACAGCTTGGATATTGTCATTAGCTGCTGCCACTTTCAGATAGAACAATCCTTCCTCTTGCGATGCCTTGGATTTCATTTTGATTTTTTTCACACCTATGCGATAGGCATCCTCTTTTTCAAAGGATAGAAATTCTCCTCGTTTGTTCACTAAATCTTTGAGTGCGATCAGCTTTTGCAGTGCTTTTTCTTCTCCTGATTTCCATGCGCTCAAGTAGTAATCAACAGCCTGATTGGGTTTCAAGATTTGCTCATAGTAATAACCTTTATAGAAATTTTCTACACTTCCCTGTGGCTCTTTAATAGACGCCACTACGTCTAGCAACTTCTTTGGCTGCAACTTTATTTTTCCTAAATGATGCAAATACAAAAGCGCAGAGGCTATATCCGGATACTGATGGTAATCACATTTTTGTAATTTTGTCTTGTCCTGTCGCGTTAGGATATTTTGGTCAAAGGTAGCGTTCCACACCATTTGCAACCAGTAACTTTCTTCAAGTCCTGCACTTTCTACTTTTTTCAAATAGGACTCTGCTTTTTTGTAATATTTAATCTCATGACTCAGCTTAAAAATACGCAAATAGGAAAAAGTCAAATTTGCCCATATAGACCCCATATACTTCCGAATTTTCAAAGCACCTTTTGTCCCTGCTGTATCATTGGCTTCGTGGCTAAATTCCTTTTCGAATTCCTCTGCCGCTTGTAACAGTTTTTCCGATGAACGTAGGAAATGTTCAGTACGCTTATCATAGAGCTGCTGCTCCGCTTTAGTTTGAGCCAATAAAGCCTGAACAGTTTTCTCCGTTTTTCCGTCTTTCATCTGTACAGCATCCTTTTTCAATGCTTCCAGATTTTCTTTTACCCCAGACTGCCGTACCACATATCGACCTTCATAAGAAGAGAGTACTGATCGCATCACATCTACAAAGCTAAAGTTATTCTTAGTTCCTTCATATGCTTTAACGGATCGCTCAACTTCTCGTTCTCCTAAAACAGAAATACCCATATGTACCAATTCTGATTTGATATCGTCTATATTGCTAGGTGCCTTCATCGGTAAAATCATCTTGATATCTACTCGATACTGTTTCAGTGCTTGCAACATTTCCTTTAACTTGGTTTTTGTGTAATTTTTATAGTACACATATAGCACATCTAACTTTGGAATCAATGCCTTTCGCAACGCTAAAGAACCATTGCAAGGAATATCAATCACTGTTTTATTGATGGAAATCCGAGGGCGGTACACACACAGGAGTTGAAGCAGTTGAGAGATATCGATTTCATCCTTTGCCAGGTCAAAAATTCTCTGTAATTCTTCTTCTGTTACAGGAAATTTTTGATCATAAATATTTTCGGCTACTACCTGCTCCGTATCTGCATGCGTCCAAATCACAGGGAGAGTCTTCCCTTTCTCCGCCCAATTTCCAATGATTTCACCATCAATTTGTTTCAACACCCGGCTGGGGCATCCCATCACCCCAATGACAGTATCCCCTAATAATTCTGGATAATCTCTAAACAATTCTGTTTGAGAAAGAATTTGTTTAAGCCGTTGGAAAAGTTCATTTCCGCCAGGAACTGCATTCTCTTTTAACATCTTGGCAAAATGATGGACCAGAATTTCCAGTACTGCATCATAGGCTTGAATCAGCTTTTCATTGCCAGCGATCTGATTTTTCCCTTCTAGCAGCCGAGAAATCATCTCTAATTTTTCATTTGCTGCATCTATCATTACGTTTTCAGCCATTTTTCTTCTCCATCTAATAAGAACCCCATCAATAAGGGCTATCTTCCAATTGCTCCATAGCAGCTAAAATCAGATTTCCTACATTCTGTAGTTGCTTTTGGCTTTGTTTCAGTTCATCGAGCTGTAAATCCAATTGTTCAATGAGTGCAACTAAAGACCGGACAGATAAAAAGTCTACTGCCTCCGTCACAGATTCTTTCAAATCAGCTCTCTGTTTCTTCTGTTGCTGGATACATTGTTCCAAGTATTGATTCACTTCCTGCAATATGTCATTCATTTCATCTTTGCCATCTTTTTTCAGTGCCGCTTCTTTTTCTGCTTTCCACAAAAAACGAGACAATACATTCTTACCAATATATTCCTTATGTTCCGTGGATGAATAACAGGTGATTCCATACAGTTGAATTTGCTTGTTTTGTAACATATCTTTAGCATAAGACATTTGGTCTCTCAAAATTTGAGAACTCTTTCCGTCGGCTTTCGTAAATACAAGGAGTACAGGGCACGGATTCTGCAATGATTCCATGAAATCCAAATCAGAAGCGGTCAATGTATTACTGGAATCCACTAACCAAATCAGATAATCCACCGTACGCAGCTGGGATTGTGCAATTTCATAATCCGTAATTTCTCGTTTCCCTTTGACTGCATCTCTTGGTTTAGAATATCCAGGAGTGTCCAAGAACGCTAATTGACGAAAATCCTGGTCAACTGCATCTGTCTGATTTACGATAAAAAGATTCTTGATAAAAGGAGCAAACCCTATATGATACGTATGATCAAATTGATGGGTAAATGCTTTCATTTCTTTTTCTATCAAACGAACCGCCTGATTGTTCTGGGTATAAGCCAAAATCTGTTGTTCTGCCCCATTCATGAAATAAGTTGGTATAGCGGTAGTGGTGGTAGAATCTTCTGGTAGCATCTGGGTATGAAACAAAGAATTAATAAAAGCAGATTTTCCTGCACTGAAAGAGCCCCCCACACCAACAATAGCCCGCCCCTTCAATAACTGATTCTTTTTATATTCCTCTACCCGATCACTCAATCGTTGCAGCCGATGACTTAAACTCAATTCATCAGGAAGATTCAAGTTCTTGACCGTATCTAGCACCTGCTGGTCAATCATCTGATTCAAATGCTGTACTTTATACTGCATCTGCTTAGCATACTGTCCCCTTGAGGAAGGTATACGAAGTATTTTCGATACCAGTTGCAATGCCTCTGGTACCGATACAGTTATCTCGTCTTTTAATGTTTCTGCCTGTTCATTAGCAAGATCCCACGAGAATCCCATTATCTAGTCCCCTTTCCCATAGTGCTTAAACTCAATTTAGCCTGTTTCACTTCTTGAATAAATGTTTTGCAATTTTCTATATTCTTCTCTTTTTCTTCCAATTGCCGAACCAACCGATTTCCACTTTCTTGAATCTTATTCTGAATTTGGTCCACAAAAAGAACGGCTTTCTGATTTAAGCTACTGCTAATTTGTTCTGTTAAATCATTCAATTCTTCTTCCATATCCTTCAAAATCTGATTCAACGTCTTTTCTAAATACAATCTCAGCTTCTCCACGTTATTATCTTTGACCACATTATTTGGAAAAGCTTCTTCTATTTCATTTACATATTTTTCTACATTCACATTGACCGAAGGAAGTGTCAATTCCTGCATGACAAGCTTGACCGGTCCCAAAATTTCCTCGACTTCATAAGGCACATTCGCTTCCTGGAAAGCATTCACTATTTGCTTTTTTAATTTGCCTTTTATCTGATCCACAGAAATGGCATACTGCAAATCTTCTTCCAAGTGTCTTTTAGCCTCTCGAGCAAAATCCCCCGCCTGCATCACTGCATCGGCTACTGAGGCTTCTCGCCATTCAACGCGTACTGTATAATGACGCCGCTTTTTCCACCATAGATGCCCTTCTGTATAGGAATGATCTTCATTTCTAACCTTGTCCTGACTTTTGACATCTCTAAATCGATTTTGTTCTCCCATGATGTCATGCTCAATAGATTTCAACTGTTTCTTAGCATCAAAGGCCGCCTCGTTAAAGGTCTGTTCTAGGGTGCCTCTAGCCAAATCTAATGCCCGGTTGATTTCTCTCTGTTTCTTGAGAATTTCTCCCTTATCCAATTCTTTCAGGTCCGATAAATTCTGTTGTGCCACTTTCTGTATTTCATTCAATTTATCAAGGAAGCCCAATTCTTTTTGCTTGATATAATCTTCACTTTTTTCTTGCAGAATACGATTTCTTTCCTGTTTGTAGATAGTCAGTTTTTTCTTGCGAATCCCCTCATCAATATTTGACATCCCCAGCAAGAAGTCAGGATTGTCTTTTTCAAAATCCTTATAAGATTTTGAAAGGTTATCCATCGATTTTTTCTCTTCCTCTGACAACGGTTGGTGATTTTTCATTTTCTGCGCCGCTGTATACAAAAGCGAACTAATAAACACCGGTGGCAAGGCATCTGTAAAACGTTTCCCCTGACTACTAGAGGAATTCCTTTGTATCGTGTCTTTGGCTGCAGCAGATAACTTCGCAACTAATTGTGCTGCAGCACGCTGTAAAGGAAGGTTCGCATAGCTTTTTTCCTGCAACACCGAATCAAATTTACTTCCAATCAAAACCACATGCCCAATGCCTTCCTGCGGCAGTGCCTTCAATAAAAAGGTAACATCTTGGGCTGACATAAACTGCCCACAGAAACTCATTAAAAAGGCAGCATCGCAATTTTTAAGGAATCTTTTGGTGACAATGCTTCGAGAGACAATAGGGTCATTTAGCCCTGGGGTATCAATGATTTCCAAATCTTTGAGAACTGGTTCATTCATGCCAAGTTCTATATATTTTACGAAAGGTGTATACTTTCCATCTGCTCCCACATACTCTTTCAAATCAGCCTCTAAATTATCACTTAGAGGGATTTCTTGATCGCTGCCAAGCAATGTATTTACAACAACACCGCGTGTATCTGCCATTTCTGCCAATTCTTTGCATGCACGGAATTCCTCATCAATATTCTTTTTAAGCCGCTCAATCGTATACTGATCCAAAGAATCCCCCTGGACTGCGGCTATGTTATTCTGTAGCTTTCTAGTATACATACTCTTTTTGCTTTCAGCTCTTCGCTTCTTTTCATTCGATATTGCTGTTTCAAGTCTCTCGTCAAACGTTGCCGCATTTTGGAGAATGGCATTCCAATCCTTATCTTCATAAAAAACAATTTTGGCGTAACGTGTCTCACTGTAGGAAATCTTCGTCAAAGCAGCTGTCATAGGCGTAGCGGCTTTAGGCAAAATATCTTTCCCTCTAAATAACAGGGCATTTAGAAAAGAAGATTTTCCTGCTTTGACCCCGCCAACGATACCGATTTTTAATGTGCGGTTAGTATCAACCACATCTTGCCATCCATCTTCCACCTGTTTTAATTCTAAATTAAAACTATCAATATACTGCTCATCAATCATGGACCGTCCAGTTTCCAGAACCTTTCCGATTTCATGAAGCTTTTTAAAATAGGTAGTGTTCAATTCCATTTTGTTTTCCTCCTTAGGCTTCTGCTGCCCCAAAAGTACTTTTGATCTGTTCCAGTTTGGTAATGTCTTGTGTCAATGCCTGTATCTTTCGATCAATCTCTTCCTGCTTTTCCTTCTTGCTGCTCTGCAGTTGTTTCAATACTTTCATCTGTTCTTCGATTTCTGTCTGAAACTTCTCTTCTATTTCCTGCATGAGAGAAGACTGTACACTATCCATACTTTCTTTGATTTTTGGTGCTAATTCTCCGCAGAGACGAGGAATGGCAACATTTTCAATTTGTTCTTGCACTTTATTTCTTTCAAAATATTTGGATACAAAAGACAGAATATCTGGCAAGAAGATAAGAACCAATTCCAAAATCGGTGCAATCACATTTGTCACAACAGCTAATGTAGTTGTTATTGTTTTATAAAGAACTTTCTCGGCTCCCATGCTATTAGTAGCAATTCTATTCAGCCCTTTGATCCACTGACCCGAATGAGACTTGAAGCTTTCCACAGACATTCTGGATAATTCTGCCAACTGATCCACTTTTCCGTTTAAGTCAGGCATTCCATCCGAAGTATGCTCCAAAAGATCACCAATGTCAGAAACTATATTCGTTGCAAAATTCCCCAAGGCTTCATTGGTTGATTCAATCAATCGAGGGCGAATGATTCCATTAACACATTGCTTAAATGAATCAGGCCCCTGCATGGCTGCTGATGTCAAAGTCTCTACATTTTCCATCAACGAACCTCGGATATCACTTATAATTCTTTCATATACTTGATTTTGGAAATCTCTATGAATCTGATCCTTTTTCTGTTCAAATCGAGTTTTCATTGCTTCTCTTGCTCGTTCACAACGTCTAATTTCTCTATCAATAGAAGACGTATCAAAAGCCATAGCTCCCTTAGCCAGTTTCAAACCAGAAAGGCACCGATCTAGCAAGAAGATAATTTCATCATCAAAACAATGCTGTAACATATCTTTCGATTTGAACGATTGAATCATCCGTTTCAATTTTTCTGGTAATTGCTCATCATCCACGGCTGATGTATTGACCAAATCAGGATTTACTCCATTCAAAGACTGAAGATGCTGTCTGATATTTTCTGTGGTCAGTTGTACGTTTTCTTTTGATAACTTATCACACTTTGTCAACACATATCCTACATAGGGGCTATAACTCCTGATTTCATTCAAAAAATTGACAGAAGAATCAGTCATGCACCCGCTTTCTATATTGGTGACAAAAAGATAGGCTGTTGCTTGTCCGATATACTGCAAAAGGGCTTTGTTATGGGCTTCGACTCCAGAATTAAAGCCTGGCATATCCACCAAAACGTAATCCGATAACTCCTTCAATACTGGATTATTTAAATGATAGACATATTTCAGATATGTATCTGGATCTGGTGTTGGTACGTCTGCCAAGCTACAATGTTCTGCTTCTCCAGAAGATAAAACCAAATCAACGCCTTCTTTTTCATCATATACAAGTTCTGTCGCAATAGCGGTCTTTGGGGTTACATCTTCTTTCAATAAATTGATTCCAAGTAAACGATTCATCAGTGCAGTCTTACCAGAACTGAACTCCCCAATAACCAAAACTTTGATTTTAAAGTCTTGTACTTTATCAGTTAACTCTTCTGCAGTCGTAATCAAATTTGTAGAAGAAGGAATATCCTTTTTTACAATGTCTTTCGCAGTCTGTAACGCCTGTAAATACTTATTCTTGTTCATCGCTTTCTCCTTTGCTACGAACTTACCCAAAGTGATTAGTTGCCTACCGCTTACTGCAAATAGATCACTATTCTATATCTTCAGTTCAAACTTATTACAAGTATGACGCCCCTTGGTCTTCAACCCCACAGACTTCATACAGCGAGCCTCTTTTTCTCTATCGAATTCCCACCAATTTCCGGGCAGTGGCTTGATGGCCGAATTGGTCGGATCGTACCAGTGTTTACAAAAAGCACAATATCCAAGGCGGAAATCGCCGGCATAAAATTTTCCTTTACTCATTTTGAACACTCTCCTTTTGTAATAGGTAAGCGGTTGACAGTTAGCAGTTGGCGGTTAACAGGTTACGATCAACTGCCTACTGAATGACCTTCACCTTATCGCCCTGACTTCCCAGCCACATATCGATGCCAATTCCATAGGCTTCGGCCACGATGGTATAGACGCCGTCTTTTTCTTCCAGTATTTGCGCCGTAGGGAGTCTATCCAGCACGGCTTCTACGGAAGGTCCGCTGTAGGTGAATTTCACGCGGCGCAAAGGCCCTGGGTACATGAATTGCACCCGTTTCCGGAATTCGCCATCTTTGAAACGGTCCGCATAGGGGATGTGAAAGGCATTTCCTGTGCTTTCCATGTCTTTGATACGGTCCACCCGGAAGATGGTGGGAAATTCGGTTTCTTCTTCTTTGAAGGCGACCAGGTAGAAATAAAACTCAGAGAATAATATAGCTACAGGCTTCACGTCGTGGTGCCGTTCTACGCCGTCTTGGCGGATATAACGGATATGTAGGATTTCCTGTTTCTGAATGGCCAGTGACAGATCCCATAACGGGTCCAGCAGTTTCTTTTTGTGATGAAGCGGCACGTAGTAGAAAGTTTCATTTTTGATGATGTCTTCTACGGTGGTCCGATCTTTTTCTATGCAGGTGGCGGTGAGCTTGTCCAGGATGGTATGCAGTTCTCCCGGTTCCAGTGCGCGGCTTTCCAGAAGGATTTTGGCTAATGCCAAGATTTCTTTATGATTCAGATGTTCATAGGTAGAGCGAATCAGTCGGTATCCTTTCTTGGCAGGGCTGTACTCGATGGTTCCACGGTCCCCTTGGAGTGATTTCTCTGCCAAATAGGCACGGAGTTCATCGATGTCTCGCTGGATAGTCTTGACCGTGACTCCATAAATTTCCGCCAGTTCTTTTTTGGAAATTACTTCGCCATGGCTCAGCCGTTCATACATATCCAGTAGCCTGGCACCTTTGTTTTCTGTATCGATCATATCTATCTCCTTTAGCACCTCTGTAATGAAAAGGCGGGTGCTCTATATTTTATTATCCTCACCCCCATGGACATATGATGGGAAAGTAAAAAAATACAAAAAGACCTCATCATAAAAAGAAAAATCTCTTCATGATGAGGTCTTGAAAAGTAAGGGGAACGTCCGTTTACCCCCCCCCAAAAAAAATATGTTGTGTATGCATGATAACGTCACAAAGGTGCCCCATGATTTCTTGCCATTTCATCATGTCCGTACACCCCCGTTTCCCACACGCTTTCGCTTTAGAATAATTTTTATAGTTTAATTATATCATATGCATGTCCATGTTACTAAGTGAAGTTTAGGGAAACACTGATAACGATTTCATCAGCGTTTCCCTAGGTATCAGTAATCATAATGTTGTCAGAAACTGCAAGTGCCTCATAGTTCTCAAATAGCTTCGATTGTGTCACTATCCGTCCCCTTCGTTTCCAACTATATGTACAAGGTTCTAAGCGCTCCGCATAAAATAATAACGCCAGAGAACCCTGAAAAGCCTTTGTCTCGTTAGAATCTTTGAGACACTAATTATATAAATTTTGCATGCACCGTTTATAGGTTTCTATCACAATTTGATTATATCCAAATTCTTTATTCTCATCGAAAGCCTGGAAATCTCGTCCATCAATACTGCAATACGTTCCCTGCCGTGATTCAATATATTCATAGGTATTGGAACCATCCACAGTTCCCTGTTCCACGTTGTATCGAATCACATTGACCGCAAATCTTGTCTGCCCCGGTCCGATGCCACGTTCTGAAATCAAAACGTAAGAAGACCAATCGATATAAAATCCATATCCCATATGTCCACGAACCAGTTCGTAATTGGAATTTCCCCACAGATGATCTTCATACATCCCTGCTGCACTGACAGAAAATGGAGACATGTCTTGCTGCGAGAGGACTGTCGGAACCCCACATGCCAAAGCTGCCCCTAAAAGAATCGCTGTGACTGTATTTTTCATATTCCATTTCATAGGTATGCTCCTTTTTATACTACTTAGTGAGTGCTCATTGAACCATTTCTTAAATGACTCCGCGGCGTTCTGCATCACTAGCCAGCTGATTGGCTTTTGCCAAGAATACATGGGCCAGGTCTACATTTTTCTGTTCATACAAGTATGCATGGTAGTGTCCAGGATTTTTCCCTTTTCCCGTAAATAGTCCACTATCTACCGTATTCTTCCCATCCAATTTCCAGGAAATAAACATGGGCAGGTAATGATCATTTCCATTCCATTCTCCCATACCTTGATCCTCCCCTGGAATATCATTTAGAATATTGAATTTAACGATGATGCTGTTGGCCTGTGCTTTTTTGAAATAGTCATGAAATTTTTTCAAACATTCCGGATTTTCAATGGTTGCCGCGCGATGATTTTTCATATCAACAATCCAAAGCTTCCCATCTGCCAGGGCCATGAATCCTTTGTCGTAGCCTTCTACATATCCTGAATAGGCAGTAACTTTTGCTACATCAATTCCCATGCGCTTCATTTGGTCTTTGGCTTTTTGCAAGTACTGATCTACTGGTTGTGCATCCGCTTCTCCTTGCTTAGAGAAAGCGTCCGGTTTGCTTTGGGCTGCTGCCGAAGAGGTAGCAGCAGGTGAAGATACACTTTGTTTATCCCCGCCGAAATGTTGATAGCCAAGAAATCCTCCCCCAAGAAGAATAATGGCCGCCGCTGCACAAAGAATCCACTTTTGCTGCCCTGCGGTCTCATTTCCGTCGTTGGTATATCTAGCTTCCTGTCCCTGAAGTGGTGCGCCGCACTTGGGACAAAATTTCTTTCCACTATCCACGGGACTTCCACACTTTGGGCAAAATCGATTCATAGAAATCATCTCTTTTCTCAATTAATCTTATCGGTCTGAATCTGTACAGATATTTTCGTCGGATCGTCTTGTTTTACAATGCCGACACATTTTCCCTCTGCTGCCACAAAGTCCCCCACTTTGACTTTATTGGCCTCTGCTGCTTTTTCTGATGGCAAATCAACTAGAATCAAATAATTTTTCCCCGCCATGTTTTTATTTCCTATGAGCAATCCATAATTTTGGCTATTAGAAAACTGGCTTTTGGTAATCAGCTGACCCGTAACTTTGACTTGTTTATCTTTATACTGTTTCTCTGCACTGGACTGGTCTCTGACATAGTCGTTAATCATGTCATCGGCTTTGACGGAAATACTTCCTCCTGAGGAAGTAGATGTATCAGAAGACGAATCTGAGCTCACTGATAAAGCAATCCCTATGACCAAAACCACTGCCGCTGCAATGCCCAGGGGCATCCATTTTTTATATCCCTTTGGGGACGTTTGGGGTGCACTAATGGAAGGATCGAGTGATACCTTCGTTCCACATTCACTGCAAAAATTTTCTTTGGGGTCTAGCACCGCTCCACAATTTGGGCATCTTTTTACGGAAGCCCCGCAAGCCGTACAAAACATAGCCCCTTCCTCTAATGGTGCTCCACATTTCGGGCATTTCCTTTCCATAGCCGTTTCCTCCTTGTACCACTAAGCTCCTATTCTTCAGGAGATATTGATTTCTTCTGCCACATGTTCTTTATGCATTTCTTGTTTTAGCTTAGTTAAAAAATATCTGTCATTTTTGTCAAATGTAATCAGTACGACTGCATCAACATGCATGGCCTCTGCTAATGAAAAAAGTAGGTTTAAAGGAATATTGTTGTTATATGTTCCTGATTCGATCCGTGTAATGACGGACCGATTGAGATGCACGCAGTTTGCCAGCTCTGCTT
This sequence comes from Dialister sp. CAG:486, assembly GCA_000434475.1. Lineage (GTDB taxonomy): Bacteria > Bacillota > Negativicutes > Veillonellales > Dialisteraceae > Dialister. Next base: position 14,073 of record FR879535.1, read on the forward strand.
GCGAATAGCCATTTAATTTCCTATAATAAGCCACTTTCGCACCAATTAATTTGTATATCGTTAAGTGCTGTCCCAATAGCTTTCATTCTTTCTCTCCATATTTCTAGTACCAATTATATAATTTGAACGCGTCCCCCGTATTTCCTAATTGTGGTATAAACTTTCCTAGAAAAGCCTCATTTGTGATTTCGAAAAGGAATGCAATCTATTATTTTCAGCTTCTGGCATGAGCTTCAAATCATTCTGTCTATATCATACAAAAAGAATTGGACAATCTATGACCATGTCTACCATCTATTTGATAAATGGCCTGATTCGTTTGATAAAATACAAAGAATTTAGTAGGTTCAAATGACGGATACACCGAATACAAGTATCTGTATGGATTTTTATACATAGCCTCATCATAACCCTCCTTAAATAGCTCGCTATTCGCACCCTTTTATTCCTTGCTCTGTATCAAAATCCAAGAATGAAATCTGATAACAATTTAATCAGTGTTTCCCTAGTGATAAAAAATATAAAAGGCAAAATTACCCATACCCAAAAGGAGCAGTGCTAAAATGCTTTTGCATTTTGCCACCGCTCCTTTTGAACTTTCAAATCGCTTTTGGAAGATAAGGTTGTAAAAGAGGAATTTTACTCTTATTCAATAAAAAAGAAGCACAAAATTTCTCGAAATATTGCACTCCTGACTATTTTTATTCATTTTGGGAATCTACTTTAGTAACAGCTTGGGAAGCTGGTACTCTATCAATGAGCTCCTCCGCATACTCACATACATAGATAACACCACATACTTTCCTCTCGTTTTCCAGTCTTATAGAAAAGTTATTTGCAGTGTGAAGAGTGGAAGGAAAAATCATTCCACCGCCATAGCGGGGCGGTGTGAAAAAATAATCGCAGCGCCGCATTTTTCATGGAAATACTGTGCTTCCATGAAGCCCCCGCATCGCTTGTACATTCACGCGCCGAAGAAGATCTCCAGCCCGATTCCGATGAGGATCACGCCGCCTAAGATGGTCGCCTTATCCGCGAGCTTCATGCCGAAGCGTTTCCCGAGGAAGAGCCCTGCGATGCAGATGGAAAAGGTCACGATGCCGATGATGATACTTGCGAGCATCGCTTTGGCGAAGGGGTACTCCACCAAGGTGAAGCCGACGGAGAGCGCGTCCATGGAGGTCGCGAGCCCTTGGAGCAGCAGGTAGCGGAGGCCCACGCTGACTTTGACGTCCTCTTCATCTCCGGAGAGACCGTCCCTGATCATGAGCCCGCCGATGGCGACGAGCAGGACCAGCGATGCCCACGGCACGAGCGGGAGCAGGACCTGAAAAAGATCGACGATCCGGTTCACACACGCCCAGCCTGCCATCGGCATCAGCCACTGGAAGAAGCCGAAGGTCCCCGCGATGAGACACATGGTGCGGATGCGGAGGAAATGATTTGCAAGGCCATTCGCAAGCGAGACGGAAAAGGCGTCCATCGCAAGTCCCACGCCGAGCAGGACACTGTTCAAAATAAATAAACCACTCATTGATATCTCCCCGAAATGAAATAGGCTGTGCGGCTTAGCCGAAAGGGATGCGTGACCAGTCTCTCATGGTCATTTCAAGCGCTTTCCACCCACCAAAAAAGACCCCGCGCATAGCCGAAAACTATGCACGTGAGTCTCGCATTTTTAAAGCAAGCCAGGCAGGATGTACGGGTAACTGCCAGTATGTTGACGGGCTCCACCGAAGTGGCTGCTACTCCCTCACTTATTGGAGAATGATAGCATGAAAAAGGGCAGATGTCAAAGGGATAGGAAGTGACGGGTGACTGAAATGCAGCCTTTGGACACCGACTCTATCGACCCCTCAGAGCCAGATGGACTTCTGGACTTAGAGAGAAGTGAGAAGTGCTGGAAGGGGCACACCATTCATATAGTGTCCCAATACCCCCCCTCATTATATAAAACAGCTTGTCAGTCATTTATATAAAAGTCTGCGGCGCTTCCTCATTTTATGCGCCGCACCTTCACTCCTCACTCCTAACTCCTCACTCCTAACTTGATTCAGAAGTTGACTTAAATGCCAGTTATTTAGAAAACGCAATACTAGGGAAACGCCTTTCTCTTCGGATGACGGAAAGGACGTCCTCCCAATCCCCAAACTGATACGGCGTCATCTGATCAAGCTCTTCGCGGTCGGCGTCGGAGTAGTGGTCATAGATCACGGCGAAGTCGATGCCGGCATTTCTTGCCGCGGCCGCACCCGCCAGCGAATCCTCGAAGATGAAGCATTCTTCCTTGGAAAGGCCCATATCCTCGATGACCTTGAGATAGATGGCCGGGCTTGGCTTGATCTCCGGCGCATCCTCCTGCGTGTAGATCCTCGCAAAGCAGGAATCAAGCGGTGCTTTGCTGCGGATGCTTCTATTTTCCTTCCGATATACTTCCATATTACCGCGGCGCGTGGTGCTGGCGATCACGAGTGTCTTCCCGTCTTCCTTGAAAGCATGGAGCGCCTCCGGTGCGCCCGGCTTGTAGTCCACGACCTCCTTCAGGAAATGCTGCGCTATGCGGTAACGCTCCTGCAGAATGTCTTCGGCCTGCCAGGCAGAGGCATACGTTTTCCCCAGCTCCTCGCAGTAAGAAAGATACGGCTTCTTCGCATCCCGATGCTCCTTTAGGAAGCGCTCTCTTCTCTGCTGGATATCGCCCTCTGCCATAGCAGGCCCGCCAAGCGTTTGGATCAGCCGGAGGTCTACCTGGTTCCACACGCCGACGGAGTCGATCAGCGTCCCGTCCATATCAAAAATGATCGTCGACTTGTTCTCAAACATATATGCTCCTTACTTTTTCAAGAATTTCTCGATCTCCGGATCTCTTTTGAGCGCCAAAAGCTCCTCCTCCGTCGGATAGACGGGGATGTCGCGGTCATGGTTCACGAGGCAGAGGAAGCCCAGGATGTCTCCTGCGTCCGCGCGAAACTGATGCCACTGCCAGGGCGGGATGGTGATGAGATCCCCTTCCCCGACTTCATGCACATCACTTCCAAGAAGCGCATGGCCCTTCCCTTTGAAGATCAAGACGAGATGCATATGCTCATGCTTTTCCAGCGAAGAGAAGCCGTCCTTCTCCACCTGAAAATAACGGAACTGCACCGGAAGGTCGGCTTCGCTGTCAAAAAGGATCTGCTTCGTCACATCGCGAAAGACCCCGGGATTTTCCTTGTAAATATGGGGGGTGATGCCCTCCCAGCCATTCGGCCGGCTGTGAAATTTATAGATCATGGATGTTCTCCTTATGGAATGGGTTCGGGGTTGGCACGTGGGGCGTGATGCTCTTTGATTGCGGCTGAAAGAGGTT
>FR879535.1:17456-20138 GCA_000434475.1 Dialister sp. CAG:486
GAGGTTCAGCAGGTTCTGTAGGTTCTACGGGTTCAAAAGGTTTGGTGCGGCGCATAAAATAATAGAAGCGCCGAGAAATTTTGATGGTGCTTCGCACGTATCGTCATCCCGAGCGAAGCCGAGGGATCTTCCTTGCAGAACCATTAGTGCAACAATTGCGCTATTTCAATCACCGCTTGCTTCCAATCCCTAATCCCTAGTCACTCATCCCCGACTTTCTCTCAGCAGATCCTCGGCAGGCCCTCTCCCCGAAGCGGAAGGATGCGGCGGCGTCCACCGTAGAGAGTCTTAAGATGCACGCCGCTTCCCGTGCTGACGCGCCCGATCTCTTCGGCCTCTGTCCCATAGGGGAGCGCGCGAAGGATGCGAAGCGCCGTCTCTGCCTCGGCGGCAGGGAGCGCGATCAGCATCTTGCCCTCGTTTCCCATCGTCAATGGATCAAGCCCCAGGATGCCGGAGAGCGCTTTGACCTCTTCTCTGACCGGCAGTGCCTCTTCGGAGAGCGTGATGGAAACGCCGGAGGCTTCTGCCAGCTCATTGGCAACGGTCGCCAGTCCCCCTCTCGTGATGTCGCGAATGGTATGGACGGGCAGCTTCGCCGCCAAAAGGGCTTCCACCAGATGATTCAGTGGCGCACAGTCGCTCGCAAGCGTCGTCTTCATCTGCATGCGCTCTGTGAGGATGACGGCATGATGGTCGCCAAGCGTCCCCGTGACGAGGATCGCATCCCCATCGTGAAGATTTCCGGAGGAGATCTCACAGTCCGGCGCGCGATCGCCAAGGCCCGCGGTATTGATGTAAAGGCCGCCCTTCCCTTCGATGACCTTTGTATCACCGGCCACGATCGTGACGCCCGCCTCCTTCGCCGTCTCTGCCATGGAGCGGACGATCGGCTCCAGCACATCGGTGGAAAGTCCCGTCTCAAGGATGAAGCCCGCCGTCAGATAGAGAGGCCTTGCCCCCATCGAGGCCAGATCATTCACCGTCCCGCAGACGGAGAGCCGTCCGATGTCGCCCCCTGGAAAGAAGAGCGGCGAGACGACAAAGCTGTCCGTCGTCATGACAGGCACGCCGGAGAGGGGCGGCAGCACCGCGCCGTCTTCCATACGGTCTAAGATGGGATTTGTCAGGTATTTGGCAAAGAGAGAGGCGATGAGCTTCCCCGTCTCCTCGCCGCCGCTCCCGTGGCGAAGTTCGATATTCATAGGTGGCTCCTTGTTGTTTGTTGGCTGAAAATAGGTGTAGGGTTAGCCCCGAGGACGTGCTGTCCCTTGATTTCGAATGAAAGCTTTGCTTGCATGAGAAATTAGAAATGAGAAATGGTGGTGCGGCGCATAAAATAATGAAGCGCCGCAGAATTTTGATAGCGCTTCGCGCCGTCGTCATTTCGAGCATAGCCGAGAAATCTCTATAGCAGAATGCTCATTGCCTGATGTTCGGCAGCACCAAGACATCGTTTTCCCCCGGCGCATACACGCTGATTCCCACAGTGCAGTAGAGACCCTCGGCTACGCTCGGGATGACGATGCTGGAGAATCCTAATCTCTAATCCCTAGTCACTAATCCCTAGTCACGCAATCACTTCTCCCGATAGGTGATGCAGCAGGCACCCTCGGAGGAGACCATACAGGCACCGACAGGATGCTCAGGCGTGCAGGCACGGCCGAAGCAGGGACATTCTTCGCTCGTGATGCGACCTGTCAGGACATCGCCGCAGCGACAGCCGGCGGGCATCTGGTCTTCTACGAGTCCCCAGCTGCCCGCATCGAGCGCACGGTATTTCTCCCGGAGATAAAGCCCGGAGCCTGCGATCGTCCCAAGACCGCGCCACACGGCATCCCCCGGCGTGAAAACATCCGCAAGGAGAGCCAGTGCTTTCGGATTGCCCTCTTCCGTCACAACGCTCGGATACTCATTCCATAGTCCCCTCTTTTTCTGCGACGCCGCAAGCACGAGACGCGTCAGTGCGCGGAGAAGGTCAGCGGGCGAGAAGCCGCCGATCACCATCGTCTCTTCCGTTTCTTCCGCCAGTTTTTTGAACGGACGGCATCCTGTGATCACGGCGACATGACCGGGGCAGAGGAAGCCATCGATGTGGCTTTCTCCGGAGATCAGCGACATCGCCCCCGGCATCGTTTTGAGCGCCGTCAGGAAGCGGACATTCGGGATGTGCTCCTCATAGACGTGGCGGATGAGATCCGCCCAGACAGGCGCCGTCGTCTCAAAGCCGACGGCGGCAAGGATGAAGGTGGTCTTGCGATCAGCCTCCGCCTTGGCGAGCACCTCTTCCGGATCGTAGAAGAAATCCACGCGCCCGCCCCTGCCCTCCGCACCGGAGAGTGACATCCGGCTGCCCGGGACGGCGAGGAGATCGCCGAAGGCCATCACCTGACAGCCCGGAGTGAGCGCATAGCGGACGAGCTTATCAATGTAGGACGTCGGTGTCACACACACCGGACAGCCCGGTCCGGAGAGGAAGGTGATCTGCGGCGGGAGCATCTGACGGATGCCGCAGCGGTACAGCGCAGAGGTATGCGTCCCGCACACCTCCATCAGTGTGAGCGGCGGCCCGTCGTAGCGGGAAAGCCAGCGGGCAAGTTTGCGTTCCTCCATAAAAGGCTCCTTTGAGAAATAGGGGAAAGGGTTCAGGGTTCAGGGTTGTGGTGGCGGCTTCGCCGCAGT
>FR879536.1 GCA_000434475.1 Dialister sp. CAG:486
CCTTATATTACGGTTGATGATTGATGGTTATCAGTATGCATAAAAATCCAAGAGTAAATTGGGCAACTATTGCATCAGTGTTTCCCATAGGAGTGATACAGCAAAAAAGGCCGCTCCCAAGAAAGCTCCCCACAGAGAACCATTGATACGAATGACCGCCACATCTTCAGATACAGATTTTTCTGCCAAGGACGCCATCGTCCGGCCATCATAACCAGCCAAAGCCTTCTCCACCACCGACGCCGCCATGCGATGCATCCATCCCACATGCGGCCGCACCAGACGTAAGAAGAAGGCATCGAAATCCCGCCGCTTCTCCTGAGCAGAAAGCTGTCCGTCTATCAAAGAAAGTAAAGCCTCTGCCAACCGATGCGCCAGTGGCTCTTTCTTTTCCTGCCACAAGGAAATGAACCAATTCCGCCCTTTCCCAGACAATAAGCGACGAATCAACTTCTGCGTAGCACCATTGACCTGCCGCTTCCAAACCTCATTGGTCTCTAGCTGGACGATCATTGCATCATAGGCCTCTCCCATCTTTTGGCGAAGCTCACTTTCCGGATCCGTCAAAGCCTCTGACAAGGACAACATCTTTTCCTGCACCTTTTTTACCATCTCTGCATCCCGATCCTCTACCGCATCCCGGAAGAGGGAATGAAGCCCGCCCTTATCATTATATTTCCGCCAAGCCAAAAGATAGACTCGCTGGATTTCTTCCTGCGTCACCTCAGCCTGCAGAAAGCCCTTCACCTCGGCCGCCAAAGCCTCCGTCAAAAGCTCCTTCTTCGGATAATCGCGGAATGCCGCCATCACCTTGGCCATATGCCCCGCCCAGTCTATATCTGCCGCTTTTCTCTCGATCGCCTCACTGGACATCGTCCATATCGATTCCGCAGGAAATACAGTCAGCACCATGTGAATTACATCTGCTGCCAGCTTCTCCGTCAGATCCCTATGGACTGTCAGCCAGTGCGCCACCACATCAGAAGGCACATGCTGCCGGAGAATCTCCGACAGCCGCCCCCTGGTCAAAAGCTCATTCACCACCATATCCTTCGCAATGGATACGATCATTTCCCGATTCTTCGCGATCAAATCCGTTCGCCAGGAAATGCCAAGGGGCCTGCGAAATAAAGAAGTCACGCCGAACCAGTCCGCAAAACCGCCCACCGCCGCCGCAAAAGACATATGAAACAACCCTGCGAGCCACGGGCTCTCCCCCTGAAACGGAGCTACCCCTAAGGTAAGAACCACAGAGCTCGTCAGTATACCGTCAGCAAACCATCGTTTTTTCAAAGAAATCACCACCTCCGATTAGATATCACTAGCATTCAGTATACACTGATGCGTAGATTGTTGTTGGTTGTTATTAAATACAGATGATAGGTCCGTAGGACAGTGCTCCCTTTGGGGGAAAGGTGGTGCCGAAGGCACCAAAAGGGGGTATTCCCTGCGACTGTAAGGCCGGTTGTATGGTTTCAATACTAAACGGGATAAAAACAATTTGACACATATCAAATATGAGAGTATATCGCCTTGTATTTATAAAAACCATACAACCAGCCGTTGGCTGAGAAAATGCCCCCCTCTTTTTATTCTCCCCCGAGGAGGCGATGTCCTAAGTCTGACAGCCAACAACCTACCCATTCCTGTTAATTTTTCAAAAAGAAATCCTCAAACGATTCCCCCTGGTCTTGCAGAATCACTCTCACTTCATCACGAGACAAAGATGGATTCTCTGCTGCATTCAGCAACT
>FR879537.1 GCA_000434475.1 Dialister sp. CAG:486
CTCGACTTCGCTCGGGATGACGATACGAGAAACGCGACTTTTCCACTTTCCGCGATACGGTATTTCCGTTTCCTGCTATCAGACATGCACCATAAACAAAAGAGCCATGAACAAAACTGTTCATGGCTCTTTCATTTGCACGCCAGCTGGGATTATCCCTAATCCCTAGTCACTAGTCACTAGCCACTATTTACTCTTCTGCAGGATCTCCTTCAGGTACTCATTCTTTTCCTTTTTCTCATCCACATTATCGAGAAGGAGGTCGACATAGCGGGAAAGCGTCGCGTCGTCGGTGTATCCCTGGATGAAGGAATTTCCCTTATTGCTTTCCAGAATGATAGGAAATTCGACGGCTGCGAAGATCTGCATGGCTTTGAGCTCGAGGTCTTTTTCATCGGTATAGCCGGTGACCTCCGCCACATTGCGAATGACCTTCTCCCAGCACTGGCTGTGGAGAAGAGAGAGGTAAATGAAGTAGGTGTCCTTGGCGTCCTCGCTCGAAGGATTCGAGATGGAACGGAAGAGAGCAGGGTGCTCGCGGGCCAGGTGGAAGTAGGCGATGATGTATTTCTTCAGCCTTTCACTCGCCGTCAGGCGGTTGTCATCGAGGTAGGAGACGATATTCTCCAGATTGCCCATCATGTACTCGAGCGCCGCACCGATGAGCTCTTCCTTGGAGCCGAAGTAGTAGCGCACGGAGGCGATATTGACGCCGGCTGCCTTGGCGATGGAGCGGACTGTGGCTTTCTTGAAGCCCTGCTGCTGCAGGATGTGAACCGTGGTCTCGATCATCTTTTCACGGACGCGCTCGCCCTTGCCGGTCAATTTTCTCATCATAGTGTGGTTCCCTTTCTAAGATTCATGGTTTTCTGAATGAAAGACATTTCCTTCGGCGCTTTCGTCTTTTCCGTGAGAGCATTCATCATCAGCTTCAGTCGGTTTTCCTGATTCACTTCGCTCGCGCTGGCATCGCAATCGAGGGCGAGGAAGACCGCTTCCGGATACGCTGCATGCAGCTTATGCACCATGCCTTCCCCGGTAATGTGATTCGGCAGGCAGGCGAAGGGCTGCAGGCAGACGATACCGCGGCATTCATGATAGAGAAGATCGATCATGTCAGCCGTTAAGAACCAGCCTTCGCCCGCGCGGTTGCCGAGTGAAAGGTACTGGGAGGCGCGCTTGGCCATCTTCCCGATGCCGGTGATCTCATGGAAACGCTGCGATCTTTTCACCGCCTTTTCGAGCGGCTTCCGATACCATTCGAAGAGGTAGCGGGAAAAAGTGTCCTTCAGGTCTTCCTTCATGGTGCCATCCATATATTTCCGCTGGAAACGGCTGTCAAGCGAGCCGTAGAGGAAGAAATCGAGCATACCGCTCGCCTCGGCTTCGCCGCCATTCGCTTCGATGGTACGGACGATGTCATTGCTGGCGATGGGGCTGAACTTGACGTAGATCTCCCCGACGATGCCAATGCGCGGACGGCGCGGCATATCGGAAAGCGGCAGGCGGTCGAAGTCCTGGATGATGCCTGCGATATTCTTTTTATACGATGTGTAGGACTCGCCGGAAAGGATGGCTTCGATGCAGCGCTTCTGCCAGCTGCGGCAGAGAGTCTCTGCGCTGCCGGGCTCCTTCTCATAAGGGCGTGTACGGTAGAGGCACTGCTGCAGCGCATCGCCGTAGATGACAGCCTGGATCATGCGCCGTCCCATCGAAAGGGAGAAATGGAAGCCCGGCTGGGGCTCGAAGCCATGGGTATTGAGGGAGATCACAGGGATATCCGAAAGCCCCGCTTCGTCTAATGCCTTGTGCAGGAATCCGACATAGTTCGACGCACGGCACATGCCGCCCGTCTGGGACAGCATGACTGCCGTTTTGGAAAGATCATATTTCCCTGACGTGAGCGCACGCATGAGAGAGCCGATGGTGATGATCGCCGGATAACAGGCGTCGTTATTCACGCAGGAAAGCCCTTTGTCGATATCCTCATGGATCGGCGGAATGATCTCGATGTGGTAGCCTTCCCGCTGGACTGCGACTTCGATGATGGGGAAATGAATGGGCGACATTTCCGGTGCCAGGATGGTGTAGTCCTTGTCACGCTTCATCGCTTCCGTGAAGACCGCCTTCGGATACTCGATCGGCTTTGCGCTTCCCGTCTCTTCGCCGCGCTCCTCGATGGCTGCCTTGAGCGAACGCAGGCGGATGCGTACAGCGCCCAGGTTCAAACTCTGATCGATCTTGAGACAGGTATAGAGCCGGCCGCGCTGGTGCATGATCTCCTGCACCTGATCCGTCACGACCGCATCCAGCCCGCAGCCGAAGGAATTCAGCTCGACGAGCTCCAGATGCGGATGGCGCGTCACATAGTCTGCCGCACGGTACAGGCGGCTGTGCCACGTCCACTGGTTCATGACGCGGAGATTTGGATATTCACCGCCGACCATCGCGATGCCGTCTTCCGAAAGCACCGCCATGCCGAGCTGGTTGATGAGATCCGGGATCGAGTGATTCACCGCCGGATCCACATGGTACGGACGTCCGGCGAGCACGATGCCGATCTCATGCTTCTCCCTGATTTCCGCCAGCACCCGCTTCGTCTCAGCGAGCAGTCTTTCCTTGTACTCGCGCTCCGCCGCTTCGCCCGCATGGATCGCGCTCTCAAGCTCGGACGAAGAGACGCCCATCGGCGCAAAGGCCTTCTTCAGCTGCTTCAAGAGCCGCTTCGGCGCATGCAGCGGCAGGAAGGGATGCAGCAGCTTCACCTTGTACTTCCTTAAGATCTCATCCATATTCGCTTCGATATTTTCCGGATACGATGCGACCATCGGGCAGTGGTAGCTGTTCGTACTGCCCTCATCCGGCCCCTTGTCGATGCAGGGATACCAGATGAAATCCGGATGGTGCTTTGCAAGATCTGCCACATGCGTGTGCGCGAGCTTCGCCGGGAAGCACTCGGAATACGACGGGATCGTCTCCATCGCTTCTGTAGAGATCTCGCGGATCTGCTCCGAGGATGTGAGGACACGGTAGCCGAGGCGGCCGAAGAAGGCATGCCAGAAGGGGAAGTCCTCATACATATTGAGCACGCGCGGGATGCCGACCGTGCCGCGCTTCGCTTCCTTCGGAGAAAGCGGACGGCGATGCCAGATGACATCCTCCTTCCAGCGGTACATATTCGGGAGCGATGAGTGCGGCGCGCTCTTGCCCGTCAGCATGAGGGAGGCCCCGCGTTCACAGCGATTCCCCGAGACGAAGGCACGGCCATCATTGAATCGCGTCAGCGTGATCATGCAGTGATTGCCGCAGCCCGGGCAGCGCTTCATTTCATTCGTATACGACAGCGTCTTCAATTTCTCCGGTGTCACAAGCGTGGACACATGCCCCGCCGGACAGGTATCCCGCGTGATGAGCGCCATGCCATACGCCCCCATCAGCCCCGCCACATCCGGACGGATGACCTCTCTTCCGAGGAGCAGCTCCAGCGCGCGAAGCACCGCATCATTGTAGAAGGTCCCGCCCTGCACCACAATCCGCTCGCCCAGGTCAGACGCCTTCTTCAGGCGGATGACCTTGTAAAGCGCATTCTTGATGACCGAATAAGAAAGTCCGGCAGAAATATCTGCGACCGAGACGCCATTCTTCTGTGCCTCCCGCACACGGGAATTCATGAAGACCGTGCAGCGAGAGCCCAGATCCACCGGATGCTTGGCTGAGAGAGCGATCTTGGCGAAATGCCCGATATCCATCCCCAGCGACCGGGCAAAGGTATCAAGGAACGACCCGCAGCCCGACGAGCAGGCCTCATTGAGAAGGATATCATCCACCGCACCATCCTTGATGCGGCAGCACTTCATATCCTGCCCTCCGATATCCAGGATCGTCGTGACATCGGGGAGGAAATGCTTCGCACCGCGATAGTGCGCCATCGTCTCCACTTCCCCGACATCCGTCTCAAGCGCCCGCTTGATGAGCTCCTCACCATAGCCTGTCACACCTGCTCCGGCGATCGTCACGCCCTCCGGGAGCTTGGCATACAGATCCTCCAGGATCCGGCGCGCACCCGAAAGCGGCGTCCCCTGATTTCCTCCATAGTACTCATAGAGGATGCGATCCTCCTCGTCGAGCAGTACCGCCTTGATCGTCGTCGAGCCCGCATCGATGCCGAGCCAGACAGAGCCCTTCGCCGCAGAAATATCGCCCCGCGGCACGCGGAAATGACTGTGCCGCTCCTTGAATGCCTCGTAGTCCGCCTCTCCCTCAAAAAGCGGGGGAAGCGTCTTCGATGTGCCAAGGCGGACATCCTTCTCCTCTTCCATGCGAGAAAGCCAGCTGTCAAGATCCATCGGCTTGTCATGCATCGCAGACAGCGCCGCCCCGATCGCCACATAGAGCTCCCCGTGGCGAGGGACGATCATATCCTCATCTGCGATGTGAAGCGTCTCCTGAAAGCGCTTGCGAAGCATCGGCTGATACGTCAAAGGACCGCCTAAAAATGCCACCTTCCCATGGATCGGGCGGCCGCAGGTCAACCCCGAGATCGTCTGGTTCACCACCGACTGAAAGACGGAGAGCGCGATATCCTCATTCGACGTTCCTTCATTCAAAAGCGCCTGAATATCCGTCTTCGCAAAGACCCCGCAGCGGGATGCGATCGGATAGATCCGCTCCGCCTTCTCTGCGAGCCTTCCCATCCCGGCTGCATCCACCGAGAGGAGAGACGCCATGCGGTCGATGAAAGCCCCCGTCCCACCGGCGCACGCGCCATTCATGCGCTGGTCCACGCCATTTTGAAGATACGTGATCTTCTCATCCTCACCCCCGAGCTCGATGATGACATCCGTCTCCGGGTGGAACGTCTGCACCGCCTTCGTCTCCGCCAAGATCTCCTGACAGAAAGGAAGCCCCATCACCTTCGCAAGTCCCATACCGCCCGAGCCGGAGATCGAAGCCGTGATGCGATAGCCCGAGAACTTCTCCTTGAGCTCATGCAAAAGTACCATCGCCATATGGCGGATATCCGACATATGACGCTCATACCTGCCAAATAAAAGTTTCATGTAAGGCGACAAAGCCGCCACTTTGACCGTTGTGGATCCCACATCGATGCCGACATGAATGACCGGTTTCATGAAACGACCTCCCAACTGTATACGTCTTATTTATATTATAACACGCATATTCATACATTGTATGATTTCTAATCCCATTTTAGCACAATAAAGCATAGAACACAATGGAAAAAGAGGGAAGGTTGTCGGGTTCAGGGTTCAGGGTTCGCCCGTGGGGCGGGTCGTCCCTTGATTACGCTTGAAAGCCTCTCGCT
>FR879538.1:0-6514 GCA_000434475.1 Dialister sp. CAG:486
AGCGGTTTTCTCGTATCGCAAACCTAATCCCTAGCTACTAATTCCTAGTCACAAGTCACCAGTCACTAGTCACTCCTTATCCCTGACCACTAGCCACAAATCACCGGCTACTTCTTTTTTGCAAGTCTGCGAAATCATCCGCAGCATTCACTTTCATCTGTTATAATAACTATTATACATCATCCAAAGGAGAATACCATGAAATACCGTTTACTGCTGCTCTTGGCAGCACTCATCTGGGGCTTTGCCTTCGCCGCACAGGTGGTCGGAATGGAGTCCGTCGGGCCATATACATTTAACGGCGTCCGTTTCCTCTTAGGCTCGCTTGCGCTCGTCCCCATCATCCTTACGACACACGAAGCGTCTCCGCCGCTTCCTAAGAATATGCCGCTCTCGGCTGCCTGCCTCATGGTAGGGCTTCCGCTCTTTGCCGGTGCGACGCTTCAGCAGGTGGGGCTTCAGTACACCACCGCCTCGAAAGCCAGCTTCCTCACTGCGACCTACATCCTCATGGTGCCGATCATGGGGATCTTCCTCAAGGAAACGCTCCGCATAACGCACATCGCAGGCGCTCTCCTCGCCATGGCCGGCGTGTACTTCATGTCGATCACCGAAGACTTCTCTATCAGCTCCGGCGACCTCATGATGCTGCTCTGTGCACTGGGCTTCACCATCCAGATCCACGCCATGACCTACCTCACACAGCGCTTCTCTCCCATCCTCCTCTCCTCAGGGCAGTTCTTTGTCGCCGGCGTCCTGAATTTCATTCTTGCCTTTCTTTTCGAAACGCCGACTCTCTCCGACATCGGAGGCGCCCTGTGGCCGATCCTCTATACCGGTCTTCTCTCGACAGGCGTCGCCTACACGCTGCAGGCCGTCGGGCAGAAATATCTCCCGCCCACCGAAGCCTCAATGATCCTCAGCATGGAAATGGTCTTTGGCGGTATGGCAGGTGTTTTCTTCCTCGATGAAAGCTTCACCGCCCGCCAGATGATCGGCGTCCTCTCCATGACCGCCGGTGTCTTCCTCTCCCAGCTGCCGGGGAGAGTGGTGTTGTCTTTTAAAAAAGTGTCCAGGGATTAGGGATTAGGAGCTCCGAGCTCAGAGTGACTGGTGACTCGTGACTGGTGACTAAAATGCCTGTTGCGGGCATCGCCCATTATATATTCTGCGGCGCTTAGATCCTTCGACTCAGTTCTCCTGTTTCAGATAAGCCATTTTTTCAAATACGACGTTTTTCTCCGCTCAGGATGACGAACGCGCCGCGCCTTCCCCGCCTTCCCCGTAGAACCCACAAAACCCGCTGAACCTCTTTCACACGCACTCAAGGGGGCGGCATGCCCCTTGGGCTATTCCTCAATGAAAGGAGTCCTTCTCATGAAACACATCGTCATCGCACAGCCACTCGCCATCAGCAGCGCCCTGCTTGATACATTGACGGCGGATCTCCAAAAAGACGGCTTCACCATCACCACCTATGACAGCCTGCCAAAAGACCAGGATGAATTGGGCGATCGCCTTGCGGATGCTGACCTTGCCGTCATTGCCAATTACCCGCTTCGGAAGGAAGCGCTCGCGAAAGCCGCATCGCTTAAATACCTCTGCATCGCATTCACCGGCGTCGACCATGTCGCCATTGATTACTGCAAAGAAAAGGGCATCGCCGTCTCGAACTGTGCCGGCTACTCGACCGAGTCCGTGGCCGAGCTTACATTCTCGCTCATTCTTGCCCTCTACCGCAAGCTGTCCGAAGGCGGATGCGCTGCCAGAAATGGCAATACCAGTGCAGGCCTCATGGGCATCGAGATCGGCCATCGGAAATTCGGCATCATCGGTACCGGTGCCATCGGACGACGTGTCGCAGACATCGCCTCCGCATTCGGCGCCGATGTCTATGGCTACAGCCGCTCCCGGAAGGCAGCGAGCATCACCTATACCGACCTGGACACCCTGCTTTCCACCTGCGACATCATCTCCGTCCACCTGCCTCTCACAAGCGAGACGCGCGGCCTCCTCTCCCGTGAAAAGCTCTCTCTCATGAAGCCGGGAGCGATCCTCATCAATACCGCCCGTGGTGGAGTCATCGACAATGCCGCCCTCGCTGACCTCCTCCGGGAAGGAAAGATCGCAGGCGCCGGCATCGATGTCTTTGACGGCGAACCTCCGCTCGCCGAGGACGATCCTCTCCTCTCTGCGCCAAACACCGTCCTCACCCCGCACGTCGGCTTCTTCACCGAGGAAGCCATGGCCCGCCGTGCCGTCATCGTGATGGACAACCTCCGCGCATACCTGAAAGGGGAGCAGGAGAATGTGATCTGTTAGGGAAACACTGATTCAATCGTTGTCAGATTTTACTCTTGAAGTTTTATGCATAGCGAGGAGACATCCGACGCGAATAGCGAGCTATTTAAGAAGGATGTCGACGACGCTATGTATAAAAATTCTTGTAGAATTGGCATGTATTTTCATGCAATGCTTCGTCATAACCCTCCTTAAATAGTGAGGATAGGATTATCATCTTTCCGGAGGTGCTCTCTATGAAAAAACGTAGGCTAGTGACTGGTGACTGGTGACTAGGAATTAGTAGCTAGGGATTAGGTTTTCGATACGAGAAAGTCGCTAATTTCAAACTTCCGCGGCGCGTCTGTTTTTTATGCGCCGCACCACCATTCCTCATTCCTAATTCATTTTCTCCCACCAGTAGATCACCGGGTACAGCACGAAGAGGAAAGCGAGCGTCGTCGTGAGAAAGGAGGACTCTGCGAGATTGACATTGAGTCCATAAAGCTGCGAAGACGCCACAGCGAAGATGGCTGTCGGCGCCGCGGCTGCGAGTACCACGCAGGTCAGGATGGTCGCATCCGAGACGAATACACTCGTCAGGAAATACATCACCGCCGGAAGCAGGATGAATTTCACCGGGAAGATCGGCCAAAGCCTTCCCCCATATTCCTTGACCGCCGAAAGGTTCAAATCATAGCCGACAGGCACCATTCCCATCCAAGCCCCCGCATGGATCAGGATCGTGAAAAGCGTCGTGACCATCGGCGGCTTCTCCACCCCGAGCCCCGCAAGCGTCAGACCGATGACCACGCCGACGGCAGGAAGCTGATTCCACGTGCAGAGCAGACGCAAGAGATGGATCTCCATCTTTTTCCCCTCGCCGTGATTCGCCCACTTGTCATAGTAGTACTGGCTCATCGGAAAGCAGAAGAGTACGATGATCAGGATCTGCGGCACTGCGATGAGCTGTACATAGGCAAAGCCGACCGCGCCGAAGAGGACATACGCACAGAGCCCCGCGAGTGTCCCGATATTTCCGAGCATCATGGAAATGAGGTAGCTCCCCTGCTCCCGCGCATCCGAGAAGCGGTGCCGCTCTAAGGCATAGAAGACCGCGACAGGCAGGAAGCAGATGGGCAGCGTAGAGATCGGAAGCCACAAAAGCTCCGCTGTCACCTGCACCGACCAAAAGGAAACAATGGAAAGAAACGTAGACACGCCCACCACATTCGCCTTGATGATCCAGTGAAGGATGTCCTTCGAAAGCCCCCACCGCCTAAGGCCCATGCCGCAGAGAAGAGGAAGCAGAATGTCTGCAAATACGATCAAAAATCTGGAGTCCGTAATTGATACACCTCGTGTTGTATGAAAGTTAAGGAAATACTAAATAAATCGTTGTCAGAACGGTTGCCCGCCGCTCGAAGGATCTCTCGCTTCCCCTCTGCCCGCAAGATTCTTCGACTCAGTTCTCACCGTTCCGTTTCCCGCATTTCTCACCTGTCATTCCATGCCGCCGCTCAGAATGACGTTGACCATATCCTATATTTCCCATGCTTTTGATAAGTCTACCCATTCTGGATTCAAGCGATAAATCAGCCACTCTTTCTTGACCCGCGTCCACCCCTTCAGTTGCTTTTCTCTGGCAATAGCATCCTTTATATCGCTATACTGCTCAAAGTATACCAGCTGATTGACGTGATATCTACTCGTATACCCCAAAACGATATGATTTTTGTGCTCATAAAGCCTTCTCTGTAAGTCATTAGTAACGCCCACATACAAGACCTTATGATTGGCTGAAGTAAGAATGTATACAAAGCCCACTGTCATCAACTCTTTCTTGCAAACACCACAAGATTCTTCGACTCAGTTCTCACCGTTCCGTTTTCCGCTTTTCTCACCTGTCATTCCATGCCGCCCAGAATAACGAATGGCGCAGTCCACCACGCCGTCATCCTGAGCGGTCGGAAAGGAAAATGTGTGCCTGTCTTCGCCAGAACAGTTGTCACCTGAGCCGAAGGATCTCTTGCTTTCCCTCCGCCCGCAAGATTCTTCGGCTCAGTTCTCACCGTTCCGTTTTCCGCTGTTCTCACCTGTCATTCCATGCCGCCCAGAATAACGAATGGCGCAGTCCACCGCGCCGTCATCCTGAGCGGTCGGAAAGGAAAATGTGTGCCTGACTTCGCCAGAACAGTTGTCGCCTGAGCCGAAGGATCTCTCGCTTTCCCTCTGTCCACAAGATTCTTCGACTCAGTTCTCACCGTTCCGTTTTCCGCATTTCTCACCTGTCAAGCCATGCCGCCCCAAATGACAGACAGAGGCGAAATCGGCAGGCAAAGGCGCGGTGAATGTCTTGCCGGACAGATAGGCGAAATCATCCGTAAGCGCAGGAAAGGTGAGCGAGGCCGCATGAAGGAGCTGGCGGCGGATGTGAAGCGCCTCTGATGCAGCAAGGCTCGCGCGACTGCCATATTTCCGATCGCCCAAAAGCGGATGACCGATGGAGGAAAAATGCAGGCGGATCTGGTGCGAGCGTCCTGTCACGAGCCTGACACGGACGAGGGAAAAGGTACAGCCATGGGCCGTTGTCGTTACAAGCGTCTCATAGTGCGTCTCGATGGGAAGCGCGCCCGGTTCCGCGCACGGGGTATAGCGCACCTGATTCCTTTCGTGATCCTTGACGAGATACCCTTTCAAGATCCCCGAAGGCGGCGTCTTCCCGTAAACGAGAGCCTGATACACTTTCGTGAGAGCGCGCGCCTTGATGAGCGCATTCATTTCCTGCAGTCCGCGCACCGTCTTACCTGCCACGACGAGGCCGCTGGTATTCCTATCCAGCCGGTGGCAGATGGAGGGCTTGACGCTGCCTCCGCTCTCCCGCGCGGCAAGAAGGGCTTCATTCAGGGACGGAGCGCCGGAAGTATCCCCCTGCGAGAGAAGGCCTGCCGGTTTATTGAGGATGACGATATTTTCATCTTCATACAGGACCCATGCTTCAAAGTCAGGGTAATCACGCTTTGGCGATTCTTCTTTCTTTTTGCGAAATTTTTCGATTGTCTCATCGGAGAACCAGACTTTCACACTGTCACCTGCGGCGATCTTTTCTCTTCCTTCGATCTTCTTTCCGTTGAGGACGATATTCTTCTTGCGCATGCTCTTACGAAGAAGCCCCATGGACACCTCTGGCAAGAGCCGCGTCAGGTACTTCATCACCGTCTGCCCTGCTTCTTCCTTTTGTATGATAAATTCCTGCATCGTCAGAACTCCCTACTCTCTGTCACCGTCACTAAGCATCAGTCACTAGTCACCAGTCACTAGTCACTCATACAGCACGCCGATCTCCCTCAGCGCATGGATCACCTGCGCCATCTCTTCTTCCGTCTTTGTCTCGACGAGATGGGTATGGATGCCGCCGCTGATATCCGAGAGGAGAGGAGATCCTCTGTCCTGCATCGCGCGCACAAAGGACACTGCATCCTCTTCACTCTTGATCTCCAGCTGTCCGTGCAATTCGCCGTAGATCTCATGCTCCACCCGCACGTCATGGATGATGCCGCCTGCTCTTACGATGGCAGTGAGCTCCTTTCCTGTCGCCTCCCGATCGTGACGACAGACGAGTATGCGAAGGCAGGCTTTTTTCTCTTTTTTCAGATAATATCCGCGCGGCGTAGAGATGATATCCATCCCCTCGGCGCGAAGGAGCGCCATGTCCCCCACGATGACCTGCCGGCTCACGCCGCACTCTTTCGCAAGATCCATCCCGCGCAGCCGGTGATCCGCCTGCTGCAGCTTTTCTTTGATATAGGCTCTGCGTCTTGTGTTATCCATTCTCATCCCTCCTTTTTTTCTATTGTAACAGATTCTCTCCAAAGAAAAAACGATAGAGCGCCTCTCTATCGTTTTCCTGTTTTATGATCTTACTGCGCCATGCCTGCCTTCAGTCCGCGGATATATGCGGTGAGCTTCTCGGAGGCATCGCTGCCATTCTTATTGATGATATCCACGACGCCACTGCCGGTGATGACACCGTCAGTCAGCTTGGCCATCCTTCCAGCCTGCTCCGGAGTGTGGATGCCGAAGCCGATAGCCAGCGGGGTATCCGTCGTTTCACGCGCGATGCGGATGATCTCACGCAGGTCAGTCTGGATATGGCCGCGCATGCCGGTGACGCCCATGGAGGAAACGACATATACAAAGCCGGTCGCATGCCGCAGGCTCTCACGGATAAGCT
>FR879538.1:6551-45904 GCA_000434475.1 Dialister sp. CAG:486
GCTCTTCCGAGGTCGGAGCGACCATCTGGATGATATCGACGCCATTCGCATCCGCAAGCGGACGGATCTCTCCCTGCTCTTCAAAAGGAAGATCCGGGATGATGACGCCGTCGATGCCGATCTCCTTCGCTTCCTCAAAGAAACGAGCCGATGGATAATTGAAGACCGGATTGTAATAGGTGAGGAGCACGATCGGGATCCGTGTCTTCGTGCGGAGCGTCTTCACCAGCTCCATGACCTGCGGCAGGTGGATATGGTTCTCCAGCGCCTTCACATCCGCTTCCATGATGACCGGCCCATCGGCGATGGGATCGGAGAAGGGCACGCCGATCTCGATCAGGTCCACGCCTGCTTTTTCCAGATCAAGTACATATTTCACGGTATCTTCCATCGACGGGACACCTGCCGTCAGGAAAGCGATCATCGCCTTCCCCTTCTTGAATGCTTCACTTGTATGGCTCATAAATAGGCTCCTTTTACTGTATGTATAGGTTCAGGGATAGCCCGTGGGGCGTGCTGACCTTTGATTACGTTTGAAAGAGGGGGAGCGGGTTCTATAGGTTCAAGGGGTTCAAAATTTGCTCTCTAGTTAGAAGTGAGGAGTTAGGAGTTAGGAGTGGTGGTGCGGCGCATAAAAATCAGAAGCGCCGCAAAGTATAAATAATGGCGATGCCCGAAGGTCTCTTGATGACAGGCTTCCCGTTTTGGAATTTCCATACATCGACCACTGAGCCGCGAATGACAAAGATTTCTCGCTTCGCTCGAAATGACGATACGGGAGTCTGCTGTTTCCTGATCTCTTAGTCACCAGTCACTCGGCGCTCCTAATCCCTAATCCCTAGCCACTAGCTACCAGTCACTAGCCACTAGCTACCAGTCACTAGTCCCTAGCCACTAATCCCTAGCTACCAGTCCCCTCAGTCATGGATATCCTCTCCGCGGTATCTGGCGATGGCGGCGACGTCCTTGTCTCCGCGGCCGGAAAGGGTGATGACGACGATGTCATTTTTATCCATCGTCCGGATTTCCTTCATCATGCCTGCGACGGCGTGAGCGGACTCGATGGCGCAGATGATGCCTTCCGTTTTGGCAAGGTATTCGAAGGCCTCAACGGCTTCTTCATCCGTGACCGCCACGTAGCGGGCGCGGCCGATGGAGTTCAGGTACGCATGCTCAGGGCTGACGCCCGGGTAGTCAAGACCGGCGGAAATGGAATAGACTTCCGTGATATTGCCGTCATCATCCTGACAGAAGAGGGACTTCATGCCATGGAAGACACCGATGCGGCCCCGATTCACAGTCGCTGCATGGTAGGGGGTATCGATGCCCTTGCCGCCTGCTTCACAGCCGATGAGCTCCACATCCTTGTCCTGCACGAAGGGATAGAAGGTGCCGGCTGCATTGCTGCCTCCGCCGACACAGGCATAGACCTTGGACGGAAGGCGGCCGGTACGCTCCAAGACCTGTGCTCTCGCTTCACGGCCGATGCAGCTCTGGAAATAGCGGACCATTTCCGGAAACGGAGCCGGCCCCGTGGTCGATCCGATGACGTAGTGCGTATCATCACAGCGGCGGCTCCATTCCTGCATCGCTGCATTCACGGCATCCTTCAGTACGCGAGAGCCTGTCTTGACGACATGTACCTTCGCCCCGAGGAGCTTCATGCGATAGACGTTCAGAGCCTGTCTTTCGGTGTCGATCTCTCCCATGAAGACCTCACACTCCATACCGAAAAGCGCCGCAATGGTGGCTGCTGCCACGCCATGCTGTCCCGCGCCTGTTTCTGCGATGATGCGTGTCTTGCCCATGCGCTTGGCCAGGAGCGCCTGCCCGATGCAGTTATTGATCTTGTGTGCGCCCGTGTGATTCAGATCTTCACGCTTCAGGAAAATGCGCGGTCCGCCCAGGTCCTTTTCCATGTTCAATGCTTCATAGAGCATAGACGGACGACCGGTGTAGTTCACATAGAGATCATGCAGCTCATCCTGGAAGCTTTTATCATTCTTGCATTCTTCGAATGCTTTCTGTACTCTCTGGACTTCATTCATCAGGACTTCCGGAATGTACTGTCCGCCAAATTCGCCAAATCGTGTATTCATAGTTGGTACCTCGCTTTGTTGATCGATCGTTGTTTATTGTTGGTTGGGGTTCAGGGTTCAGGTTGATGGGTTCAGGGTTGTGGTGGCAGCTTCGCTGCAAAATATATATTTGCGGCGGGGCCGCCCACAACATTCCTAATTGCAAAATATATATTTGCGGCGGAGCCGCCACCATCATTCCTAATTCCTCATTCGAGCAAAGCTTTCATTCATAATCAGTGGGCGAAGCCGCCCAAAGGGCTAACCCTGTACCCACAAGTTTGAAAGCAGAGATGAGTGGCTAGGGATTTGGGATTTGAAGCAAGCGGTGATCGAAATAGCGCAAATGGTACACTGACCATTCTGCAAGAGAGATCTCTCGGCTACGCTCGAGATGACGACGGCGCGAAGCGCTATCAAAACTCTGCGGCACTTCCTTATTTTTTGCGCCGCATCACCATTTCGCATTTCTCATTTCTAATTTCTCATTCAAACGAGGCTTTCAAATAGAATCAAAGGACACCCAGCCCCACGGGCTAACCCTGAACCTTGCACCTTTTTATTGATACCACTTTTCCACTTTTATCCCCTGATAGTAATGCGCGAGGATTTCTTTATAATAATCTTTCCCATCGCCATGCTTTTCCGCCATGGCCTCCGCGCCCCACTGAGAGAGGCCGAGACCATGACCATAGCCATAGCCGGTGATGATGAGCTGATCTCCTTTGAAAAGGATATCAAACATCGCACTCCTGAGGCCGAAGATCTTTCTCATCATCACTCCCGAGAGGCTCACCCAGCCGCTGCTGCCGCGGCAGATGAGTTTCTTCACGCGGCCTGCCGGTGTGCGGTCTCCCGCATAATGGACTTTGCCAAACTGCAGATTTGACAGCTTGATATTCTGTATCTTTCCGACGCCATAGCCGGACGCGCTCAGTTTTTTCGAAAACGCATCCCGCGTCAGCGTGACTGTCCACGGTTTCTTTGTCTGTAGGGAGAGCTCCTCGGGGACGCCCTGCAGGTACGGCTTTGAAATCCCCCAGACATTTTCGCCATACTCCGTGTAGCCGCCGCCATCCGCATGAAAGAGTGCATCGATCGCTTTCCCCTCATAGGTGATGACCTCGCCGCGGGTCTCTCTGACGGCTTCGTCGGTCGCCTTCGTCTCCACGCCGGCGCCTTTGTAGACTTGGCTCTCCACATCATCGGTCACATCATAGCCTGATGCGCGATAACCGTTCCTGTGATAGAGGGCATAGGTCCTCGCGGCGACAGCCTGCGCCTTCAGTGCATCGATCCTCCATGTAGGAATGCTTTCGCTCGGAACGACACCGCGAAGATATTCCTCCATCGGCACCACATTCACCATCACCACGCCCTCATTCCATGGGGAGGGGATGAGCTTCATCTTTCCGCGATAGCGATTTCCTTTCACCGCAAAGGACGGCTCGGTCTGGACAGGCTCGAGATAAACCGCAGTGCCGAGCTTTTTTCCATTGATGGAGATCATCTGCCCTGCGCGTGAGATGGAGAACTCCTCCCCTTTTCGATAGGTGCTCACGGTCTTCCCATCGACCGTTCCCCGGCACGCTTCGAGCCCGGTAAGAGAGAGGCGCATGCCGGAAGTGAGCCCCACTTCGATCCATGGCTCGTCCATCTGAGAGATGGGTGACGCTTCCTTATTCTCCGCCTTTTTATTCTCTTTCTTATTCTTTTTTTCTTTCTTCTTTTTCGCTTTTTCTTTCTTAGGCTGCTTCTCTGGAGCCGCTTTCATCTGCTGGGCTGATGGACTTGCCAGCGTTTCCTTCTGCCGGATCGGAATGGTCTCTGCAGATATGACTGCCCCCAGGGAAAGAGAGAAACATGCAGCGAGACAAGCGGATATGATCTTTTTCTTCATATACATGCTCCATGATAAAGGGGAAACGGGCTGATTGATTCAGTGGGTTATCCCTCATGAAATCAAACAACAAAGTATGCGCGTATCCAGCGTCTCCCCTCAATATACCTTCTCCACTTTCGTTCCGGTGAAATAATGCGTAAGGATGGTCTTGTAGTAATCTTTGGCCCCGCCGTGCTTTTCTGCCATGGCTTCTGCCCCCCATTGCGAAAGGCCAAGGCCATGACCATAACCATAGCCGGTGATAACGAGCTGATTTCCGCTGACAGACAGATCAAAAAGTGTACTGTTCAAGTCATAGATCTGCTGCAGACGGTCCCCCGAAACCACCCGATTTCCCTTCGAACCGACAAGTGTCACAGACTTTACGCGTCCGGAAATCCCGCGGTCACTCGTCTTATGAGCCTCTCCGATATGGAGGGCCGACAGCTTGATCCCCTTCAGTTTGCCGACATCCGCCATCTTCATGAAGGAAGAGAGAGAAATCGTCTTCTTCCATGGGGTCGCGTACTTGTCTTCCGGCACGCCTTTGAGATATGGCACTGCCGATCCCCATACATTTTCACAGTTTTCCGTATAGCCGCCGCCGCTCGCATGGAAGACCGCATCGATCGGCGAGCCGCCGTAGGTGACGACTTCTCCCGCCGTCTCCATGACGGCGCGATTCGTCGCCTCTGTCTCTGCTGATACGCCGCGATACACCTGCGTGCGTGTGTCGTCTGTCACATCGTAGCCGGCTGAGCGATAGCCATTCTTATGGAACATAGCATACGTTCTGGCCGCCACAGCCTGTGCCTTGATGGCATCCATCTGCCAGGAAGGGACGATCTCACAGGGAACGACACCCTTGAGGTAGTCCTCCATAGAGACCTGATTCACCAGTGTAACGCCGGAAGGAGAAGCGATGGCCTTGATCACGCCGCGATATTGATTTCCCTTCACGGCAAAGGCAGCCCCGCTGCCGCTGGATCTGAAATAGATCTTGGCTCCCGCGTTTTTTCCATTGACAGAAAGACCGTTCCCGCTTTTAGAGATCGTAAGCCGCGTCCCCGCCGGATAAGAGCCGAGGCTGCTCCCCGCTTCCACATGAAACGCAGAAAGTCCGGTCAAAGAAAGCTCGCTTCCCGACTGAAGCCCGACCTCGATCATCTGTCCTGTCTCAGTCCTTTTTCTATGTGACTCCGCAGATGACTGCGTCTTCTTCTGCCCCGTGGTCTTACGGGTGATCACCCGTGGCGATCTATGGATAGTCACTGTAGATCTTCCAGGGACCGGCTGCGTCGCTGCCATGGATGCCGACCCCAAGGAGAGCAGCAGAGACAATGACAGCAGAATGACCATGTATTTTTTCATAAACAGATACCTTCTTATAGGGGATTTAGGGAAATGCGGCTGCGGTATGTCCCGCATCACTTTTCCCCTTTCATAGGAAAAGCTGCTCCGATGTGCTCATAGGCTGCCTCAGTGGCAAGACGACCACGAGGGGTACGGGAGAGGAAGCCGATCTGCATGAGATAAGGCTCGCAGACATCTTCGATGGTCGCGCGCTCTTCGCTGACAGCGGCAGAAATGGTGTCGATCCCGACAGGACCGCCATTGAATTTATAAATGATCGCCTTCAGGATCTGATTATCCAGATCATCAAGTCCGATCTCATCGACATGAAGCGCAGCCAGCGCCTCTGCGGCAATATCCGCTGTGATCGCGCTCCCCTTCACCTGCGCAAAGTCTCTGATGCGCTTCAAAAGGCGGTTCGCGATACGCGGTGTCCCGCGCGAGCGTCGAGCGATCTCCTCTGCCCCGCTGTCCTCGATCTCGATCTGCAGGATGTGCGCTGCACGGGTAATGATCTTTTTCAACTCCTGCGGTTCATAGAACTGCATATGATTCGTGATGAGGAATCGGTCACGCAGCGGCGCGGAGAGAGAGCCTGCCCGCGTTGTCGCGCCGATCAGCGTGAAATGAGCAAGATCGATGCGGATGGAGCTGGCGCCAGTCCCCTTCCCCATGACAATATCCAGAGAAAAGTCTTCCATCGCAGAGTACAAGATTTCTTCGACATTCCGATTCAGTCGATGGATCTCATCGATGAAAAGTACATCGTGGTCCTGCAATGTCGTCAGGATGGAAGCCAGCTCCCCCGGACGCCCGATGGCCGGACCGCTCGTCACTTTAAACTGCGATCCCAGCTCATTGGCGATGATCTTCGCCATGGTGGTCTTGCCGAGTCCCGGCGGTCCATAGAGCAGCACATGATCCAGCGGCTCTTTGCGCGACTTCGCTGCCTCGATGTACACCTTGAGATTCTTCTTGAAGGCTTCCTGTCCGATATAATCGTCCAGATGCTGCGGACGAAGCGTCGTCTGCCACTCGTCTTTTGGGCTTTCTTCGGTGGAAACGATGCGCCCCTTGCTGCCGAGCACCTCTTCCTCTTCACCGCCAAGGCTTTTGATGTATTTGTTCTTCATGAAGACTCCTTTGAAAAAGGTTTAAGGAAATTGATTCCATAGCTTTCAATAAGTTTGAAAGTGGCCTCGAGTGACCAGTGACTAGTGACTAGTGACTGGTGACTAGTGACTTAAATGCCATCTTCTGGCATCGCCGTATTTATGCTTTGCGGCGCTTCCTTATTTTTTCGCGCCGCACCATCATTTCGCATTTCTCATTTCTAATTTCTCATTCAAGCGAAGCTTTCACTCCCAATCAAAGGACGGCACACCCAAGGGGCTACCCCTATCCTCTGCTCTTCCCAAACTCCCGCAATGCCGCTCCGACGAGCTGAGAAACATTGTCATACTCGCCCGCGATCCTCTTAAGGACAGGCGCGATCTCTTCTGCCTCATAGCCGAGCGCCATGAGTGCACGCGCTGCTTCTCCGCTCATCCCTTCGTCTTGCTCTGCCGCAGAGACCGAAGGGATCTCCATTTCAACCGAAGCAAAGACACCGACCTTATCCTTGAGCTCGACAAGAAGACGCTCCGCCGTCTTCTTGCCGATACCGGGGAGCTTTGTCAGCTGGGTGACATTCTGTGCCTTCACCGCACCGACAAAAGCAGCCGGCGTCATGGCAGAGAGGATGCCCATCGCCACCTTGGGCCCGATCTTAGAGATCGAGATCAAAAGCAGAAAGAGCTCCTGCTCTTCCTGTCCGAGAAAACCATAGAGCAGGATCGCATCCTCACGGACTGCCATGTACGTGAAGAGCTTCGCCTCCTCCCCAGGCGCGAGCTGCTGACGGGTCTTATCGGAAATGAAGATCCGATACCCGATGCCGCCTGTTTCCAGAAAACAGAAATCTTTGAAAAGGGCCGTCACACGGCCTTTGATATATCCTATCATGAGAAACTATTCCTTTAAGTTTGAAAGCAGGGATGAGTGACTAGTGACTAGTGACTGGTGACTGGTGACTAGAAATTAGTAGCTAGGGATTAGGTTTGCGATACGAGACCCCCGCTAGTTTCAAACCTATGCGGCACTTTCCTATTTTTATGCGCCGCGCAGTATAAATAGGGCGATGCCCGAAAGTGGAGGCTTCTAATCCCTAACTACTCATACCTCCTTTTATAAAATAGGTAAGGAAATCTCCCAGCCACACCAGATCCCCTTATCCCCCCGACGTCCAATTCTTATGCTCCACCCGATAAATCGCCGTAAGTCCAATGGCGAGTGCGTCGGCGGCATCGTCCGGATCGATCTTTTTCGTGATGTGCATCATGCGCTTCACCATTTCTATGACCTGCTTCTTGTCAGCGCGGCCATAGCCGGTCAGCTGCTGCTTCACCTGCAGCGGCGTCACCGGGATGATGGGAACGTTCTGGCGATAGCCTGCGAGCAGGATCACGCCGCGCGCCTGCGCCACCTTGATGCCCGTCGTAATATTCGTATTGAAATAAAGTGTCTCTACCCCCATGAACGCAGGCCGATATGTCGCGATGAGCTCAGCGACGCCTTCGTAAACGATGTTCAGCCGCTCGAGGTCACTCTGGTCTTTGTACGTCTCAATGACGCCGTAGTTGACCGGAGTGATGGTGGTGCCATTCTTCTCAACCACACCGAAGCCGCAGCGCCCGGTACCGGGGTCAATGCCTAAGACGCGCATAATTCTCTCCTTTGCATGCAATCGGTTGTATTATACCATATTTCGCAAAGACACGCAGACGCCAGCGGCGCTCTCCATGAAAAAACTCAGTCCTCTCGGACTGAGCTTTTCTAAGGAAACACAGATCATTTCGCCAGCTTTTCTCCCGCTGCGATAATATTTTCGATCACCATGGTCGTAGTGACGCTGCCAACACCGCCCGGAACCGGTGTGATGGCTCCGGCTTTTGCCGCAACGGCATCATAATCCACATCCCCCACGGTCTTTCCATCTACGCGGTTGATCCCCACATCGATGACTGTCGCGCCTTCCTTCACCATGTCAGCGGTCACATAGTTTGCATGACCGACGGCTGCGACAAGGATATCTGCCTCTCTTGTAATAGAGGCGATGTCCTTCGTATGTGAGTGACAGATGGTAACGGTCGCATTCTTCGAAAGGAGCATCAGAGAGACCGGCTTTCCGATGACATTGCTGCGTCCGATGATGACGGCTTTCTTCCCATCGATCGGGATCTTGTAGTGATCCAGAATCGCCATGACAGCGCGCGGCGTACAGGCGAAGAGGCCTGCCTTTCCCGCAGTCAGACGGCCTGCATTCGTCTCAGTGAGGCCGTCGACATCCTTATCCGGATTCATAAGAGCGATCATTTTCTCTGCACTGATGCCTTTCGGAAGCGGCATCATCATAAGTATGCCGGTGATCTCCTGATCCTCACTGAGATCTGTCACAAGAGAGCCCAGCTCTTCTTCTGTCACATCATCGGAGGCGCGGAAGATCTCTGCATCAATGCCATAGCCCTTGGCGACCTTCTGCATAAAAGATGCGTACATGGCAGACGGCTTGGAGGATCCGGCCAGAATGATGGCGAGCTTGGGTTCATAGTGCTTCTCGCGCAGTTTTGCAAGGCGCAGGGCGAGCTCTTCTTTCAGAGCAGCCGCAGTTTCTTTTCCGTCTAAGATCATTGCCATCAGAAGAGCCCCGTAATATTTCCTTCCTCATCCACATCGATCTTTTCCGCAGCCGGACGGCGAGGAAGCCCCGGCATGGTCATGACCTTGCCGGTAAGGATGACAACAAAGCCGGCGCCTGCAGCAATGCGTGCTTCTCTCACATGGAGCGTGAAACCCTCCGGCGCCCCGAGCTTGGTCGGATCGTCGCTGAAGGAGGCCGGTGTCTTGGCGATGCAGACCGGGACATGGGCAAATCCCATCTCTTCGATGTGCTTCAGTTCCTTGACAGCCGCCGGATCGTAAGCGACATCCGCTGCACCGTAGATCTCTTTCGCAATGGTTTCGATCTTGTCTTTCAGGCTGCCTTCCAGATCATAGAGTGTGTGATAGTGAGAGCCCTGATCAATAGCGGAGAGGACTTTTTCAGCCAGATCCAGACCGCCTTTGCCGCCTTCTGTAAATACATTGGACTCTGCCACTGCGACGCCGACTTCCGCGCAGGCATCTTCGATGACCTTCTTCTCTTCTGCGGTGTCAGCGGGGAACATGTTCAGCGCAACAACGATCGGCAGACCAAATTTCTTCATGTTGGAAATATGGCGCATGAGGTTCGGAAGACCTCTCTTGACTGCTTCCGGATCGGATTCTGTGAGTTCATTCTTTGCTTTTCCGCCATTCATCTTAAGCGCACGGATGGTCGCAACAAGAACCGCCGCATCCGGCTTCAGACCGGCGAAACGGCACTTGATGTCAAGGAACTTTTCAGCGCCGAGATCGGCGCCGAAGCCTGCTTCCGTGATGACATAGTCTGCAAGATGCAGTGCCGTCTTCGTCGCAAGGACAGAGTTGCAACCATGCGCGATATTCGCAAATGGGCCGCCGTGGATGAAGGCAGGGACATGCTCAAGCGTCTGCACAAGGTTTGGCTTCAGTGCATCCTTCATAAGAGCCGCCATCGCGCCTTCCGCATGGATGTCGCCCGCAGTGACAGGGGCATTGTCATAGGTATAGCCAACGATGATCTTGGAGAAGCGCTCCTTCATGTCGCTGATAGAATGAGCCAGACAGAGGATCGCCATGACCTCCGATGCGACGGTGATATCGAAACCGCTTTCTCTCGGTACGCCATTCGGGTGACCGCCAAGACCGACGACGATGTGACGGAGCACGCGGTCATTCATATCCATGACACGGTTCCATACGACGCGGCGCGGATCGATGCCGAGTACGTTCCCCTGCTGGATGTGGTTGTCCACCATGGCAGCGAGAAGATTGTGCGCAGCGGTGATCGCATGGAGATCGCCCGTGAAATGAAGATTGATATCTTCCATCGGGACGACCTGCGAATAGCCGCCGCCTGCTGCGCCGCCCTTGATGCCCATACAAGGACCAAGGGATGGTTCACGAAGGCAGATCATCGTCTTCTTGCCGAGCTGAGAAAGAGCCTGCCCGAGACCGACGGTGGTCGTGGTCTTGCCTTCACCGGCCGGTGTCGGAGAGATCGCCGTCACAAGGATGAGCTTACCATTCGGTTTCTCTTCCAGCTCTCTTGTGAATTTCAGAGAGACCTTCGCTTTGTAATGGCCGTAGTTTTCCAGTTCCGTTGCCGGGATGCCGATGCTTTCACCGATTTCAGTGATCGGCTTCATTTCAGCCTTCTGTGCAATTTCGATATCGCTTAACATGTGGATCTCCTTTCAAAAAAACGACATGCTCTCACAATGAATTTCCATTTCATTATAGCATAGGTGGGAGGGGCGTGTGCCGGGGGATGGCAGCACTGATTTTTTTCTAAACAAAAACCGTCTGAGCAGAAGTTCTGCCCAGACGGTCGGCGTTTCAGATAGTACAGTACCCGTGGTCATTTCCACTTTACTCCGTCAGCCTTGTCCCATCTCCATGTTGTAACCCTAGACTACCATGGCTTCCTAGCTATGTCAATGGTACATTTTAGGGAAACACGGATGTAAAAAGGCGTTCCTCACAAAGATATTGAGTCACCAGTCACTAGTATAGCGATTTGTTAACTTCTGGACTTAGTGAGAAGTGAAAAGTGCTGGAAGTGGCACACCATTCATATAGTGCCCCAATACCCTATCATTATATAAAACAGTTTGCCTATCATTTATATAAAACTCCGCGGCGCTTCCTCATTTTATGCGCCGTACCTTCACTCCTCACTCCTAACTCCTCACTCCTCACTTAATTTGGAAGTTTCCTTAAATGCCAGTGATTTAGGGAAACGCAATACGAGTCAGTAGATCCCTCATTCCCTGCAATGCACCCACACGGTATCTCCTTTCTTCACATAGATGCCTGCGCCGGGGCTCTGCTTATCCACGAAGCCGCTTCCTTCCGGTGCAAAGCCAAGACCTGCTTTGGTGAGCCATTCCCCTGTGTCTCGCATAGACCAGCCATAAAAACTGGGCAGAGGGAATTCCTTCTCCGCTTCGGAGGGCAGCTTCGGCTTATTCGTCTCAATGGATGGGGTGACAGGTTTAGCATGGTTCTCACTGTCTTCGATCGTCGGGACAGCTAGGTAGCGCATGATCTGTGTCATGGCTTCTTTGAAAACCGGAGCCGCGACTTGCCCGCCATAGTACGTACCTGTCGGCGTATCCAAGACAACGAGACAGATGGCCCTCGGATCCTCCGTCGGGCCGAAGCCGCAGAAGGAGGCGATGTACTGGTTCTTGAGATAACCGCCGTGCTCTGCATCAATCTTTTGCGCGGTGCCTGTCTTGCCTGCCATATGATAGCCCGGTACCTGGGCATTGCTGCCGCCGCCCTCGGAGACCTCCTTCTCCATCATGTTCTTCACTTCACTCGCGACCGCTTCCGTGATCGGCTGTCCGATCACTTCCTTTTCCGTGACTTGATAGTCACTGCCGTCGGCATTTTGGATCGAAGCGATGATATGGGGCTTCACCATCTTTCCGCCATTGGCAAGGGCACTGTAGGCCTGCACCATCTGAAGCGGCGTGACTGCGATGCCCTGCCCGATGGACATGGTCGCAACGTCAATGGGCCGCATGTTTTTCGGTTCAAAGAGAAGTCCCACGCCTTCTCCCGGTAGCTCGATACCCGTCGGCCGCCCAAATCCGAATCGCTTCGCATAGTCGGTCATCGTCTCACCACCAGTCAAAAGACCGATATGTGCAAAGCCCGTATTGATCGACCACTTGATGATATCGACGAGACGCACGTCACCGTAAGATTCTTCATTCCAGTTCTTGATGGGATGACCGGATGCCCAGACCACACCCGGGTCATGCCAGACGCGCTTCGTATCGTAGGTCCCGGCCGAGAGTGCCGTCGCCGCGATGATCGGCTTGAAGGTAGAGCCCGGTTCATAAATATCGACAACGGCACGGTTCTTGAACTGCCGCTCATCCGCTTTTTCGAAATGATTCGGATCATAGGATGGCTGATTTCCCAATGCCAGGATCTCTCCTGTCTTCGGATCCATGACGATGATGATGCCGCCCGTCGCATGGGTCGTCTTCATCGCACGGTCAAGCGCTCGCTCCGCGTAAAACTGAATATTCTGATCAATGGTCAGGTACACAGAGCGTTCCTTCTCCGCCTTGAATGGAGTAAGTACTGACTTCAGGATCGGATTTCCCCTGGCATCCGTCAAGATCTGCTGCTTATTCGAGCCGCCGCGGATGAGACTGTCAAGCGACATTTCAAGACCGTCGAGCCCCTTGTCATCCATCCCGACAAAGCCGAGAACATTCGCCGCCATGGAGCCATTCGGATAGAAACGACGGCTTTCATCCACGAAACTGAGGCCTTCCCATTTCCTTTCCTTGATGAGATCCTTGACCCTGTCCGAGTCTTCCGGATCCATCGTGCGCTCCAGCCATACGAAGCTCGTATCTCGCGAGAGTCGTTCCTCGATGTCTTTCTCTTTTTTGTGCAGAATCGGTGCTAGCGCCTTCGCCGCTTCTTTGGGAGAGACATTTAGCATTCCCGGATCGCCATAAAGAGACTTCACCATGATGGAAAAAGCCATTTCCTTCCCATTCCTGTCATAGATCGTACCGCGCGGTGAGTAGAGCGTCTGGCTCCCCTCCGTCTGATTCATCGCCATCTCTTCATAGCGGCTACCTTCGATGACCTGCACCCAGAAAAGACGCAGCACAAGAAGAGCCACCAAAACACTGATGGCTTTCGAGATGTTGACGCTTCTCATGCGCATTTTATTTCTGGGCTGTCCCTGATTCATGCGAGCTCCTTTCGTGAAATGGGGTGAATGGGGTCAATGGGTTCTACGGGTTCAAGAGGTTCAAAGGGGTTGGTGCGGCGCATAAAAATCAAAAGCGCCGCGGAGTATAAATAGGGCGATGCCCGAAAAGTTCCTGGAGAGCAGGTTTCCCGTTTGGACTTTCCTATCACCGACCGATAAACCGCGAATGACAAAGATTTTTCGGCAACGCTTTCAATGACGATGCGAGAGAGTCTGATATCTACCCGTCTCCCAATCCCCAGCCACTAGTCACTAGTCACCAGTCACTTCTAATCCCTATGTCTTTTCGCAAATCGCAGTGCCGCCTCGTGAAGCGCTTCTTCCGTATTATCCAGATCGCCATTCTGCACGCGGAAAAGCAGATTATTCATGCCCTCTGCGACATGCGGAGCAAGAATAGCGGGTACATCCTTCGCATAGTGCAGCTCCTTGCTGGTAACAGGCATACGCCGCGAGAGTTCTGCCATATAGTTGCCGAATGCTTCGTGACCTTCTGTCGCGGAAAGAGGCCGTCCACAGCCAATGATGTCAGCCTTGCAAAGGTCTTTGAGATGGAGAAAGCTCTCCGCCATCGCTTCAGAAGAAGAGAATACATGGTCTCTTGCGAGCTGGCGTACCCATTTCTCTGCATCCGCTTCCGGTGAATTAGCAAAAAAATGAAAACGCATATGATTCTCCACCAGCCAGACCACCTCTTCCGTGAAAGCAGGAGACCGGCGATAGCGCGTAAGGATATCCCTTGCCATCTCTGCCCCCTTCTTATCATGGCCATAGTCCGTGAGCCGGCCTTTCCGTATCGCGCGGATCCCCGGCATCCCCTTGGCTACATCATGAAGCAGCGCTGCCCAGCATAAAAGCGGCTCCGGGCTCACCGCCTCAAGCACTGCAAGCGTATGATACCATGCATCATACTTATGAAATTCCTTTTGCTGCGGCAGCCCCACCAGATGAGAAAGCTCGGGCAGGATGGGGACTTGCGTATATCCTCCCTTTTCCTTGATGCGGCAGGAGCAGCGAGCGAGGCCGCTTCGTACCAGAAGATCCATGCCGCGCGCAGCATGCTTCGAAACGAGCAACCGGTCCATCTCCTGGCGCACACGTTCAAGCGACAGCCCCGAGACCCGCGGGAAAGCACTCTCCATCCCCTCTACCAGCGAGCAGTCAGCCATGAAGTCGAGCTGAGCGACAAACCGGCAAGCGCGGAATAGGCGCAGCGCATCCCCCGAGAAACGCTCTCCTGCATCCCCCACCGCCCGCAGACGCTTCCTCTCTATATCCGAAAGTCCGCCGAACTCGTCATAAAGGCGGCCTCTGCGATCCATTGCCATGGCGTTCACCGTGAAATCGCGGCGCATCAGATCCTCTTTCAGCGTCTTCGCAAAAGACACCTCGCTCGGCCGATGGGCATCACTTCCATACTTCTCGCTGCGAAATGTCGTCACTTCGTAATTTTCACCGCCCAGGACAATGATGACCGTCCCGAACCGGCGTCCGCCGCCATCGATCGCTTTCCAACCACGCAAAGCAGCGATAGAGAGCATTTCCTCCGGACGCGCCGACGTGGTGATGTCCCAGTCATGCGGCACCTTTCCCATCGCAAGATCGCGGACGCACCCGCCCACGATATAGCCCTCTTTTCCCGCTTCTTCCAGTGCTTCTAGGATCTGCCTAGCTCCCTCATCTATAGCGTGCCCCCGCTCATCACAAGAGCAGGAAGCAAAAGAGCTCTTCGTAAAGCAGGAAGAAATCCGATTCAAGAGTCCCACGTGTTTCACCTTCTTCTCCGTCATTTTGTTTTTATTATATACTCTATCGGGAAGAAGGGAAAGGGAGCAAGCCCCGCTCATGGCGTTGCGCCCTCGTTCTTCCCAAGTCAAGGACGCACGCGCCCTCAGACAGAAGAGACCGAAGAAAATCCACGGGAATCTCTCTCTTTTCTCCCATCAGCCCCAGTCAAAAAAGGATGCCTTTCGGCATCCTTTCTCCCTTATTTATTGAGATGTTTCTTCTTATACATCCGATGCGACACACAACCGCCGATCAGCAGAAGGAACAGCAAAATGAAACGCGTGCTGTGTTCCTGAAAATAAATGAGATCGTGTCCCAAGACCACCTCGATCACGACCGAGGGGATCTTTCCGATGAGCGTCGCCTTGAAATGCTCCTTCGACGTCAATTTTGACACCACAGCGACCGCTGTAAAAAGGATATTCGGCGAATAGGGGATCGCCCGCGTAAATATCATATGCTTCACGCTGCTGTACTTATCGAGCTTCTCGAGCATATGCCGCTTCTCGATGAAGCTTCTCGCTTCCTGCCTAAAGAAGATACGCCCGATATGAAAACTCAGCTCGATTCCCAAGACTTCCCCCAGCCAGGAGATCACCAGTCCCGGAATCAGACCAAAAAGAGCTCCGTTCACTGTAAGAAAGGGGATCGTCGGGATCCCGAAGACATTACAGAAAATCAAAAGCCCAATACTCACCGCAAAGGCTCCATAGCCAAAAGAGGAGATATAATCACCTAAGCCATCAATATCCCCCGCCAGTGTCAGCTGAATCGTCTGGTCATAAAATTCCGGGTAGTACGTCTTCATCACGAATACAGAGACCACGGCCGCAATGACCAGGATCAGTACCCCGATGAATTTCTTATATTCATCTACCATGCTCTACCCTTTGGCCACCCATAGTTTCAGAGGCATCACGGCAGGGCAGCGTTGCAGCGATACATATAGTAAGATCTCTAAAAATAATTTTTACAATTTGTCGTATACATTATAATACATCGCACGGAAATATGCCAATGTAGATCGCAAACTATAATGAGCCCAATGTCAAGACCGCCGAAAAAATTTTTAAGCGTGTTTTTGAATAAAGGTATAAATGGTGTTGTTTCTGGGCTTGATTGATTTACCTCATACTCATATCCGGATAGTCTTTCAGGAAGGTGTCAAACATGGGCTGCAAGCCTTCCATAGTGGCTCCGGAGGCTGCACCGGACAGGATGCTGTTCAAAGAGTCTTTCCCCTTGGCAATGGTTTCATAGACTTCTGCGCTGTAAAGTGCTTTCAGCTGGTTATCTCTGGCCTTGGAAGCCTTCTTTGCATCATCAATGGTGTTTGTTAGTATGTCAGCAGCTCCACCATTGGCAGAGACCGTGAGTCCGCTCTTCTTGTATTCGTGCTTTTCATCACTGTGGTATACATTGTCTTTGCTGGTGATGGTGACATTTTCACCGGTCATAGAAATGTCTTTTCCGGCCAGGATGTCAGAGGCAATCACATGGGTGCCGTGATGAGAAGAGATAGATACATTGCCCTGCAGACTTCCTACGGTCGACGCTTTCTGTAAGGTATCTGCTTCTTGGTATTGGTCGTTTCTCTTTTCTTTCCCGATGGTAAAGCCCAGTCCGCTTCCCATGAGGCCGCTCTTTTTTACTTGCTTGTCGTAGGTGTGTTGTTCTTTCTCTTCTGCGCTTTCGATGGTGGTGTCTTTGCCGGAAGTCATGGTCACATCATGGGCTCCTACGATGGTAGAGCCTTTGATGGTGATATTGGCTCCTGCTTCCATCTGTACGGTATCACCGGAGAGTAAGCTACCGGTGGCTGTTTTGCTTTCGTCGTGGCTCTTGATGGTGGTGGTCTTATGGGAGAGGAGGCCGCGCTCCTTGTATTTCAGGCCGTAGTCGTCCCTGGACTCATTATAGCCGTTTTCCAGGTTCACGTCACCCTTGGCGGCAGCTGTTATTTGACCGTTTTCTGAAAGTGCCGTCGTATTTCTGGCACTCAAATTCTCACCCGCCGCGAGGGTGATGGTTTTCCCGGCTGCGAGTGTGTTTGCCGTCTCTGTTTTTCTATAGGTGCGGATATAGTTGTCACTGTTCTCAGTCATATCTTTCTTGGCTTTGAGACTATCCGTGTCCAGATGGATGTTGTTTCCTGCTTTCAGGATCAGGGAGCCATTGTCTCCCAGTGCTTCCAGCGTCGCGCCGGTGAGGTGGATGTCTTTTCCTGCTTCCATGAGAAGGACGCCATCCTTGCCCTTGACGGCGATGCCGGCGGTGGTATGCAGCACATCTTGGTTCTTTGCATGTAGCACGGTGTCCTGCATGGTGATGTTGTGATCCGCATACAAGTTGATTTTCTCTTCTGCGGAAACAAGGCTATTCTGCGTGATGTCATGAGACATATTTGGTGAATCCATCGCGCTAAGGAAACACTGATTAAATCTGACTCTGCGATTTAATCAGCGTTTCCATAGCGCTTATTGATACAGCATGCCCTTGTAACTTTAATTTAGACATTTCACTCAAGAAACATGAACCCAATTGCCAGCATAATTAGATAAATTCCGAAGCCAATGCATAATTTCCAGTGTTTCCTTCTTTCCTGCATTGATTTATCTTTAATCGTTGAATTTTCTGGCAATTGCAGCACGCCCGAGGGGCTAACCTTGAACCCATTAACCTTACTTTTCTATCCCATGCAGAATGATATCCTCGAGCACATTCATCACATCCGTACCCGTCATATTCTGCTCGCGAAGGAAATCCGCATCATTCAGATTGTGCGTCGATGTGATGAGGATCATGCGAAGGATCGTCAAATTCACCTCACGAAAAGCCCCCGCCGCGACCCCGGCCTTAAGGAGCTCCATCATATAGTCGAACTCCTCATACTTGAAATCCATCCACATCTTCCAGATCTCCGGATAATGGATCTCTATATCCTGATAAAACCCATCCGGCATCGCCCACAGCGTCTCCACGAAGAGACGGCAGTACGAGAGCAGCCGCCCGCGCGCCGTGTCCTTCTTCATCATCAGCGCTTCCTTCGCCTTCCGAAACGCCTCCTGATCTGCCAGACACACCATGCGGATCAGCACCGCCTTCGAAGACGCCTTCTGGTACAGCGTGCTTTTCGAGATATGGAGCTTCCTTGCGATATCGTCCATCGTGAATTTGACCGAGTGCAGCCGCATCTCTTCCTTCGCCGCCGCGATCAGCTGTTCATCCATAATGATTCCTCCAGTACTCTTTTCGTTTTTTTAGTACTCTACTCGTATTATAGCATGATTTATCGGGAAAACAAATTCTATTTTTTCACATGCGGAAAGTGCAAAAGAGCAATGAGCCTGCAAAGCTCATCGCTCTTTTGTACTTTCCGCGCATCCAATCAGTCTTCCTATGTATAACCATGGATTAAGATTAAAACTGATAACTGTGTTCGTTTATCCCCCATAAATCTCATCAGCGTAAGACTACCGTTTTTAATGACAAAACACCGGTAACTAATAAATATAACGAGCCGGTTGTCAAGACCAGCCATCACATCATGCGGCTATTTTCGGTGGAACCATCCCCTATCTGGGGCATGCTTTTTCTACTGGAAATCCAATAGCAAAAGCATGCTCATAGATTAATTCAATATATCTAAAAGAAATACATCAATAAAAAAAGTACCGGTAATAATATTATTGCTTCTAGCTGTAATAAGTTTCTTTGTTTATATGACTCATTTTTAGGGCCATGTTTATAACATACGTAGTTACCATAAACCCCTATTAAATATAGCATTACTAACAATGTGTATACACACTCATTATAATATCTTCCATCTAACACCAAAAAGTCAGATAAAGTTATATAACTAACCCCTAGAAAAAGAATTATCCATAGCCCAAATCTAACCCACAATTTCGAATGCTTCATTAACAATCTAGCATCTTCATTTGCTGTTTCATCACCTACCACAAGTTCTCGAAAAAGCAGTAAGCACATAACAAATACGATCGTATCCAAAACAGGAGAATGTAAAAACATAGTTTATACCTCACTATTCTTAGATTTAGCATCCGAATTTGACGGATTCCCTGACTCGGCTTTTTTTAGCTCCTCTTTTTTTGATTGCTATATATATTGCTTCCAACTTCCCTGCATTGATTTATCTTTAATCGTTGAATTTTCTGGCAATAATCTCAATGATATGCCTATACAAATTGTTCCAAGGCTCCAGATAAAAAAGCAATACTCACAATAATATTTGAATCGGTCATTTCTTTATTTACTATGCAAGGCAAAATTAGTGGCCAAAAGAAAAATAGAAAACCACCAAAATAGGCAAAGAACCTATAAGCAAATGGATACTTTCTTTCCCGGATATATCTCCTCACGAGGTTTAACAACATAAAAATGTAAAAAATTACAATTGTTAGAAATTGAAAATCGTAATAGTGGAAGTCCAGAATATCATTAATATTAATCATAATTACTTTCCCTTACTACTACCTTTAGTCAACTGTATATCTTGATCGGTTGGGATTTTATCTTTTATCCCGTCTTTAGCTCGATCCCCAGCCATTGCACCGCCTACTGCTCCTATGATACCAAATGGTTTACCAGCAGCAATTCCTCCAAACAATGGTAATCCATCACTTCCCCAAGCCAGCCATAATCTATAACCACTATAATTATTCCAATCATCCATCATATCACTTAACGTCAGAGGTACACCTATAGCTCCACCGGCTTTTGTAAAATATTTAAATAAAGGGCCTCCCCAATTTTGTTTGACTAACTCATTAGGAACCATATTTGCTTTTTCGGATAACGCATTGCTAGCCAAGGATTTTGACCAAGAATAAGCCTTCAATTCATCAACCTTAGAAAGTTCAGGGAAAATTTTATCTCCTACCTTGTCAGTCTTACTAAAACCAGGAATTATGGATTCCATCTCATTCCAATTGTCCACGCCAAGATAAATCATCGACCTATTTTGCTTATCGAATCTCTCATCTTTAAATGTTCCAGAATAATAAGTGTCTCCATCATCCCCATTTATGATATATGTATATCCCATCCCCGGACTTTTAGGGTCTTCTATCCATACAGACGTATATTTGTACAAGTCTTCTCGATTGATGGGAATATCAGTACCATTTACATTCGTCACATACTGATAAGTACCATCTGGTTGTAACAGAGCTGCAATTTTCCCCATACCAGAGATATTGCCTTTTTCATCTTTTCTAGATCCATAGTAATTCCATTTGGTTCCAGCTAATGCTATATCAGCCACTTCAGATACGCTTCCATTGGCTAACTTCCCAAGCGTAGATGCAACGCCCATACTAATCCACTGTACTGTATCAGGATATTTCTGCATCCAATCCTCGCCTTTTGTCTTGGTCAGATAACCCATAACATATTCATTTATACTGCCTGACAATGCACCGGTTGCTGCACTTCCTCCTGCCATGTCTCCCATGAGC
The DNA here is from genome assembly GCA_000434475.1 of Dialister sp. CAG:486. Taxonomy (GTDB): domain Bacteria; phylum Bacillota; class Negativicutes; order Veillonellales; family Dialisteraceae; genus Dialister. The sequence continues at coordinate 27,105 of FR879538.1, forward strand.
GCCCCGAAAGCGCCGTGGAGGAGCATCTTTTCCGTAGATCCATCTTTCCAGCCCTTGCTTTCGGCGTATGTATGGATTGCCTGATTGCCGTACTTTTCCAGCATGCCTACCAGTTCTTGTCTTTCTTCTACCTTGGTCTTATCAAAGATTTCCTGTAGCTGGTTCAAGCTATTCTTGGTATCTCGATTGAGACTTGCAATGTCCTGTTTCTGCTTTTCTTTATTCGTGATATGAATAGTTCCTTCTGCCACTGCCGATTTCGTTGTACTATCAGCGTTATCTTTTACCGTAGGTGTCAGATTGGGAGTCAGTCCTCTCTGGTTCAGTTTGCTGCTCTTATCATTTGGCGAATAAGATACACCCATACCGCCTGCTTTATAATCCGCTTTGTTTTCCTTATCTTCCCAGCTCAAAGTGCCAGTAGTCAGAGTATTTTTATCCTTGCTTGCATCGCTACCAATCACTCCACCTTTCAGATCGGTATTGTCTTTGACAGAGATATCAAAGCCTTCACCGCCCGCACGGATGCCTGCCTGATTGATGACGCTTTCATAGTGACTCTTCATGTTCCCTTTGGACGCACTACCGCCATAGCTGGTTTTACCGGCTGGTGTTCTAAAGGTTATGCCTGCCGATATGTTTTTTTGCTGCTGTACTAAAGCTCATGCCTGCCGATATGTTTTCTTCGCTATACTCTTTCTTGGTCTGCAAACTTTCGATATTTAGATTCCCGTCTACATCGGCCTTCACTTTGTTTCCGCTGACCGTACTGCCGATGAGCTTGGTGTCTTTTCCGCTCTTCATGGTCAGTGTATCATTTGCATTCACGGTACTTGCTCTATAGCTGGTAGTACTGCCGTTTTCTTTGCCTTTACCAGCATAGAATTTACCATCTACAGAAACTACTGAACCGGCAGAAAGACTGACGCCAAGACTACCGCCTTTGCTGCTTTGGCTACTCTTCTGGGTTTCTTTTTCTTCTGTAGCCCAAATATGTATATCGTTATCAGCTTCTAAGTGGATATGGTTGCCTACGATATCAGAGCCTTTGACATTCAAATCTTCTTTCGTCTTAATAGTCACGTCTTGTCCTGCCTGCAATGAACTGCCTTGCGCTTCTGTCATGGTGCTATGGCTTTCTGACTTACTGGAGCTGCTACTGATACCGATAGAAACCGTAGGAGAAAAATTCCCCTTGACCGCAGCTTTTAATGCATCTCCATTTTCCTTTATCTTTTCTGCTGTCTCATACCCATAGAGAGCTTTCAGACGATGATCGGAAACTTCTGTCATCCGTGTAGCCGGCGCGGCCACCGACTCTATAGCTTCGATACCAGCACCGCCCACAGAGACAGTGAGCCCGCTCTTCTTGTATTCGTGCTTTTCCTCGCTGTGATAGATATTGTCTTTGCTTGAAATATTTACGTTTTCGCCGGTCATTGAAATATCTTTCCCCGCGATAATATCCGATGCATTCACATGGATGTCCTTATCAGAAGTAATAGTAACATTACCAGAGATACTGCCAACTGTAGAGCCTTTCTGCAGAACGTCCGCATCTTTGTACTGGTCCTTCCGTTTTTCCGCCCCGATGGTAAAGCCGAGTCCGCCACCCGAGAGCAGGCCGCTCTTCTTGACCTGCTTGGCGTAGTCATGCCGTTCGTACTCTTCCGCGCTGGAAATGGAAGTATCTTTGCCGGAAGAAATCGCGACGTCATGTGTGCCGATGACTTGGGATCCAGTCATATTTGTATTCCCGCCTGCGGTGATCTGCACGGCATCTCCCGAAAGGGTAGAGGCTGTCACGGTCTTGCTTTCGTCACGGCTCTTGATCGTTGTGGTCTTGCTGGAGAGGAGACCGCGTTCCTTGTATTTCAGGCCGTAGTCGTCCGCGGCTTCGTTGTAACCATTTTTCGATAATTACACCATTACCAGCTTTGGCTGTAATAGTCTCGCATTCACTGACGGTTGTGGTATTTCTTGCGTTAATGTCATTATCCGATGTCAGGGTTACTTGCATGAGTAGTACACCAACTTTTTATAGTCCCATTTTTCTAAAAATATCCTCTTTTTGTATCCAAAACCTCCATATTTCAGATCCTTCCTCGTGTTCAATATAACATGTAATTTCTTTCTTTTTTAGTGTTAAATAGTACGTGCACTTTCCAGTTCTGTTATCTAGATCCCATCTATTTGTACAAATTGTCCAATCTTGTTTTCGTGCATAATCAGAAAAGAAATTTACGCCATCTTGTGTTGAAAGTTGCGGATATATGCGATTAGCAATAACAGACTTTACAATCCATCTCTTATCGATAGTAATTGTTTCCCCTTTTCGTTCTGTGGGATCGGGTATTTGATTACATACATTAAGCATCTGTTCAACATCATATTTTACATAGTTTTCATCTAGGTATTGTGTTCCCCAATATACACCCAAAGTAATTAACAATATACTCAATGTAACTGCAATGGAACATACTGTCATTTTTGCATCATTAGATGTTTTCATAGAATTCACCTGCTTATAAGTCATTTATATTACAAATGAACTCTGTATAATTAACAATTCCGGAAGCAGATAGCCCTGCACCACTTGCTATACCAATTTCTCTATCCCCATACTTTGTTCCTATGGACACAGCGCCAGATAAAAAGATGCCACTAAACCCAAAAGAACCACTAATTCCTGTTATTGCCTCCTTATAATCAGAATTTTTCCAATTAGATGTATCTGCTTTAAATTTCCCTGTTGTTACACCTGCACTAGCCCCAAATACCATACCTGTTCCTGTGGAATAATATACATTTCCCCGACGATCCATAATGAAACCACCAGAAATGCCTAGATCTAATCCAAGACTACCATTTAAGGAAACAAAATCTTCATCGCCAAAATTATAATTAGTGAGGCCTCTACTTTTAGCTAGACGTAATGCTTCTACAACAACTACATGACCATTATCTTTCGATCGTAAATCTCGTAATGTTTTGGTTCCTGTAATAATTGCGTGTTCAGTTTCATCAGAATATTCTTCATCTTCTGATAAATTGGCAGAAGCAATAAAAGCATCTTGTTCTTGATCCAATTGATCATAGTAATCTCGAATTGATTGAACTGTTTTTTCATCGCCGCGTTCTTCTGCCTCTGCTATTAAACGCTCTTTTTCTTCTTTTTGCTCATGGCTTAGCCAGTTGAACTTCGTTCCATTCCATGCCACTGCTTCACCTGTTTTACCATCGTTGAGTGCTTTCCCCACAGCATATCCTATAACACTTCCCGCATCCTCCCGCAGCTCTGGATAGTCTTTGAGAAGCTTGTCGAGCACAGGCTGCAGACGTTCGGTGGCCGCTCCCGCAGCACCTCCGGCGAGCGCACTGTTCCCTGACATTTGAGCAGTCAGCGCTCCCAGCAAGCCGTGAAGCAGCGTCCTTCTGTAGTCATCTTCGGCCCAGTTCTTTTCTTTGGCAATGTCTCCGATTTTCTCTGCGCCCAGCTTGGCAAATTCGCTGACAAGCTCTCTCCGTTCCTGTATTTTCTTTTTGTCGAAAATCTTTTCCAGCTGATGCAGGCTGGTTTCCGTATCTCGGTTCAGCGTGGAAATATCCTGCTTCTGATGAGCTTGGTCAGTGATTGAAACAGCGCCATCGATTAGTGCTGACTGTGTGATCGTTTCAGCCTGTCCTTTGGCAGGCTGTGCATGAATGGGGCTGTTATGCATATGAATACCGCCTGTGGTTTTCTCTCCCTGCTTTGTCTGGATGGTCTTTGTGGGTGTCCAGTCAGCTCCATATAGTCTTCCGTTGGTAGCCATAGAATACCCTGCTTTGTTTTGTACATCCGACCAAGACAGTGTGCCTGTCGTGAGGTTGTTCTTTTCTTTAGCGGCAGTGCTGTCAATGAGTCCGCCGGTCAGGTTTGTGTTGCCCTTTACGGTGATATCATATCCGTTTGCACCAGCGTGAATACCGGCCTGTTCTGTCACACTTTCATACTGGGAATCTGTATTTTCTTCAGACTTGCCTGTCATCCATTTGCCATGGTGAGCAGTAGCACGAGAGGTACCTGTGCTGAAGTTGCTGCCAGTGTTATGACTCTGCGATCGATAAGTATCTGTATCCTGCAAACTCTCGATGGAAAGATTTCCACCAGCTTGAACGCTAACTTGACCCGCAGAAACGCGGCTTCCGCGAAGGGCTGTATCTTTGCCGCTTTCCATGGAAATTTTCTCTTCGGCAGTCAGCTGGCTGCCGGTATGCGTAGTTATGATTTCCGCTTCTGTGCCAGTGCCTTTGCTGTTTTCCGCAAATACATTATTCCCTGTTGGCATGAAATTCATTCCCATCTGGCTGCTTTTGCTGCTTTGCACGGTGTCCGTGGTACTTCTATCCTCCGCGGCATCGAGCATGATGCTGCCACCTGCATGGAAGGAAATCGTATGACCGGAAGCCTGAGAACCTTTCATGGAAATATCCGATTTGGCCTGCACCTTCACATTCTCGTTTGCGATAAGTATACTTGCCATGGCTTCTGTGGATTTGGCATGGTTTTCCGCTTTAAAAGAGCTGGAGCCGATTCCCACGCTGACACCGGGCATTCCTTTCCCTGACAGATCTTTCAAGACATCTTTCCCTTTTGCTATTGTCTGGTAGACTTCTGCGCCATAAAGTGCTTTCAGTTGTTTATCTCTAGCGCTGGATGCCTTTTGAGCATAAACCAGAGCATCACTCAGAACTGCTACCGCTCCACCCGTAGCAGAGACAGTGAGCCCGCTCTTTTTATACTCGTGCTTTTCTTCGCTATGATACACATTGTCTTTGCTGGAAATCTGTACATTCTCGCCTGTGATAGAAATGTCCTTCCCTGCGAGTACGGCTGATGCGCCGATTTCCGTCTTGTTGCCTGATTCGATCGACACATTCCCACTGACGCTTCCCACGGTCGACGACTTCTGAAGAAGGTCAGCATCGCTATACTGATCTTTCCGTTTCTCCGTCCCGATGGTGAAGCCGAGTCCGCCACCCGAGAGCAGGCCGCTCTTCTTGACCTGCTTGGCGTAGTCATGCCGTTCGTACTCTTCCGCGCTGGAAATGGAAGTATCTTTGCCGGAAGAAATCGCGACGTCATGTGTGCCGATGACTTGGGATCCAGTCATATTTGTATTCCCGCCTGCGGTGATCTGCACGGCATCTCCCGAAAGGGTAGAGGCTGTCACGGTCTTGCTTTCGTCACGGCTCTTGATCGTTGTGGTCTTGCTCAAGAGGAGACCGCGTTCCTTGTATTTCAGGCCGTAGTCGTCCCTGGACTCATTATAGCCGTTTTCCAGGTTCACGTCACCCTTGGCGGCAGCTGTTATTTGACCGTTTTCTGAAAGTGCCGTCGTATTTCTGGCACTCAAATTCTCACCCGCCGCGAGGGTGATGGTTTTCCCGGCCGCGAGTGTATTTGTCGTCTCTGTTTTTCTATAGGTTCGGATGTAATGTCGCTGTTCTCTGTCATGTCTTTCTTGGCATCGAGAGTATCCGTTACGGATACAACCCTTGCTCTTTTAACTCCTCAATCCTAGGTTGTGCCTTTCCCTTTAAGTGTGCATATGCATTTTGTTCTTCTACCGTTAAGTCGGACTCATCCTTGACTACGGTAAACTGGTTCCCATAGGCATTATACTTCGCAATAGTCTCATCCAATTCCCGTGCATCCTTAGAAGGCATATTTTGATTTCGTAACAGCTTGATATGAAACGGATCTGCTTGAATTACCCAAAAGCCATTTCGACCATATACATAAAACATCTTATACTGATAAAACCATCCCATTTCGACTTCATAGTCATATACATTCTCATCAAGGCTTGTTAATCTAAACCCAGATACATCCGGCTGTTGTATTTCTGGTTGTGTATCTCTTAATACCCATTTATTGCTCCCTTGCGGTATTGAAAATATTACACTTCTCAGATTTTTCCCAAATGCTACTACTGTATTGTCGCATGAACCATTAGGATATTTAAAATCAATGAGCATTCGTATTGCGCCAAAGAAAACATGATATGCCACCCAAAATATTATGAACGTTATGACTATTTTTTTTGAAGGCAATTTTTTCATTTTTCGTTGCCTCCATGAACATGTCCACTAATTGAAGCTGTCCAATTAAATGGTTGCAATGCTCCAATCTCTTGATACAACACAGCACCATTGTTCATGATCAGCTTTATATGTTCATTTTTATAGCTGGATTGATTTACCGCATGCCAATCAAAATTATATGTATCACCTACCTTTCCGTTATAAGTTATATTCCCTTTGGCATCTTTCTCTATGCTAATGGCTAATTTAACCTTTCCGTATGCCAATTGTTGATCTTTTGATGGTGAGTTTTTATCACCATTATTAAAGTCCATTGAAGAATAAAAATATTTTTGCTCTCCCGGCTTTAGATTCTGGGATAATTCTCTAACTTTTGCTGCCAATACATCTGACTGTTCCAAATCTTTAGAAACATCAGAGCCATGTTCAAATGACAATAATTCGCCGCTACCTTCCAGACTATATCTTAAGAATTTTGATGCAATAGGCGTATTTGCCATCTTTTCAGCAACCTCGGCTCCAACAAATCCAACAATCTTCAACCCACCATAATTTTCGTTTGCCCACGCTGGTGATTCTGCTGCTATCTTTGTTCCTAATTCCCGCCTGGATTCAATTAAATCCGCATCCAAATTTCGCTCTAAATCTCTTTGCGCTTCATACATGTCAGAATGTTCACATTCTTCTAACAATGGATGATTTCTGTTTGCGGTAACTAAAAGTCCAGGCAACTCAAAAGTACCTTTCCTGACACTAGAATCAATTAAGTGTTTTGCTAAATCAATGCCAGTTCTCTTTTTGAATAGCTCTATATCTTTTTTGGCTGCTTCACGATATACCTTTTCATACTCGTTCATAAAAGAGGTTATATTTTCATCTGAAATACCATGTTCCTTCAAACACTCTTTGACTGCATTTACAGCTTCGGCATTACCATATTCATAATATTTTGATTGTGCTGCTTCGGGATCAATCTTGTTTACTATGCTAATAATGTCAGTTAACAATCCTTCTATCTCCTTATCAGACATCTGATTGCCATTGGCTTTGCGCAACAAGTCTTTAATATCAGCTTTTGTCATACTTTCGTAAGCTAACTTATTCCATTTTGTGGCAGCCAAAGCGGTGTTTACTGCTTCGGCCATATCTCCGTCGGTCAAATTTCCTAATGCTGCACCTACACCGGCAGCGATCCACTGTACTGTATCCGGATGTTTCTGTACCCAGTCTTCGCCTTTTTCCTTCGTCAGATATCCCATCACATATTCATTTACGCCACCTGACAATGCACCGGTTGCTGCACTTCCGCCTGCCATGTCTCCCATGAGCGCCCCGAAAGCGCCGTGGAGGAGCATCTTTTCCGTAGATCCATCTTTCCAGCCCTTGCTTTCGGCGTATGTATGGATTGCCTGATTGCCGTACTTTTCCAGCATGCCTACCAGTTCTTGCTTTTCTTCGACCTTGGTCTTATCAAAGATTTCTTGCAGCTGATTCAGGCTATTTTTGGTATCTCTGTTCAGCTTCGAAATATCCTGCTTCTGGTGCTCCCGGTCTGTGATAGTAATCGTCCATTCCGACACTGCAGACTTAGTCGTGCTGTCAGCGCTTCCTCTGATGGTAGGGGAAATCGATGGCGTGAGGCCCCTCTCATTCAGCCTGGTGCCTTCGTCCTTCGAAGCGTAGGAAATCCCCAGACCGCCCGCTTTGTAGTCTGCACTGTTTTTCATATCTTCCCATGCCAGTGTACCTGTGGTGAGGCGGTTCTTATCCGCATTTGCTACGCTATCGATCAGTCCGCCTTTGAGGCGGGTATTTTCTTTGACCGTTATCTCGTATCCATCATTTCCGGCATGGATGCCGCTTTGCGAAGTAACGCTATCAAAATCGCTTCGCATGCTGCCGCGAGAGGCGTTGCCGGTCAAGTTGACCTTGCCCGGAAGTGTGCTGACATGCATGCCAGCCGAAGCATTCTCCGATGTATAGTGATGAGAGGCCTGCTGGCTCGTGATATTCATATTTCCACCGATATTCATCGTGACCTTACCTCCGCTCAGGGTACTGCCTATCAGGTTCGTGTCTTTCCCGCTGTGGGAAGTGAGCTCATTTCTGGCTTGGATAGTACTTTCTTTATAAGAAACTGACGTATCATTCTCTTTGCCTTTTCCTGCATAGAGGCTACCTTCTACAGTAATCGGGGCATGTGCAGAAATAGAAACGCCGAGACTGCCTCCTTTGCTGGACTCGGTCATGTTCTGCTGCTGCGTTTCTTCTGCTGAAGTAATAGTCAGGTTTTGGCCTACATGCCATGTGACATTCTCACCTTCTACAGCGGAACCTTTGATTTCCATGTCAGATTTAGCCTGTATCGAGACATTTTCTCCAGCACTCAGGGTGCTTCCCTGTGCTTCTGTTCTTACGCTATGGTTTTCCGACTGGCTGGATGTACTTCCGATGCCGACAGATACGGCCAAGTGTACTTTGCCACTTGAAAGATCTTTCAGCGCGGAGTTCTCACCTTTTAGGTCAGACTTTACTGTATCATAGGCTTCATAGCCATAAAGTGCTTTGAGACGGTTATCCGAAACAGCCGTTGCTTTTGCTAGCGGTGCTTCTACCTTCTGAAGAGCCTTTATCGTATCACCGCCTACAGAGACAGTGAGCCCGCTCTTTCTATACTCGTGCTTTTCATCGCTGTGATACACATTGTCCTTGCTGGAAATCTGTACATTCTCGCCTGTGATAGAAATATTCTTCCCCGCGAGTACGGCTGACGCGCCGACTTCCGTCTTGTTGCCCGATTCGATCGACACATTGCCGCTTACACTTCCCACGGTGGATGCTTTCTGAAGAAGGTCAGCATCGCTATACTGATCTTTCCGCTTCTCCGTCCCGATGGTAAATCCGAGTCCGCCACCCGAGAGCAGGCCGCTCTTCTTGACGCGTTTCTCATAGTCGTGCTGCTCTACTTCTTCTGCACTGGTGATAGTCGTATTTTTACCAGAAGTGATAGACACGTCGTTCGTACCTACCACATTGGATGCGGTGATAGTGGTGTTTCCAATAGAAGTAATGCTTATTTTGTCTCCAGAAAGCATACTGCCAATTGCCGTCTTTCTTTCGTCATGGCTTTTTATGGCTGTTGTCTTATGAGAGAGGAAGCCACTTTCTTTGTACTTTAAGCCGTAGTCATCCATAGCTTTATTATATCCGTTTTCGATGGTTACATCATCAGCAGCTTTCATGGAAATCTGCCCATTTTCACTAGCTACGGTGGTACTTCTCGCTTTGATATCATTGCCTGAAATGAGCGAGATATCTTTCCCGGCGGTCAAAGTATTCGCTGTTTCTGTCTTGCGATAGGTGCGGATATAGTTGTCACTGTTCTCCGTCATATCTTTCTTGGCTTCCAGACTATCCGTATCCATAGTGAGATTGTGTCCAGCAGAGAAGATCATAGAGCCATTTTTACCTAAAGCGGCTAGCGTAGCACCAGTCATGGTGATGTCTTGTCCTGCTTGCATCAGAAGTACACCTTCTTGCCCCTTCACTGCGATGCCAGCAGTGGTGTCCAGGATGTCCTGGTTCTTTCCATGCTGGATGGTGTTTTTCATGGTAATGTTTCTGCCCGCATCTAGGGAGATTCTATCTTCTCCTTCGATGATACCACTCTGCAATATGTCTTGGTTTGCTTTGAGGGAGAGGTCATTTCCGAAAATGGTACCGGTATTAACGATATTTTTAGACTTCACGACGATGGTATTTCCTTTGAGTGTGCCTTGGTTCGTCAAAGTACCCTTGGTATCTGTAATCAAGGTATTGGCACTGATGAGGCTGCCGTCTTCGGTGAGGACTTTTGCCGTGCTGGCTTTGAGATACACATGAGGATAAAGAACCGTGTATGTCTTGCCATTCACGGTGACGGTGGTGGTCTCAAGCCAGACTATGTCACTGGTGAGGCTTGCCATTTGTTCTTTGCTGAGAGAAATGCCTGGTTTCAGATTGTATTCTTTCGCATAGGCGATCCCTGCATTCATGAGGGCTTTGTATTCTTCTTCGTCATTGGTATAGCCATTGAGATAACGCATACCGGTGAGCTGGGTCACTTGGTTCCGGATGAGTTCTTGTTCATAGAATCCGTCGCCGAGCCGTTTATTTACTTTGTCGTTATCCCAAAGAAGCTGGTTGTACATGTAATCAGACGAGAGAAATGTCTTTTTGTTGGTAAAGGCGGGATCGGTCTCGATGAGATACTTGGCCTTCTCTTCTGGATGGAGCTTGTAGAGAGAGCTATCTGGGATAAAAGACAGCGTGCCACCTGTTTCTTTTCCGGCTGTACTGCCTGGATTGGTTTCTTTCCCCGTAGCAAATGGATTCAAATGCTGCTGGACGTTGTCACGCATGGTCTGGGTGATGTCTTCTTTATTTGGGTTCTTTCCTGTGTTTCCTTCATAGGATCCAACATCAAGAGAGGTGGGGTTGTCCAGCTCTTTCTGTGGCGTCATGAAAATTTGGTCCCGATAGTGCCGTCTCCATGCCTTATGGGGTCTATGTTTTCTTTTGGTGTAGCTTTCTTGTGTGGTACCGAAGGTGATTTTCTGCACTTGATTCTTTTCGGCAATGTTGTCCAATGTGCCACTGTTTGCCGTGAGGGTACTCCCAGCGGTGATACGGCTGTTTTCATTGGTCACGTTGCCAGAGAGGATCATATCTTTCCCACTGGAAATGTTGCCCGCTTTCGTTTCCTGCACTTGTTTTTCTGACGTGTGGGTGGTGGTGCGAATGATGGTGTAGTTTTTGATGGCTTTACTTTCGATAGCACCGATGGAATCATTGTAAGCCTTAGCTTCTTCGTTGTAGGCTTTTATCTTTTCATTGAGTTGATTCAATATTTCTTTATACTGCTTGTCCCAATCGGCTTGCTTCGGATCATCATAGCCGGGGCGTGGAGTATCCATGGATTTGACACCCAGTTCTTTAAAAATGGGATCATTGTAGTCATAGTTTGGTGCTTCTTGGCCTACTAATTCGTCGGGGACCGGTGTTTCACCGTCTTTCCGTTCTTCCTCGGTGATTTGTTCTATCTTGTCATAACCGGCTTCTTCGTAGAGTGTTTTCGGGGTAATACCTTTGTTATGGTACGCCCCATAGCCGCTATCCAGAGCAGAAAATTCATTTCTGGTGAAAGATTGCCCTTTTTCTGGATGTCCATCTTCATCGATACGGATAAGGTCAGGATTGGTGACTTCGCTTGTCCATACACGTTTTGCCGAGAAGGCCTCATTGGCATTGGTGATGGTAGGAGCTGTGAGAGACATATTTCCTTGTGCTTTGATGTCAGCTCCTTGGTTAGTGATGTCTTTGGCTTCGGAAATAGACATGTCGCCACCGGCATAGAGCAGAGAAGAGGCACTATTCAGCAAGGTGTCCCCTGTAATGATCATGTCATTCCGTGCAGCGATAGTGGCAGACTTCACCTGTGCCATATCTGCTAAAATAGCATCGACAGCCGCTTTGGAAGCAGCATAGGCCGCTTGCTTATGTTCTATTTCTTTGAAATAGTTTTCTTTTTCACTATCGCTCTTGAAAGCTGTCACGTCGATGGCGAAGGCGTCATCCAGATCTTTTCCTTTCTGCTTTAAATCTTTCATAGCAGCAGCCAGTTTTTCTTCCAGTACTTTGTCTTTTCTATTTTCCAGCGTCTTAGCATGAAGGGTAATGTCTTCACCATAGATGCGACCGGTAGCTATATTCTGTAATATATCTGTGGTGATTGTATTTGCTTGGTCAGCACTCACTAAACCACGGTTTGTCAGAGTCGTGGACGTGATAGAAACACTGCCACCGTTGATCTCACCACTTTCTTTATTGGAAATATCTTTGGCACTGAGTGTAAGTGTCCCTTTGGATTCCAGTTTCTTGCTGTTAGTCAGGTTACCTTTGGCGGAAATGGTCAGATTTCCATCTGCCTGGGTGATACCGTAGTTTTCTTTCGCACTGTCATTGGTGATGTCATTATCTGTGGTGATAGTCAGATTATTACCTGCTGCCAATTTCCCATCCAGCTGAATATCTTTCGTCGTGATGGTTTCATTCTGCCCAGCCGTGATGGCTCCTTGGGCATTATGAATCCGATCAGATGAAATAGAAATATTCTCATTGGCAGCGATTAGACCTTGTTCATTTTCCAGTTTGTCTGATAAAGAAATGGTACTGCTCCCATAAGCAGTTAGTTTCCCTTGAGAGTTATTTAGTGTTTTTCCTTGGATAGACAAGGTAGTACCAGAAGCGATATTACCATTCAGGTTGTCCGTATGACTGGCTTGGATAGTCACATTTCCATTGGCAAGGATTTCACTATTGGAATTGTCCAGCGCATTTTCTTCTTCAATGGTTGTGGTAATGGACAAGTCTTTTTCAGAAGCAATGGTCTTGTGATTGGTGACTTGGTTGGCAGTGATTGCCATATTTCCAACGCTTCCCATGATTTTATCATTGACAACCTGCCCGTCAGCGCGTAACGTCATATTTCCGGAAGCTGCCATAGTGCCAGTATTCTGTATATCTTTCGCATGGATGGTCATGTCTTCCGTGCTGTGGGTAGTGCCGGCATGGTATAAGTTTCCTTGGTTATCCAGCACCATATGCTGGCTTTCTATGGCACCTTTAATGTCTATAGGAAGGCCTTTTTCATTGCCAATAAGGAAGATACGTCCAGCATACATGCCGCCTAGGTCTTTCACATCAATGGCAATCTCTGGTTTCTTTCCTTTTCCTTCGATAGCAGTGACTTTCCCTGTATTGGCATCAATCACATTGGCACCGGTGGTGACATGTACGGTATTCCCAAAGATAGCCGCTTTGATTTCTGCGGCTCTGGTATAAAGTTCCAATGTGTCTGCTTTTTTACCATTGAGCCCATTTCCGGTGATAAGAATGGTAGCGTCATTATCTATGCGGAAATCTTTCAGTCGTTCCTTGTTGTCATACTCCGGTTTGCCCGTGGTCAAAATGGCACGAGCTGTATTGATGAATCCGCCACCATTGACGGTAATACCATTCGGATTGGCAATGATCACATCAGCTTTATGGCCTGCTACTTCCAGAAATCCATTCATCGTCGTAGGATTTCCGCTGGCCACTTGGTTCACAATGATTTTCGCCGGGCCTTGTGCCATATTGGCATTGCCTTGCACGTAACCGGCCAGTTCCGTTTTTGATAGGGTATAGGAGTTATTCAGAATGGCCCCTTTAGTAGGTATATTGAATCGTTCATAGTCATTCCGAGAGACGCCACCGGCAGTGGGAGCAGAAATATTGACCAAGGGGATCCCATTGGCTGTTTCCTGCACTAATGGATACCGATTTCCCGGTGCTGTTGTATCAGGAAGAATGGGGGCTTCTGCCCATGCGATGGTATCACCGAAAAAGACACCGCTCAGTAAGACACAGAGTATCTTCCGTCCTAAGGATTTCATGGCTTTTGTTTTGAGAGACATGGATGGTATGGATTTCATGGTATGATGCTTCCTTTATATCTGTAGGCAGTTAGCCGTCATTGATATACTGCTTGGTACCAATTGCCTACCACTAACTCATTCTTGCTCACTAATACTAAAAGTTCCAGCTTACAGTAAATCCGGGAACCCATTTCCTGGTGTGATAGCCTTCGGGTTTGTACAGGCTGTGGCTGATCAAGGCATCGTAGGAAAGCCCTGAGGAAAAGTTTCCACGAAGACCCAATGCTATACCTGCTATGGTACGGCCCACCAGGACATCGGTAGAGACACCATAGACGCTGCCTACATCCAGTCCCAGGTAGATATCGCTATGAAGGGTGGGAATCGAAGAAGATAGTTCATTTCTCAGGTACCATCCACTTTCTCCCATCAAGGTATATTCTCCATCAAAGCCTCTGACAGTATATCTATTTCCTATGCTTATGGCATCTACGCCGTATAGCCGATTTCCCTTGGTATTCCATTGTCCATGAAGGGAGCTGGAAAAGGATGCTGGACGATGCCCCATTGTAAACGGCTGCTGCCAGTCGATGTCGAAGAGCCACATCTGGTACCTTGTCTTGGGAGAATCGGGATAGGTATTTTCTTTTTGGGCACCCATCCAGCCGGTTCCTTGTTTATGCCCCAGTCGTACATAGAGGGTATTTCTTCCCATATATATGCGATCAGATAATCCAACCTCTAAAGCAGTGGTATCCATGGCTTGTACGGGGATTTCCATGTCGTTAATAAAGTAATGGGAGTCTCTCTTGATCATAGAAATATCCAGTGCTTTTCTTTCTGATTGGGAACGAGAAATCATATGGTCATAGGTGAAGCGGGTGGTCTGTGTCTTCCCGCTGCTGATAAAGTCATAAGGGATACCGGCAACGGTTTGATGATAGCGGTTGCGATTGTGGCTGATAGTCAGACGGTCTTTCCCTTTCGGGATCGTATAGGAAAAGCTCTGATACCAACTCCCCTTTTCAGAGCCTCTCCGACTTCCATCCAATACAGCAGATAGTTGTAAGGTATCATTGGCATGAAATACATCATCAAAAACAATGCCTGCATTCCATTGGTATTTCCCTGTTTCTTTCATGCCGGAGTCATCTGACGATAGCATCCCATGGACTTGCTTTCCCTGTTGCACGGTGAGTTCTAGGTCCGAATAGCCGGCCTTAGCCGTAGGAAGTATTTTCATGGACACCTCTTGGGACGATACTCGTTTCATATTTTCCAGGCCTTCCTCCAGCATGCGAAGGTTCAAGAGGTCTCCGTCCCGGATGGGGAATGCGTTCTGCCAGGGAAGTTTCTTACTGCCCTGGCTGTAGATGACCTGATGCAGTCTACCGGGCAGACATAATAAATGAAGAGTGCCTGCAGAAATATTCTGCTCAGGAATCACGACCTGGGTGGTCACATAGCCTTTATCTTGCAGCTTTTGATTGAGTATTCTCACCAGTTTCTCTATGTCGTTCATGCTCAATTTCTGCTTTTCGTAGGCATGCACCCTGTCGTTCAAGAAATCCAGTTCTTCCGGTAGACCTTCTAGATGAATTTCGTCCACATAAAAAGCAGCCATCGAGGGAGAGATCTCCTGTGTGTGTCTCTCTAGGACTGCTTTTTCTACTTTTATGCGGGGCAGAACGGCTCTGTCTTTTTTCCATTGTTCCAATTGCCGAGCTTGGTTCAGCTGTTCCTGCTGTATAAAAGGCTCAGATGCCTTTATGGCAGAAACCGGCAGCGTATAAAGTATAGATAGTGATAAAGTGGCTATAAGAATCGGTGCACTTCTTTTCATGTTCTCATATCCTCCTCAAAATGATAGATTTTCATTACTTTCTTTAGAAAAGATGTTACAGCTTTTACTAAAGATTAGCAAGTAGGGAAAACGGAAAATAACCGGAATTATCCGGAATAAAAACGAACAATAATAGTAGGTTCAAACTAACAGTATCGATAAAATCTGATTTTTCATAGATATTTTATACTATTACAACACATAGCCAATCAGAAACATCCTATAGCAGCTGATGCTAAAGAGCTATTTCCATAACATAATCCAATAGATACCCAAAGCCTCAGTTATATGGAGGCCAATAAATGTCTATTTTCGAGACATTTCAAAAATGCGTACCAATGTAGATTGCACACTATGGAAGTCAAGGCGTGAAAGATAAAAAACATCCCCTGTGATCAGGGCGCCTCCGCTTCAGTCCCCGCCTCACTTTCGCAAAGCGGCAGGTCGTAGCGAAACACGTCCAGCCGCATTCCTCTTTTTCACACTTTCTCCTCTTCCCTTCGTATTGTATAATATAGGTATCAATAGACGGAAGGTCTAGCGATTTTACTCATCATTCCTTTGCCTGTCAGATTTCCCCAAGGAGGTCTTTTATGAAAGGATATATCGAAGTCTATACCGGTGATGGAAAAGGGAAAACCACCGCTGCCATCGGACTTGCCGTCCGTGCCGTCGGTGCCGGAAAGAAAGTCTGTTTTATTCAGTTTATGAAGTCACTCGCCTATTCCGAGCAGAAGATCCTGCAGGGACTTCCGGGCCTGACGCTCATTACTTTGGGTAAACCATATTTCATTGCCAAAGAAGGTATGCTCTCAGAAGAAGAGATCAAAGCCTGGGGCTCCGCATTGCGCGTCTACCCTGCGGGGCATCCGCCGAAAGAATATCGCGACATGGTCCTCAAGGGGATCGGGGATGCGGTCAAAGCAGTCTCCAAAGACTATGATCTCGTTGTTTTAGACGAATACAACATGGCTTATTGGTATGACCTTGCGACCGAGGAGGATACGAAGCGCATTCTCGTCGCCAGAAGCCCGGACTGCGAACTCGTCTTCACGGGAAGAAATGCACCGAAGATCATTCTTGACGCTGCCGACCTCATCACAGAAATGAAAAAGATCCGGCATTACTACGACAAGGGCGTGGAATGTCGAAAGGGAATAGAGAATTGAGTTAGGAAACGCTGATTAAATCACAGAATCAGATTTTATATGGATTTTTATACATAGCGTCGTCGACATCCTCCTTAAATAGCTCGCTATTCGCGTCGAACGTCTCCTCGCTCTGTATAAAAATCCAAGAATGAAATCCGATAACGATTTAATCAGTGTTTCCTTAGAAAGGCTTGTAGAAACGCCCCTTGAACCCGATTGATTTACAATATAAAACATAAAACGAAAGGATACCACCTATGCTTACGATTCATGGCAAAAGTATTTCCGGCATGGTCACGATCGGCCCGCTGCGTATCTTCCGACACCAGCCGATGGATTTCGCCCGCACAGAGATCGAAAAACCGGAGACTGAAGTCGCACGCTTTGACTCCGCGCGCAATGCAGCCGCTGTCAAGATGAAGGAATTCTACCAGGAAGCCATCTCTCATGTCGGTCTGGATAACGCTTCTATCTTCAAAGTCTATCAGCAGATGATGACAGACTCTGAATTCGTTGACGCTGTCAAGTCTATCATTCGGAAGCAGAGCGTCAATGCAGAGTACGCCGTCCAGCAGGCAGAGCAAAACTTCACTCGTATCTATGAAGCGGATCCGGATGACTATGTCCACGGTCAGGTCACTGACCTTGCGGAAGTCGCACGCATCCTGCTCCGCACGCTCCGTCAGAAGCAGGCTCTCTTCTCTTCGGATGAGCCCTGCATCCTCTATGCGGATGACCTCACACCAAGCGAGACCATTCAGATGGACACGACAAAGATCTTAGGCTTCGTGACGAAGGAAGGCACTCCGACTTCACATACCGCGATCCTTGCCCGTGCGCTCGGCGTCCCTGCGATCGTTGCGACCGGGACGGATGTCGATGCCACCCACGATGGGAAGACCGCCGTCATCGATGGCTTCTCCGGCGTTGTCTACCTCGAACCGACACCGGTTATCCTCTCCGGTATGAAAGAGAAACAGAGCCAGAGCATCCACCTGAAAGAGCTCCTGCAGCAGCTGAAGGGTCTTCCGAGCGAAACGATCGATGGTCACCGCATCGAGGTCGCAGCGAACGTTTCCTCTGCCTCCGACCTTTCTGCCGTCCTCAAGAATGACGCGGAAGGCATCGGCCTCTTCCGCAGCGAATTCATCTATATGGGCCGTGAAACGCTGCCATCAGAGGAAGAGCAGTTTAATATTTATAAACTCGCCATCGAGACCATGGCCGGCAAGCGTGTCATCATCCGTACCCTCGACATCGGCGCAGACAAAGAAGCCTCCTCTTTCCATCTGCCGAAAGAGGATAATCCGGCGCTCGGTCTGCGCGCGATCCGCATCTCCCTGAAGCGTCCTGAGATCTTCAAAGTCCAGCTCCGTGCCATCCTCCGCGCCAGCGCCTATGGCAAAGCGGCCATCATGTTCCCGCTCATCACTTCCGTTTGGGAAGTGTGGAAGGCGAAGGAGATCCTGACGGAAGTTCAGATGGAGCTCGATAAGAAAGGCATCGCTTACGACAAGCAGATGGAGATCGGCATCATGATCGAGACACCGGCGGCTGCACTCATCAGCGACAAGCTCGCAAAAGAAGTCGACTTTTTCTCCATCGGCACGAATGACCTCTCGCAGTACACCTTGGTCGTCGACCGCACCAGCCGCAACCTGACCGATTTCTTCAATCCGCATCATCCTGCCGTCCTAAAGCTCATCCAGATGACGGTAGAAAATGCACACAAAGCCGGCATCTGGGTCGGCATGTGCGGTGAGCTCGGCAGTGATCTCTCCATCACGGAGACCTTCCTTAAGATGGGTGTCGATGAATTCTCCGTCGCCCCCTACTCCGTACTTCCGCTCCGTCAGCAGATCCGCGGGATCGACTTGAGAAAATAGCAGGCACCGGAAACATACGGATCCGATTGGGCTCTGCGGTTGGCTCAGTTCCTAGGGAAACACTGATTAAATCGTTGTCTGATTTCATCCTTGGATTTTTATACAGAGCAAGGAATCATCTGACGCGAATAGCAATCTATTTAAGGAAGATGATGACGAAGCTATGTATAAAAATCCATATGAAATCCGGCTTGCTATTTAATCAGCGTTTCCCTAAAGTTGCAGAGGGCATGGAGCGGCGAAAAAAGCACCGCGAAGATCTCCAATGATCACTTCCGTTCCCTCAACACGTTTTCTCCGTATGCCGCAGCAAAAAAGACACACGCGCCAAGTGATATGATCCCCCTAAAGCAGACAAGGTAAATAACCAAAC
>FR879539.1 GCA_000434475.1 Dialister sp. CAG:486
TCATTTCTTCACAGCCCCTTTTTATCCTAAGCCATCAATTCTTTTTGCCCGGATACTGAGAGAGACCCTTGCCGAGGAGCTCGATGGCTCTCTTGAGGTCGCTGCAGTTCAGGACATAGGCGAGGCGGGCTTCATCGATGCCCTTGCCTTCAGTCGCGTAGAAACCATTGCCTGGAGCGATCATGACGGTTTCCCCATTGTCAGAGAAATCCTTCAGCATCCAGATGGCAAATTTCTCCGCATCATCGACAGGAAGCTTCACCATGACGTAGAAAGCCCCCTTCGGGTCAGAGGAAATGACGCCCGGGATGGCTGCCAGACCGGCAGCGATGGTATCACGGCGTTTCTTATATTCTTCATTGACCGCTTCGAGGTAAGACTTCGGTGTATCATAGAGTGCAGCTGCGCCGATCTGCTCCACTTCCGGTACACAGAGGCGTGCCTGACAAAACTTATTGATCTGGCTGGTGAATTCATCATTCTTGGAGATGAGGCAGCCGATACGCGCTCCGCAGGCACTGTAACGCTTCGATACAGAGTCGATGATGATGACATTGTCAGCGAGGTCTTCGTAGGTGCCAAAGCTGGTATACGCACCGTCGTAGACGAATTCGCGGTATACTTCATCCGCAATGAGAGCAAGGCCGTGTTTCTTCACGATACCTGCCACCATATCCATTTCTTCTTTCGTGTAGACGACACCGGTCGGGTTGCCCGGGTTCGTCAGAAGGATGGCACGGGTCTTGGCAGATACATACTGCTCGACAGTCGCTGCATCCGGCAGGCGGTAGCCATTTTCTGCATGAGTCGGTACCGCTTTTACGTGTGCGCCGGAGATCTTGGCAAACGAATTGTAGTTCGCATAGAACGGTTCAAAGACCAGGATCTCATCCCCGGGATCGCAGAGCGCGAGAGCTGCAAGCTCCAGAGCCTCACTGCCGCCATTGGTAATGTAGATGCTCTTCGCTTCGTAGTGCATTCCCCATGCTTCATAGTACTGCTGTACCTGAGCAATCAGCTTCGGATCCCCCTGCGAAGGACCATAAGCGACCACTTTTTTGTCAAAACTGCGGATGGCGTCCATAAACTGCGCCGGCGTCTCGATATCAGGCTGTCCGATATTCAGATGATAGACTTTCTTCCCTGCCTTCTCTGCTTCGAGAGCATAGGGACCCAATCTGCGGATCGGGGATGTGGTCAAGCTTAATGCGCGCTGAGAAATTTTCATACTGGCACCTTCCTTTGGCTTTCTGTAGGGAAGCACTGATTCAATCGTCATCAGACTGCATTCGTGAACTTTTATACATAGCAGGGCGCCCGCTGACAGAGACAAGCTGTCGACGCAAGGTCATGATGATGCCATGGATAAAAGCCGGATGCCCTCTGATCCTCCGATGTGATCAGTTTTCCGTAATTTCATGCATGATAGCATAAAATCATTATATACCTTTTTCAGGCGTGCGTCATTAGGTAATTGTAACGAAGCCAAGTGAGGAAAAGAAGCCAGCCGTCATTCTCCCCAAGAGCCGTGCGAAACGGCATCGCTATGCCGTATTTCTCATGATGCGGAAATGGTTCTTTCGTACAAAATGCATAGTAAAAGAGCCCGCCTTCTTCGACGAGCTCTTACTTTGTGGCGGAGAGAGGGGGATTCGAACCCCCGTGACGGTATTCGCCGTCAACATGATTTCCAATCATGCACCTTCAACCGCTCGGACACCTCTCCACGTTTGTTCCCTGACCTATCGGTCAGCGCCTTATTGATTTGCATCAGTGGTTGACTGACTTATGTAGTATACCAATCGAAGGCGCATATGTCAAGCGTTTTTTGAAATATTTTTTTCAAAAGACAGAGGCAGGAAATAACGTGTGAGATCAGGGGGATTGGGGCATTCGCAAAAACGCCGCCGACGGAGGCGTCCCTTGCCGTTTGCAGAAAGACCTGTGAGGTCAAATGCTGCGCCCCCCTCTCAATGCGAGAGGTTTTCAAAGATCTCCCTGATCTCTTCCCGGTCTCCGGTCACACCGAGTGCGATGGCAAGAAGCAGGCGCGCTTTCCATGCGGAAAGGCGGCCTCCCAGGATGAGCCCGCTCTTTTTCATGGAAAGGGCGCTGCCATCGTAGCTGTATTCCTCCATGACGCTGCCTGAAGGCACGCGGGTCGTCAGCACCATCGGAAGACCGGCTTCGCCGAGCTTCATCATTTCCGTCTTGCACTTGGGCGGGACATTCCCGCAGCCAAGGGCATCGACGATCAGGCCATCCACCTGCGCCTCACCGGCCGCGCGGATGATATCGCCTTCCATACCGGACCAGCAGGTCACCATCCAGACCTTGGCTGACAGGGAGGACGGATGAAGGCGTGGGTGCCCGATCGGACGGCGGCCATAGATAATCTCGTGGCTGTAGACCGTGCCAAGAGGGCCGTAGTGGAGGTCGCGGAAGGTGTCGGGGTTCGTCGTGTGGAATTTCGTCACATCGAAAGCCGCATAGATGCGGTCCTGCAGGCAGACGAGGACGCCCATGCCGCGAGAGCGATCGCTCGCCGCGACGCGGACCGCGGAGAGGATATTCTCGGGGCCGTCCGCAGAGAGATCCGAGGCGCCGCGCATCGCCCCTGTCACGCAGACCGGCTTCTCGGTGTGAAGTGTCATGTCAAGGAAGAAGGCGGTCTCTTCCAGACTGTCCGTGCCGTGCGTCACGACGAAGCCATCCGCCTTGTCTGCGAGCCCGTCGATGGTGCGGGCAAGGGACAGCATCTTCTCGGTATCCATCCATCCGCTCGGGACATTGGAAAATTCGACAACGTCCACGTCTGCCCAGGAGGAGAGCCCAGGTACGGCGGCGGCGAGGTCCTCGCCGGAGACGGCAGGTACGAGTCCGCCGGTCACGGGATCCGTTTTCATGGCGATGGTACCGCCGGTGGTGATGACGATGATATGTTTTTTCATAGGAAATCCTTCTTTCTGTGAGATAGTTCTTGTAATAGTTCTATTGTAGCATAGAGAGGGAAGATGGAGGGTAGGGTGTAGGGTGCAGGGTTCGGGGTTCGGGGTTCGGGGTTCGGGGTTCGGGGTTC
>FR879540.1 GCA_000434475.1 Dialister sp. CAG:486
CCGTCTGTTATGAGGTGTTTTCTTGCAACGTTCTGCATAAGAACAGCCACTGCATTCACAGGAAGATCAGATCCATACTTTTTCGTTTTATTAGTAAAGACGACTCTGCTTTTCCTGAATTTCTGCCATCAATGATCGGATGCGTATCTGTAACGCTCCCGTACTGACTCCCTGATCCAGTGAGATCATAGTGTAGCGCTTCCCTGCCCGTTCCAGCCTTTCCTGTACAGCATCTATCGTCGTCATATCCCAGCCGCAACTGGTCGACTGCAGCTGTACAAAATGCAGATAAGGATTTGCACAGACCATTTCCGCAGTAAATAAAGCCTTCTCCCGGAAAGTAGGCGTATCATGTCCCTCATTCTGCAGTAAGTACAATCCCTCTGCAGACAACACAGGGATGCCCAGTCCTGCCATAACAGCGGGTATACCCTTATTGATCTCGGGATCCAGCTGATAGCTTCGTCCGACCAGTACCAGGGCGTTTTTCTTTTCCCTTTCGATCCATTCCAGGACGTCCCTTGTTTTCTTTCCCAAACGCGCCTTATAGCCACGCTGTGCCTTCTCTGCTGCCGTCGTGGCGCGCCTCAAATCATGCGGTGTCACCTGCGGAAGATTCTCCCTCATGAAAGCAAGCAACGACTGCTGGTCACAAAAAGAGATCTGCGGGTGATAGAATGGAATGCCGGCTGCAGAAATCTGCTCCTTCATCTGCTCTGCCAATACATCCCCATAGGCTGCATGTGTCGCTTCATCAATATCCGGCTCTTCTTTTCCCCCGCTTATCACAGGCATCCAGATACCATCGGGCTTACATTGTTCCAAAAAGTACATCAGATGTCCGTGGGCCAGCCTGCAGGGATAGCAGTAAATCCCATGCGGTATGGTCACGGTACTCTTTCCGAGTGATGCTGCATCAAAAGCAGAGAGAATGACGCGATACCCAAGCGTCTGCCAAAAGACCTTCCAGTAAATCATATCTTCCCATCGCCCCAGCACCGCCGGAATACCCATTGTTTTTTCAGCTGACGGGTTTACCTTCGATGACTGCAGCAACTGGTTCTTTTCCCACTCATAGAGATTTGGCACCTTCCGAGAAACAAAATGCTCTTTCGCCAGTAGCCGTTCACCATAAGAGCATCGATTTCCTACAATAAAGCAATGTCCATTAGAAAAGGTTTTTTTCTGCAAGAGACAGTGATTCCCGCACCCCGGGCACCGGCTTGACTCCTCTCTGACACTCAGTTTTCGTATTTCATCCGCAGAAAGCATCTTCGACCGTGCAGCCTCCGGCATCCTTTTCTTCGTCAAGAGCGCCATCCCATAAGCCCCCATGATGCCGGAACCATTCGGACGAACGACCGGATGACCGACCAGTGTCTCAAAGGCACGCAGAACAGCATCATTCTGAAAGGTCCCTCCCTCTACCACGATATGCGACCCCAGTTCCTCTATCGAGTCCAAGCGCATCACCCGATACAGTGCATTCTTCACGACAGAAAGACAAAGTCCGGATATCAGCCCGCCTGTGTCCACGTTTTCATTTTGCACCTGATGTACCTTGCTATTCATCAATACGGTGCAATGATGCCCCAGATCCAGACAATATGGGGCGTGCACAGCCTTCTTCACAAATTCATCCATTGAGAGTCCCATGGACTCAGCAAAGGTTTCCAAAAACAAGCCGCAGCCGGAAGCGCAGGAACCATTCAAAACGATTTTCTGAATACTCCCCTTTCTGACGCGGATATACTTCATATCCTGTCCGCCGATATCCAACAGATCTGTAACCTCCGGGCAGAAGAAACGGGCTCCCTGTAAATGTGCGATGGTTTCCACTTCTCCGGTATCGATCTGAAAAGCCTGTTTCAAAAACACCTCTCCATATCCGGTGATGCCGGATGCGGCGATGGAAATGCCCGCAGGCAGTGCTTTATACATAGCAAGAAGCATCGTCTTGGCTGTCTCAAGTGCGTCGGCCTCATTTTTCCTGTAATCCTCATAACAAATCTGACCCTCTTCATCCACAAGAACCAGCTTGATCGTCGTAGAGCCTGCATCCATCCCCAGCCACAATCTAGCGGGCGGCTGCGGCATCGGCCTTCGGGGAAGTCGGAAACGTTGATAATAGCATCGAAAGCTGTCATACGCTGCCATATCCGGAAAGAGTAAACAAAAGCTCCCATCCGCTGCCATATCCGAAAAGAGTGGTTCCAGTCGTTCGGCAGCCACTTCTTGTAAATGATCCTGATCCAGCAGTCTCTTCACATCCTGCCATGTAATTGGAGCAGCTTCCCGCCCCAGCAAAGCCGCTCCCCAAGCACAATAAAGCTCCCCGTGCGTGACAGGAAGGACATCTGCCGAAGAGATTCCGATCGTCTGCAAGAATCTACGGCGAAGCGCCGGCATGAAAGTGAGCGGTCCGCCCAGAAGCGCCAGCTTCCCCTGTATCAGCCGCCCTTTGGCTAGATCAGAAAGCACCTGATTCACCACCGCCTGGAAAATAGATGCTGCCAAATCCGCTTTACCGACGCCCTGATTCATCAGCGCCTGAATATCAGTTTTCGCATAGACCCCGCACCGGGAGGCAATGGGATAGAGATGTATCCCATTTTCTGCCAGCGCATTCAACGCCTGGATATCCACACCGAAGAACGCCGCCATATGTGCCAGAAACGTTCCCGTCCCACCTGCACATTTCCGATTTGTTCTGAGATCCATCTCGCCATTTCTCTCGAAATACATCATCCGCGCATCTTCCCCACCCAGAGAAACAGCCACATCGACCTCGGGGTGAAACCTCCGCAAGGCCTCTGTCTCTGCCTGCACTTCATCCACGAAAGGGATCTGCAGTGCCGAAGAGAACTCTGCCGCCCCCTTCCCCGTAAAAGCCAGATGCAATGCCCCCTCGCACACTTTCGCCATCAGCTGCCGCCACAGTATTCGGAGCGTTTCCCGCACGCGATAATGATGCGGCACATACGCAGAGTGCATCAGCTGCCCCCGCCCAGAAAGCACGACCACTTTGATGGCAGCGGAACCGATATCAACTCCTACTGAGATGGACTCCATGTTGGTGACCCCTTTCTTATAAAAAACTCTCAATAGATAATTGCAGATTAGTTATCCATTGAGAGTATTTTAACATATTTTGGTTAATCTTTACGGAAATATTGGAAGCGGAATAAAATCAGCTGCGATCAACATTTCCTTAGAACTTGAACTGCGCAGAGATCGCATATGTCCTTGGTGCACCGAGGCCGATATTATTTCCACCGGCTGCATACCAGTAGTCTTTATCAAAGAGATTATAGCACCACGCCGAAAGTGTCACCGGCTGCTTTCCGAAATGGGTATCCCAAGAAACCCCCAGATCCACCAGCGTCTGTCCGCCAATCGAAATCGATCCGCCTTTACCATCATAGCTATTTGTATTTCTGATCAATGCAGCGCCGGTATAGGTCAGACGTCCTGTCACCTGAAGCGCATCTGTCGGCTTGTACATCAGCGCCAGGTCAGCCGACCACTTCGGCATCGCATCTACGCGTCTGCCGTCATTCAGGCCATACTTCGTCTTTGTTTGTTTGGAATCCAGATAGGAAATACCGGCGATATAGCTCAGCTTTCTGCCTGCATCTCCCGATACAGAATACTCGATACCACGATTTCTCTGTTCCCCATCCAGTTTATACGCTTCAGTGCCATCTCCATTCGGTACTGCGATGCCATTGGCTTTTTTGATCTCGAAGAAGCTTAATGTGCTTAACGTATCTCCATTTTTGTACTTGAAACCAAATTCGTTCTGTTTTGTTTTAGACGGTGGAAGGATTTCATTTCTATTGCTATAACTCGATCCCACTGTATTGCCCTGTACAAAGTTTTCGGTATGGCTGGCATATACAGCCACATTGGGCGTGATCTTGTAATTCAAGCCCAAAATCGGAGCGATCGCGCTGGACTTGACCACATGCCCCTTCTGATCATCTTCCTTGACTTCATGCCCATGATAACCAAAAGTAAAGTGCAGTCTGTCATCCGGAGAACTCAGTGTATTCACCAAAGTCCAACCACTCATGATATCCGACTGGCTGGGGTTGATGGCATCCCATACTACATTCGGACGAGCAGAAGATGTTCCGCTGTAAATGTTTCCGGTAATATTATACCTATTAGCCGCACTTACATTGGTATCTTTTTCTCTTGTGAATTTCGTCCAGTCAAACATGGCTGCCCATTCATTTTTCCACTGCCCTACATTGAATTTTCCTTTGAATCCGGTATTGGCATACGTGTAGTGATGGAAAACCGGCATCTGTGTATAGGTACCTTTGTAATTCCCATCAAAATCAATCAATTGACGACCAGACCACTGCTGCAACCAGCTGGAATAATCCTCCCAGCGCCAGCCAAAATTGCCAAACCAAGTCAGATCATCTGACAAATACTGCTCATGATTCAAAATAAAAGTGGTGTTTTCATATTTATCATTGGACCAGTGCGGAGAAAGATTCTTTTTATTATTCGGTACCTTTGGAAGACCGCTCAAGCTGCCTAGGCCAATGGTATTGGACCGACCATACTGGTTGTCATAGTCGTAGCTGAAGAAAATATTGGTCTTGCTGCGTTCAGCGCGATGATCGATGTTAACTGCAATATCTCTCTTGTAATCTCTGGTGCCATCTACAGCGAGACCCCCTGTCGCATTCAGCGCATTGATGCGCACGCCCCAGGCACCATCTTTACCAAAACGTTTACCCACATCGACCGTCTGCGTATAGTAGGAATCACTAGACCAGGAAAGACCCGCATTCAGCATTGGCTTTTCCTGTGCTTTTTTCGTTGTGACGCCGACCGTCCCGCCGACAGAGCCTGCCATGAAAATGCCGATCCCATTGACCCCAATATTTGGCCCTGCCAGTACTTCGACACGATCCATATAATTGGTCGGCATGGTCATCTGATGACTCATGCTGGGGATGCCATTCATACTCCAACTGCCGCTGCCTGCCGAGAAACCGCGGATATACAGATTCGTATCCGTAGACCCGTGTGTAACACGGACAGATGGAGACAGCGACAGCACATCCATCACGCTTCTCTGCGGCTGGGAAAAGGTTTCCATCGCCTTCTTGGTAAATGTCATCTGTTCAAACGGTGTATCCAGTACATCCTGGCTACCCAGTGTCCCCACATTCTGCTTCGTACCTACCATGCCGGATGCAACCGGTACCAGCTGCGCAGTATCTGCATCATAGCGATCAGCTGTGACGATCACTTCATCGAGCTGATTGCCCGCTGCCAGTACCTCCCCCCCGAAATTCCGTTTGCTGTCATCAATGCGGCTACCAGCCATGCTGCTCGTTTTTTGTTCATAATCTCTCTCCTTATATGAATTCTGATAAGAAACGTCTGCACTCTCATTTGATCCCTCGTGATTATTGTTTTTGGCTTCTCTTGATTCTCACGATTTGGACAAAATGACTCATGCGTTCTTAACAATTGATAAGCGTATTATAAAGTAGTGGGTTACCCACATGTCAATATATTTGGGGCGTTTAATTAAAATGTTTTGGATACAATCCCCTCGCAAAGATTTCTATCGCATCCCTCACACGAACCGCCGGACAGCGGATCGTATAAAAGGGTATCGCATATACCCTTTTATTTTTGACAGCGCTGATCTCCTGCAAGGCAGGATGAGTGTACACAGACGCCAATGTTTCATCATCGATTTCCGGCTTAGACTGAATAAAAATAATATCCGGATTCTCCGCAACTGCTGTTTCCAGACTCATGATTTCTGTATTTCCGACACTCTCGACCTCTTTCCCCAAGACATGACCGCCCAAGCGAGTCACAATATCTCCTGGCAGTGTGCGCGGCGTATACACATGCAGATCCTTCGCAAGACTGCCTATGAGCAGTACCTTCGGGTGTGTATTCTGTCTGGCACCGTAATCCGCATAGGTTTTCAGCCTATTTTGAATATCCTCACAGATCTCTGTTGCCTTTGTGCTGTTCCCGATAATTTTCCCGACATCTTCAATGTACTTCAATTCATCTTCTATGACATGCTTCTTTAAAAATTCTGCATTATTCATCATGGTCATATACACAGGCACATGGCGCTCATGCCAGAAATTCCACGTCCCGATAGAATTGGCTCTTCCGGTGAAATCGAAAAGCCAGCCTAAGATAAAATCCGGATGCAGCGTCACTGCCGTTTCCTGATTCAGCGTATACTTCGTCATTAGCGGCAGTGTCGGATAGATCTTTTGATTTTCTTCAGTCAGATGCCGAACATCATCAACTCCTGATACAGCCACAATCCGATCTTTCGCTCCCAACTCCAACAATGTCTCGACTGAATTCTGCCATAGGGCAATGATCTTCTGCGGGGGCTTTTCATACGTCGTAGCGACTCCGTTCCCCTGACTATCATAGTTCTCTACCACCACAGGAAATGCCTGTTCCTGCCTGATTGCTGCGGCAGACGAGGCAGGCTCTTCCTGGTTTCCCATACCACATCCGCCAATCAGAAATGCTGCTCCCATGAGACAAATTTGTGCATATCGTTTCCAATTCATTTGTATTTCCTCATAAAATAATCATGCTACGCATTGCATTCTATTATGGTATTATAAAGCTATGGGTAACCCACAAGTCAATTGAAAGCTAAGATAATCATGGAAAACACAAAAAAATATCTAACCATTCGCAAATTCAGTGAATTAACACACACATCCATTGATACGCTGAAACACTATGATGCGATCGGGCTGCTAAAGCCTGCCTATATCGGAGAAAATCATTATCGTTATTACCTGCCCGAACAGTCGCTGGTACTCACACGCATTTTGTTTGGAAAGAACGCATGCATTCCGCTCAAAGAAATCCGAGAATTCATTTTGGCAGAGCGCCATGAAGTAACGATAAACAAATATGATGAAATCTCCCAAACACTGAAAAGCCACATGCAGGAGACCACCGCTATTCTCAATACCATCAGCAACCTTCGCTACTACTACCAGCTTTCAAAGCGCCACGCACCAGAAACTTTATTCGATCTCTACCTGCCAGAGTGGTTTATCATTACCTCAAAGAAAGCCAAGACCAATCATCAATTTGAGTCCTCTGAATCCAATATAGCCAATCAACTTTTTCTGGAAGGATTTGCTGATGAAAAATGGCCGCATTATCTATTACAGGCACTTTTTACCTCTGACGACGTTTCCAAGAAAAACTTCACACAAGTCACCTATTTTTTAAAAATTGATCATCCCGAAAAACATAAGAAAGAAGAAATTCAATTCATTCCCAACGGCGAATGGATCTGCATGCTTTTCTACGTATGTGGACGAAACATGGCAGAGTGTGTCCACTTTTATCTGGATGCGCTCAAAAAAGAAAACCAATCTATTAAAGGCCCCATTTTTATCATGGACGTCGTCAACTGTCTCGTCACCTCAAAGTCAGAAGATTACTGCACCATGATCTATGCTATGAAAGAAAAACAAAGCTATGAAGAATATTGACACACGTGAAGTCATTATGATTTCTATTCGCCTATCCACAAAAAATCTCCAGACCGATTATTATCCATTCATTCTTGAACCAGAGGCACGGCACCTATTCTTAAAAGAACTGGCTTCACACTTCGCAGCCAGAACAGATCTTTTGGATATTCAGCAACACCTGGATGAGATACTTTTGACGCTGGACGGCCAGCAAACAGAAAGTTACACGTTTGCTCTCACGTTGCCACGCCTGATTTCTATCACTCTAGATACATGCAATGCCTGCGGTAAAAATCAGCAGTGGTTTCGCAGCTTGTCTGCCTGTATCGCAATGGATGCCGGTCTTTCCCGCCCTATCCGCCTTTTCATCTCAGACACGATCCCACCCCTCATTCAATGGACAGGCCTTCATGCTGACAGAGTCTCCACTCTTACCCAAGAAATGGCCGCCGGCAATTCCCCTTCCTGCCTGATCACACATGCTCTTTACAAAAGACTATCTCCTTCCATCCAATCCAAGTATGCGACGCTTTATTATATCCATCATATCTGCTGCTATTGCGCAGAGTTATAACAAAATCAGCACAAGCAAAAACACCCGAAGACTATAGCATATAGGCTGCAGCCTTCGGGCGCTTTCATTTGATAAGATTTCAAGAAAGTGCTTTCCCTTCTTCCACCCAGCTTCTCAATTCATGCACTTCCTCCAAAAGTTCCGCATGTGTCAGCTTTTCATGCGGTTCATACTCGATAACGATGTCCGCATCCTCGGTATATTTCCCTGCCCAATGCATGATTTGCCGAATATCTGCCGTTCCATGATGATAGTCCAGATGCTGGTCTGCTTTGCCATCATTATTATGTACATGGAATTCCTATTGCAACCCCTACAAAACTCATTTTGCAGTCATAATTAACCATAAGGTTGATTTATTACTCTGTTTGTGTATAATAATTACTAAAGGCGAATTGCCTTTTAATCAGGAGGAAAAATGATCACACCTATTGGAAAATTTTTAAGGAAACTGCGCATAGACACAGGCGAAATTCTAAAAGACATGGCTGAGAAGCTGCACGTATCCCCCTCTTTTCTCTCAGCAGTAGAGAATGGAAAGAAAAAAATGCCATCCACATGGAACAGCACAATTTGCATTTTATATCAGCTCAGTGCAGATCAGAGAGCTGAATTCACAAAAGCCATCGCTGCGACAGAAGAATCTGTCACTCTTGACCTAACCACTTTTTCTTTCCCACAAAAAGAAGCCGCCATTTCTTTTGCACGTGAATTTCCCACGTTTTCTGATAAAGAGCTAGAGGCTCTGCAGATCTTTTTAAAAAGAGGCGATAAACATAATGTATAAATCAAATCCCATTTCTCTTGAAGAGATCCGGCGTTACGTACGAAAAATCCGTGCAGGAATGGCCATGGAATTTACACTACCTGTTCCAATTGTAAGCATCTTAGAACAATACCTACCCATCATTTTTGGTGAGACATATAATTACGAAATTGTTCCCGAAGAAGAAATGGGGAACAAACATGGCGAAACTATCCCGGATCAAGGACTAATCCGAATCAGAGAAGATGTCTATCTTGGTGCCTGCAGTGGCAATGGACGCGATCGTATGACTATTGCTCATGAAATCGGCCATTTCCTTTTGCATCGCAGCATTCGAGTTTCACTTTGTCGTATGGAAAATGGCGTAACGGAGAAACCTAAGGTATATGAAAATCCTGAATGGCAAGCGGATGTCTTTGCCGGTGAACTGCTGGCTCCATCCTATTTAATTGCCAATATGAGTGCAAAAGAAATCAGTGAAAAAGCCAAAGTCTCTTTGGCGGCAGCCGAGACACAACTTCGCCATCTACCTTCTTATCTTCGTCTAAATCGGAAAGGCGGTGATTCCTATGATTGAGTATAACTGAATTCCAGCCTACCAAATGGAATTCGGCTTGTAGCATGAATGGCAGCGTTTTCAATATAATACAAATTTTCTTTAGTAAGTGCATTTTATGAAAGGCTTTTGATATGTTTACTCACACAGATTCATTTCCACGTGCATTGCGTCAAGTCCCCGATGCATTTCAATCCTTCCTTGTACAAGGAGCTCATTTCACTCCTGCAGAAGAGTATCCCATCATCACTGCTGGCATGATTGCTTCTGTAGTTCCAAAGAAAATCATGCCTTTCGATAAAGCCATATCCTATCGGGGTATCCTAAAAGATACATTTATCTCATTCTATTCTCCTGACCGAACTTTTGAAAGAGTACGCAGAAACCCAAAGCAGTACGTGCGCTTCTTTAAACGTACTGCCGAAATTATCGGTTTTGATTTCAGTGTTCATTCCGATATGCCCATAATAAAGCAAAAGTCTCAAATGAATGACAATCTATCCCTTACCTACTATTTTGGTCAGCAAGGAATCCCTGTCATTCCAAATCTGCGATGTGGCATAGACGATCTTTTGCCGGAATTCTTATCTGCAATCCCACACCAAAATTATGTCGCCATAGGAACACACGGATTCATTAAAGAAACATGGCAGCAATACGACTGGTTTTGCTTTCTGGAGCAGGTACTCCAAACGTTGCACCCCAAGGGCGTCATTGTATATGGTTCTTTGCGAAATCCAATGTTTGATTGTTTTAAATCGCAAACACCATTCTACTTTTACGAACCATGGATTTGTCAGAGAAGGAAGAAGGCATTATCTTATGTCAACTAAAGGTGCAAGCAATCGCTATCCAACCACCCGCAATGGCAATCACCGCATGACAAGTGGGCACATCAACTATGCCTGGGCAAAGGCATTTAACAAACGGACGCTCTATGATCACTTCAGACGACATGGAGAGCAGATGAAGTGTGACACGCAAGAAGCCTATGCAGCCAAAGCCGTCAAATTTGCCAATACCATCGATAAGAAAAACTGTATCAGTTTCGTCGCAAAAAACGGAACCACATTTAAGTTCAATAAAAAAGACGGCACATTCGCTGTTATTATCAAAGAAAAAATAGTCGTTACCTATTTCAAACCCCAAGAGGGCATTGCTTATTATAGACATCAGATTGAGCTCAACAAAAAGAAGTAGTTTGAATGGAGATATCGAAATGAAAAAACAATTTAAATCTATGGAATGTCCTGTTTGTCACAAGTTCTATTTTTCAGAACTGACAGAGGAAGACGTCACCTATGGGTTGGCACAGCAATGTACACAATGTGGATGGAACTATGACCTTGAACAAGTGAATGATCCTGATCTTGTGGATTTGGTTAATGGGATGTCACTCAAAGAATACAAGAAAAAATACAAAAAACTGATTGCTAAAGATCCCGGTTACAATTATCTGGAAGCAAATTATACTCCTATACCACACACATGTCCTGTTTGTGGAAAACACACCTTCCCCGAAGCCGGCAGTTTTGATATCTGCCCGGAATGCGGCTGGGAGGATGACGGCGTCATGGAAAATAGCCCGAGCGAATTTGCCGGCTGTGCCAATGATCTCTGCCTTCAAGACTTCCGGATTCGTTATCAACAGGAAATAAAAAAGAATCCTCACTACCGTTATAAAACAAACGGTTTACCAAAATAGCAAAACACCATCAGAGCTACCAAACTCTGATGGCGTTTTTTTAGGGATACAATTCCCTTTAGTAAGTTGTTATTATAGTAATCCCCCTTCGCAGAGTTGTCAATACACTTCTATCCTTCAAGGCATACATTTCACGAAATTGCTTTCCCTTCTTCCACCCAGCTTCTCAATTCATGCATTTCATCCAGAAGTTCTGCATGTGTCAGCTTTTCATGCGGTTCATACTCGATAACGATGTCCGCGTCCTCGGTATATTTCCCTGCCCAATGCATGATCTACCGAATATCTGCCGTTCCATGGTGATAGTCCAGATGCTGGTCTGCTTTGCCATCATTTTATAGCTTTCCATAAGCCATACATTCTCTTCGGATCCGATGTCCGAGGTCGCCTCGATGTTCACATACGGCCCATGAAAGGGCAAGGGGCATGTCATCTGCGGAACTTTGGCCGCCAAAGCCTGCCAATAGGCTTCATCATGGGTGAATGCGGTAAATTCAATGCCGAGATCGGGATCCCTGTTGCTCTCGATCCAGTCAGCAAATTCCGCAAAATGCTTCATTCCTACGATGAGATCACTGATGAAATATTTCATGACTACTCCTCCGGATACCCGATATTGGCTTCCGTCTCCTTATCAAAGAAATGCAGTGTATGCTGATCGACCTTCCAGTAGGCTTGCGATCTTCCTTGGAGAATATCGTCTCTCATGATGGAGATGACATCCGTTCCATTGACCGTAAGATAATATCCCACACGGCTTCCATAGTCTTCGTGATACTGAACGGTCACAGGGATACAGCCCGTTCCTGGCTCTGCCTCAGCAGGAAGATCCCGGTCGCATCCGCCAGCTGCGGAAGCGCGACGCCATAAATGCTGTCTACGAGACCCATATCCGATAAGGTGATGTAGTTCGGAACCATGGTGACGGTAAACGGAATAAAGATCGTGCGATCAGAAGAAAATACAGTACATTTTCCCCGTGAACGGAAAAAGTGTCGGCAGCTCATTAAATGCAACCTTGAGGACCGGAGTCTTTGCGATCGCTTCTTTGATAGCCGGATCCTCTACGACCTCCTAACGAGGCGGCAGGTATCCGGTATTGATGGCCCACTGCTTTTATTTATTTTCTCAAGCACGAAAAAAGCCAGCACCGTGATCGGTACTGGCTTTCAGGCTGGTGACCCAAGAGAGATTCGAACTCCCGACACCTTGATTCGTAGTCAAGTGCTCTATCCAGCTGAGCTATTGGGCCATGTGGCAGGGGCAGAGGGACTCAAACCCCCAACCTACGGTTTTGGAGACCGTTGCTCTATCAATTGCGCTATGCCCCTATCTGTTTGATGGAAGTCATCATCCATGTGACTTGTATATAATAACAAATCTTTCTGGAAATTGCAAGGTTTTTTTGCAAATATTTTTGAAAAAAGATTTTGGTGCAAAGTTCAGGGATCTCTGGAAAAAGGCGCAACGGGTCCTGTGGGGTCAATGGGGCGGTGCGGTGCGTAATAAAAGCACCGCCCGGTCATACAGTATTCTTCCAAACGGAAATCCTATTGAATTTTTTGAACTTTGCACCATCACCGATTTCTACTTCTTATCCACGGAGGTGAGAAATTTTCGCGATCTGCGATTATTTAATATATGCGGTCGCTTTCAGCATGAACATGTTGTCCATCTTCTTGCCGCCCATATCTTTGGCGTTGAAGCCGTAGTTGGCTTCGACGAGGAGGCCGCGCATGGGGACGAAGGAGGCTTTGGCAAGGTAGAATTTCGCGCCGCCAAAGCTGTTGTGATCATTGGACGGATCACCATCAGTCAGCGAATCCATCTTATCGGCGAAGTAAGCCGGCATCTTCATGCCATTCCAATTTTTGTACACGTGTCCGGTATACTGGTCGACGATATCATTGCTGGATCCGCCGAAGTAGGTGCCTGCCTGGCTGTAGACGTAGTCGATGCCGATGGAGAAGGACTTGGCCTTGAGAACATTCGCTTCGCCGTAATGGATGCCGTAGTTGTAGCTGTACGGACGTTCATTGTTCAGCGGAAGCTTTCTGAGGTTCTTGATGAATTCGCCCTGAACGCGAAGCATCGGGGTGACATTGTAGGAGCCGGCGAAGCCGTAGGCTTTCGCGATATGGCCGACAGGCCCGCAGGCTTTCATGGCATAGGCATGGGCTTCCCACTGGCCCGGTTTCTTGTAGATATAGGAGGCATAAGCGACCGGTACGTCTTCGTCATCACCCCAGCCCATGACGACATCTCTGCCCATCGGGTAAAGGGTATCGTTGACCGGATTGTAGTACCCGTTAGCCCCTTGCATCATCGCCTGCAGTGCAGCATTGGTTGGTTCCAGTTTCTTGTTAATAGCAGTTGCCAGATCTGTCGCGCCAGCCTGCTGTAATCCACCAACAATCGTCTTCACATTCTTAAGCAGCTCAGGTGTGCTAGTGCTCGACTGAATCAGTGTCTGTGCGTTCTTAAGAGTTGCACCCAATTCCGGATGCTGCTGTACGGCCTGTGCTACCACCTTGTTTGTTTTCAGTTCATTCAGCAGTTTGCCTTTTGCGATATCAGATACCTTGACGCCGCGCATCATCGGGCCGGTGTATGCGTAGTTGATGTTGGTCGCACGGCCGAAGGCGAGGGTGAGGCGGCCGCCTTTCAGGTAGTCGCCGAAAGAAGCGAAGACGCCTTTGACTTCGCCGTCATAGGTGTAGCCGGTGACGCCCATCTTGACGGGGAACTGGCCGATGCCGATGAGGTTCTTGGATGGGCCGTAGGGGAGGTTTGTCGTATCCTGCTTCGGTCCGAAATGGTAGGTGGTCCACAGGCGGTTCAGATGGAAATCACCATCGCCGTAGCCCGTGCGGGGCTTGGTCTGGCTCTTGTCCTTCGGATCGATGCGGTTCACGTCGTAGCTTTCTTTGCCATTCATGTCCAGGATGGTCTCGATCTGACCGTAGAGGTGGACGCGGTCGTTCACGGGGGTGATGGTATTTAGGCGGACGCGGGTGGAAAGCTCGTTGTGCTTCTGGACATTTCCTTTGAATACATTGTCATATCGGTCGATGCTCTGGACGCGGAGCTCGGTGATGAGGTCGGTCGCACCACGCTTCTTTTCAAGCTCTGCGATGCGGACGCCGAGGTCCTTGAGTTCATTCGCATACTGAGAGGAGAGCTTGGCGAGGGTCTCCTTCTGGGACGCATTCAGTGTATCTTCCTTCGCCATCAGGCGGGCGACGATCTGCGCGATCTCATAACGGGTGACATGCTTGTCTCCGCGGAAGGTGCCGTCCGGATAGCCGTCGATGACGCCCTCGTCGGAGAGCGAAGCGACGGCCTGATAGGCCCAGTCGTCAGCAGATACGTCGGTGAATGGATTCGCTGCGCTTGCGGTCACTGCGGCGCAGGCGAAGCAGGCTGCAATGGCTGCTTTCAAAAAAGCGTGTTTCATGGTTCCTCTCTTCTGAAATCGGAGCCGCTTTCCCCATGGTGCGCTCTCGATTTCTCATGCAAAAATGTAATATTAAAACTTACGGATATCATGTGTATTATTTTCTATTTACAAAACTAAAACATTATAGCGTAATACGTGGGAGAGTGTCAAGAGAGAAAGGGGTTCAGGTTGATGGGTTCAGGGTTAGCCCGTGGGGCGGCTCCGTCCGCTGATTATGAAGGAAAGTTTTGTTTGAATGAGGAATTAGGAATGGTGGTGCGGCGCCAGATCCTTCGACTCAGTTCTCACTG
>FR879541.1 GCA_000434475.1 Dialister sp. CAG:486
ATCTGACAACGATTTAATCAGTGTTTCCTTAAGTCATCAGTCACTCAAGACTCCTAATCCCCATTTACGGCTCTTTCCAGTACCTTCCCCACGCTGTCATGGAAGACGAGGTCGGCGCGGGCGTCCTGCGCTATCGCGTCCTGATTGATGACGACGAGAGCATCGCCGCGGAAATAGGTGACGAAGCCTGCCGCCGGATAAACGACGAGGCTCGTACCGCCGATGATGAGCATATCGGCCTTGGAGATCTCATCGATCGCCTCATCGATATCATTCGTATCGAGCGCTTCTTCATAGAGCACGACGTCCGGCTTGATCACGCCGCCGCAACTAGGACAGTGAGGCACGGGCGATGCCAGAGTAAGGAGGGTCTTCGCATCATATGTCGCAAAGCATTTCTCACAGGTATTCGTCAGGATGGTGCCGTGGACCTCGATGACATTCCGGCTCCCCGCGCGCTGATGGAGACCATCGATGTTCTGCGTGACGACGGCAGAGAGCCTGCCCTCTTGCTCGAGCTTTGCCAGTGCAAAGTGCGCGCGGTTCGGAGAGGCCTTTAGCATGGCTTCTGCGAACTGCTTATACATGGTGAAAAATTCCACGGGATGCTCCTCATAGAAATGGTGGGAAAGCATTTCCTCCGGCGTCCATGGGAGGCCCGTTTTCTGCCGGTAAAGGCCATTCGCTCCGCGAAAATCAGGGATGTTCGACTCCGTGGAGACCCCTGCTCCGCCGAAAAAGACGATGCGGTGATGGGATGCGATCATAGCTCTCAGTTTCTCGATGTCGGTCATGATGATGGCTCCTTTCGTGGAATAGAATCAAAGTGACTAGGGACTGGTAACTAGGGACTGGTGACTGAAGTACCACTTTCGGGCATCGCCACTATTTATACTTCGCAGCGCTTCCATACTTTTATTCGCCGCACCACCATTTCTCATTTCTCATTCAATCGATGCTTTCAAACTTAATCAAGGGTAGAGCCGCCCCAAGGGCTAACCCTGAACCCTTCTTTCTCTCATTGTATCACAATTTCTCCCTTTCTCATTGACAATTCATTCCATATGTTCTACCATCGAGATATATTTTAAAAATGTTTTTGCTCGGCCAACCTCCGCCCCTTCGGGGCACCTCCCTCCAGAGGAAGGAGGGCGTGTCTCGGGCTTCCTGCCTCATCCCCAGCTACCAGTCACAAGTCACTAGTCCCTGATTAAAAAGGAGATCCTACTATGTCCACACTTACCCTTGCGAAAGCCAAAGAGATCCTGAAGAAGCACACCACGGAAGACCATCTTTTCACCCACGCTGCGGCTGTCAGCGTTGCCATGGGCGCGATGGCGAGCATCTTCGGCGGTGACAAAGATCACTGGGAAGCCATCGGCTATCTGCACGACGTCGACTACGAAGCCTTCCCGCATGAGCACTGCCATCACGTCCGCGAATTTTTGGAACCGGAAGGAGTGGACGAAGAAGACATCAAGACCATCATCTCCCACGGCTGGGGTCTCTGCAGCCATGAAGTAGAGCCGACAACGGATATCGAGAAGAGTCTTTTCACGGTCGATGAGCTGACGGGTGTCGTCATGGCGTATGCACTCATGCGTCCCGAAGGCATCAGCGGCATGGAGCTCAAAGGGCTCAAGAAGAAATTCAAGGACAAGAAATTTGCAGCTGGCTGCAACCGCGATGTGATCAAGCAGGGCTTTGCCATGCTCGGCATGGAAGCGGGCGAGGTCATGCAGGCCTGCATCG
This sequence comes from Dialister sp. CAG:486, assembly GCA_000434475.1. Lineage (GTDB taxonomy): Bacteria > Bacillota > Negativicutes > Veillonellales > Dialisteraceae > Dialister. The sequence continues at coordinate 1,753 of FR879541.1, forward strand.
ATGGCATGACCGCCCATAAGGATGAATTGGGGCTAAAGTAAAATGGTTCGGGGCAGGGTTAGACCGTGGGCGTGCCGCCCCTTGATTACGATGGAAAGCCTCACTTGAATGAGAAATGCGAAATGGTGGTGCGGCGCATAAAATGATGGAAGCGCCGCGGAGGTTTGAAACTAGCGGTTTTCTCGTATCGCAAACCTAATCCCTAGCTACTAATCCCTAGCTACCAGTCACCAGTCACTAGTCACTAGTCATCCAAAACAAAAAGCAGGAAATGAGAACATCTCATTTCCTGCTTTTTTGATGCGCTACGCGCGATTAGTCTCTGTATTTTTCCGGAAGTTCGGTAGCTCTTGCTACGCCGGAAGCGATGGCTGCTTTGGCAACGGCTTTCGCTACAGCGAATGGAACCTGCGGATCGAATACGTCGACGACGACATGATCCAGGTCGAGTTTGCCGCTATGGATAGCGAGGTCTGCGAGAGCATGAGCAGCAGCGAGTTTCATTTCCTCATTGATCTGGCGGGCACGTACATCGAGAGCGCCGCGGAAGAGGCCTGGGAATACGGAGGAGTTGTTGACCTGGTTCGGCATATCGCTTCTGCCGGAGCCATAGATGTAAACGCCTTTTTCTTTGGCTTCTTCGTACATGATCTCCGGTACCGGGTTTGCCATAGCGAAGACGATGCTCTTGTCGTTCATGGTCTTGATGGCTTCTACGTTGAATACGCCCGGTGCAGAGCAGCCGATGAGGACATCAGCGCCTTTGACAGCGTCATCGAATGTGCCCTGTTTGTTTTCCGGATTGACTTTGGCGATGAGTTCCTGCTGTACGCGGTCTCTCTTGCCATTGTCAAAGAGGATGCCTTTGGAGTTCAGGATGGTCATGTTTTCCGGTTTTACGCCGTCTTCGAGGAGCAGGCGGGCGATTGCGGTGCCGGCAGCACCAGCGCCATTCATGACGACCTTCACATCTTCGATCTTTTTGCCGACGACTTCGAGAGCGCCGAGGAGTGCTGCCAGAGCAGCGATCGCAGTGCCGTGCTGGTCATCGTGGAAAACCGGGATGTTCATGATCTTTTTCAGTTCGTCTTCGATATCATAGCATTTCGGGGAAGAGATATCTTCGAGGTTGATGCCGGCGAAGTTCTTTTCCAGCAGTTTGACGGTGTGGATGAATTCCTGCGGATCCTTGGTGTCCAGAGTGATCGGGATCGCATCGATCTGTCCGAATCTCTTGTACAGTGCGGATTTGCCTTCCATGACCGGCATAGCAGCAGCTGCGCCGATATCGCCCATGCCGAGGACACGGGTGCCATCGGAAATGACGGCTACGACATTGCCTCTCCAGGTCAGTTCCAAGGACAGGTCTTCATCGTCTTTGATCGCGAGGCACGGAGCGGATACACCCGGGGTGTATACGATCGCGAGGTCGTGATTGCATTCGACAGCAGCATTCAAGTCGGTCTTGATCATCTGATGTTTTTCTCTTCTGAGTGCGAGTGCTTCTTCTTTGAGTTTTGCAGTATCCATTGTTTCCTCCTAAAAAAAGACTGATACTTTATGCGTCGGCGACTTCGAATGAAACCGCTTTATATTTAATCTTTGATGGCAGGAAGATTTCTGCCATTGAAGATCTCATACATTTCCTGCTTCAGCAGGCGGCGGATGCGTTTCCCTTCCTTGCGATCCAGCTCTGCCTCTTTCATATCGAAGAGGTAGTTATCCAGATTGAAATCATGGATCAGCATCTTCGTGTGGAAAATATTTTCCTGATATACATTGACGTCCACCATGTCGTACTTATAGCGCAGCTTCGGCGCCATGTAGTTCTGGATGGAATTGATACGGTGGTCGATGAAGATCTTCTTGCCCTGCACGTCACGCGTAAAGCCGCGCACGCGGTAGTCGGTGATGACGATATCTGCATCGAAGGACTGGAGAAGAAAATTCAGCGCATTCAGGGGCGAGATCTTCCCGCAGGTCGATACATCGATGTCTGCACGGAAGGTACAGATGCCATCCTGCGGATGCATTTCCGGATACGTGTGAACAGTGATATGGCTCTTGTCCAGATGGCACACCACATCCTGCTTCTCGACTTCTTCCTCTGCGATCAGCATCGTGACGGATGCGCCCTGCGGGTCATAGTCCTGTGAAGCGATGTTCAGCACATGGGCTCCGATCATCTCGGCGACCTTCACGAGGATCTGGGTCAGGCGCTCGGCACTGTAGACCTCGTCAATGTAAGCGATGTATTTTTTTCTTTCTGTTTCTGTACTGGCATAGCAGATGTCGTACATGTTGAAGCTGAGTGTCTTGGTCAAATTGTTGAAACCCAGCAGCTTGAGCTTACCCCGTTTCATGAAGTAAACTGCCACCCCCGTTCTTTTCCTCTATGGATTGGAACTTTTTCCATTATAACATAGAGCCTTATTGAATGAAACTGCTTAAAATCGAGTATACTATTTCTGTATAGGTAGATACATTATGTATGAGTTTTGGGAAATAAAAGTCAATGGTTCGCATGGCAAGCACAGATGAGTAGCTAGGGATTAGTGGCTAGGGATTAGGTTTACGATACGAGTAAACCGCCAGTCCCTCGGGATTTCCGGGAAATGATCCACTACCATCATTGTCGCAAGGATATTGGCCATCAGGTGATCCTCTTCATCGAACATATCCGCCTCGATGACGATCGTAGTGCGGCCATTGTGCGTGATGCGGCTTGTGACGCGGATCGTCTCTCCCGGCTTTGCTGTACGGATGAAATTCATCGTCATAGCGACCGTCACGACAGAAGCACCGACGGTGGCCGAGGTGACGCCTGTGACCGAGTCGGCGAGCGCTACCAGTACGCCCCCGTGCAGGCGTCCTCTGTGGTTGTTGTGCTTCAAAGGATCAGTCTTCAGGCTGACGGTCGCACTGCCGCAATGGATGTCCGTGATCTTTATATGGAAATAGTCACTCATGAAATGGTTTTTAGAATAAATATCTAAAATGTGTGCGCGGATCTCTTCCGCTGTCTGTAATACCGGTGCTTCTTCGCTCATAGCAAGCCCTCTTTCGTTTTTCTCCTATCATACAGGGAATGGGGAAGGAAATCAAATGGGTTTTGGGGCAGGGCTCAGGGGAGGATCAGCCCGTGGAACGGAGGGTTCATTATCCTGAGCACAGGGACAGGCACGTATTGTAATGCTTACAACCCAAGCCTTAGAATGCGTGGCGTGGATTTCTAAATAACAAGCAATGAGCAAGAAACTGCTGGCCTCAGCTTTTCTAAATTTTAAACAATTCGGGAATCGGTTGGCACGGCCTGTCTCCATGGTGTACAATGGAGAAACCAATGGCAGGCGGAGTGTCGGTGCTACCCTTGCCGAATTTTGAAGTTTGAACGCAGGGATGAGTAGCCTCGAATGACTAGTGACTAGGGATTAGTAGCTAGGGATTAGGTTTGCGATACGAGAAAATCGCTAGTTTCAAACCTCCGCGGCGCTTTTGATTTTTATGCGCCGCACCACCCCCGCTGAACCCTTTGAACCTATAGAACCGGCTCCCCCTCTTTCGCAAACAATCAAAGGACGCCCCGAAGGGCGTGCCCTGAACCCTATTTCCCTATTTTCGACAGTAAGTCCCGGAGAGCTTTTCCTCTATGGCTGATCCGGTTCTTCTCTTCCATCGAAAGCTCTGCCATGGTTTTTCCAAATTCCGGCAGATAGAAGAGCGGATCATAGCCGAAGCCGCCTTCCCCCTGATAGAAATCACGGATGATCCCATCGCACGTCCCTTTTCCCGTAAGGGATCTGCCATCCGGCCAGACAAGTGCGACGACGCAGGCATAGTAGCCCTTGCGGTCATCCCCCGTGTAAGGGGCGAGGTCTCGGATGAGCTTCTGGTTATTGGCTTCATCGTCGCCATGGTGTCCGGCATAGCGCGCCGAGTATACCCCAGGCCTGTCTCCGAGCGCGCAGGCAATGATGCCCGAGTCATCGGAGAGCACGGGAAGATCCACCGCCTTCGCATAGCAGCGGGCCTTCTGCAGCGCATTTTCTTCGAAGGTCGTCCCCGTCTCTTCCGGGTCTTCTACCTCCGCAATGTCTGCGATCGGCACAGCTTGCCATCCAATCTCTGCAAAGGCTTTCTGAAATTCTCTGATCTTTCCTTGATTGTGCGTAGCCAGTACGATTTTTTTCGTTTCCATCATTTTGAATCTCCTCTTGGTAGATAGGGTTTAGGGTTCAAGGTTCAGGGTTCAGGGTTCAAGGTTCAAGGTTGAGGTGGCGGCTTTGCCGCGAATATATATGGGGCAATGCCCGCCTGGGTTCGGGGTTCAGGGTTCGGGGTTCGGGGTTCGGGGTTCGGGGTGCAGCGCATAAAAATATAGAAGCACCGCGAAGTATAAATAGAGCGATGCCCAAAAGTCGTATTCAAGACACCATTTACTCGAGGCTCCTAATCCTCAGTCCCTGATCCCTGCTTTCAAACTTCAGGTTGGCGGGTTCAGTGCGTAGAAGTAACTGCTAAGGAAACACTGATTAAATCGTTGTCAGATTTTACTCTTGGATTTTTATGCATAGC
>FR879542.1:0-2826 GCA_000434475.1 Dialister sp. CAG:486
CGGAAGAGCTCCTTTTTAAAATCTGAGCGATGTAATGAAGTAGGCCGCACAGCTGACGAGGACCGTCAGGATGATCATCATCGGATCGGCGATGGAGGTACGGTAGTTTTCCGGATTGTAATGCGTGCGTTTCCGGAAAGGACGTGCATCCAGGAAGTCCATCGGATTGCTCGTGAGATCCATGAATTTATCATTCGCAATGCCCCAGGCATCGCCAAGGCCTTTGCAGAGTGCGCACATGAGTCCGCTCACGAAGTTCATGATCGCCGCGAAGGGCTTTCTGTAGAACCAGTCGGTATCGAGGCTGAGGGCGGTGTGCGGCTCCATCCTCGGAAGGAACATCATGAACGGCACCATGGTGACGACAAGGATCTCTACATAAGACAGGAGGTGGGCTGCCGTGAAGGGCTCGTAGGTGACGGTGCCGAACGGCAGGAAGCGGTAAAGCAGATCCGGATATACGCCGTAGAGGAAGCAGAGGCAGGCGCCAAGGCCCATCGCGACGTACATATTCTTCGGGAGCTTGTGCTTCATGACAATGTCTTTTTCCTCTTTCCGAAGGAAAATGAAGTAGCCCATCTTCAGTGTGATGGATAAAAAGGTACCGACGCTGGCAAGCTCAAGCAGGGTGTAGACCCAGTCATAGCCGGCTTCTGCCGCGGCCGCGATGGTGATGGTCTTACTGATGAAGCCATTGAAAAGCGGTACGCCGGAGATGGAGAAGGCAGCGACGAAGAAGCAGAGGCAGGCGAATGGCATTCTCTTTGCCATGCCGGAAAGCTGATTGATCTTACGGATGCCTGTCGCATAGATGATCGCGCCCGCGCACATAAAGAGGAGCGACTTATACAGGATGTGCGAGAAGGCATGCGCCGCCGCACCGTTCAGTGCCATCGCCGTGCCGACGCCGACACCGGCGACCATGAAACCGACCTGACTGATGATGTGGTAGCCGAGAAGGCGGCGCATATCATTTTCCATGATCGCATAGAGCGCCCCATAGAGCGCCATGAAGCAGCCGGCAGCCATGAGGAAGTCAGTCCCCGCAAAGATGCGGATGAGCGCATAGACGGCGACCTTCGTGGTGAAGGAGGAGAGGAAAACGGAGCCGGTGATGGTGCCTTCCGGATACGCATCGACCAGCCATGCATTCACCGGAGGAATGGCCGCATTCACGGCGATGCCAATGAGGATCGCCCAGAAGGGCAGATTGTGCGCGCCCGCTGAGAGATTCATGACGAGACCGTTTCCAGCGCCGACCTCGAGGAAGATGCCATAGAGCAAAAGGTTTCCGCCCAGCATGTGGACCATGAGGTAGCGGTAGCCTGCGCGGCGCGAGGCCGGGGTGTGATGGCCCCAGATGAGGAAGAGGGATGTCACCGCAAGGCCTTCCCAGAAGGCGATGAAGGTCATCCAGTCCTTGGCAAGAGTGACGCCAAGCGCACATCCGGCGTAGGCCATGGAGGCGAAGGCTTCGATACGGCTGTCATTGTGGCAGGAGTAGATCCCGCCGATGCAGGCCATCAGAGCAAAGATCATGCAGAAGACATAGCTTAAACCGTCCACATGGAAGTAGTCTAGGATGTAGCCGGTGCCAAAGAATTCCATGGAGAGGTCTGTGCCCATCGGCATAGAGAGCGCGGCAGCAAGGGCCGCGAAGGGGCCGATAGCAAGGACCACTCTCCGAAGCGCTTTCGGTACAATGGCCGCAATGAGTCCGACGAGAATGAGGATGATGCCGGGATGCCATGCATTACTCAATGTGGCCACCTCCTCCGCGTGTATAGTAGTTCTCACTGCGCTGCAGGAGCGGCGCCATGATGAGCTTGGCAAGGATGATCAGGAGCCATCCGGACACAAACCCGAAGAAAATATCATAGCCGAAGGGCAGCGGCCACCATGACGGGCTGTGCAGATGTACGCCTGCGATCTCAGCCGCGCAGGAGATGAGCAGAATGACAGCGGCCAGGATATAAATTCTTTTCTTCGTCATTTCAGCCACCCCCCGTTCCATTCGGCACAGATGCCGCTTGCGGCCATATCGGCCAGATCATAGAAATGCGGATATACATCCGGCAGTACGCCGAGGATGACGGCAAGCGCTGTCGTGATGCAGATCGGGATCAGCATGGAATAGCTGAATGCCCCGTACTTACGGAATTTTTCCTGCGGATCATGCCGGAAGTACGCCATGCGGACGACCGGCATCAGGTAAGCCGCTGCGAGGAGCGCACTGGCGACCCAGATCAGGATGTAGAGAGGTTTCCCCGCCTGCAATGCGCCGAGAGCGAGGTTCCACTTACTGACGAAGCCGACCAGGAATGGCGTGCCTGCGATCCCCAGAGAAGCGATGGTGAAGCAGGCCATGGTGACCGGAAGCTTCTTCCCGATGCCATAGAGCTCGCTGATATTATTGCGGTGCGTACGCGCAATGATGAGGCCGGCGCACATGAAGAGCGTGATCTTCATGACCGCGTGGGCGACCAAGTGCAGGTACGCGCCCTTGATGGACAGCGGCGAGAGCAGGGCCGCGCCCAGCACGATGTAGGAGAGCTGTCCGACCGTCGAGAAAGCGAGACGGCGTTTCAGGTGATCCTGCCTCATGGCGATGAGGGAGGAGATAATGATACTGCCGGCCGCAAACCATGCCAAGACGTCCACGACGCCGATCTGGGAGAGGAGCTGCGGGCCGAAAACAAATCCGATGACACGAAGGACAGCGAAGACGCCGGTCTTGACGACAGCCACCGCATGCAGCAGGGCGGAAACCGGAGTCGGCGCGATCATGGCTGCCGGCCACCAACCGGGCAGCGGGGGGACAGCTGC
>FR879542.1:2848-11291 GCA_000434475.1 Dialister sp. CAG:486
GACAGCGCCATAACAGCTGCCTTGACGGAGCCTGCCATGATCATCAGGATGAAGATGAACTGGAGCACCCACTTCGGAGCCATATCCGGGGTGAGGAAGCCGCCCGGCTTGAAGTCGACGGTCCCTGCGATGCAGTAGACGGCGATGATGCCGGCGAGGAAGAGCTGCCCGGAGATCAGTGTATAGATGAGGTATTTGCGGCTCGCAGAGAGCGCTTCCGCATTTCTCTTATGAAGCACCAGAGGGTAGCTCGCAAGGGTCAGGAGTTCGTAGAAAATAAAGAAGGTGATGAGGTTCGACGCCATGGCGATGCCCATGACCGCAGAGAGGCAGACCGCGAAGGCTGCGAAATAGCCGGTCTGTTCTTTTTCATTGTTGCATCGCATGTAGCCGATGGAGTAAAAGTTCATCGGTACCCAGAGCATGGAGGCCAGCGTCGCAAAGATCATGCCCGCCGGATCCGTCTTCAGCGTGAGCCCCAGGGTATCGGTGATGCGGCAGAGGGTCCACTCGTACTGATTGCCATCCAGGACCCCCGGCACCATGGAAAGGATGATGCCAAACATGATCACGGAAGCGATGGCGCTCCATGCCTCACGTACATTCGGCCATTTCCTGCTGAATGCGATCAGGATCGCAGCGAAGAAGGAAACGCCTACCGCCAGAAATGGTCTGCAGTCTATGATCGTCATCTCAGAAACACCCCCGGCAGTCCCAGTTTAATCACATCAGTCACGATGGTCGCATTGCCAAAGCCCAGCGCGATGATCATAATGCCCATGATGAGGATCGGGATGACCATCGGCAGCGGCAGCCCCAGCTTGCCCTTATGCGGATGCACCTCTGTCAGAGAGGCTTCCCGCTGGACGAACATCTGCTCAATGATGCGGAAGAAGTAGATCGCATTGAGAAGCGAGCTGATAACCAGTACGAAGATATAGAAATACTCTCCACCGGTGTAAGCCCCCAGCATGAGATACCACTTGCTGAAGAAGCCGCAGGTCGGCGGCAGCCCGATCATGGAAAGCGCTGCCAGCGCCACGGTGATGGAGCTGATAGCCATCTTCTTATTGAGGCCGCCCAAGCGGTACAGATTCACTTCGCCAAAGCGGTACTGGATCCCGCCGATGACGAGGAAGAGCGAGCTCTTCATGAAGGCATGGTTGATGATGTGCATCACGGCGCCGATGAAGCCGTACATATTGCCCATCGCCAGACCAATAGCGATGTAGCCGATCTGTGCGACCGAGGAGTACGCAAGCATGCGGCGGAAGTCGTACTGCGCCATCGCCATGACAGAGCCGATCAGGATCCCGCACACGCCCAAGATCCCCAGCACATTCAGCGCACTTTCCACGACCGGATTATCGACCTGGAAAATGTAGTAAATAAAACGAATGAGTGCATACGCCGGCGCCTTGCTCATGAGGCCTGCGATGAAAGCGGCTGCGCCCGGATGTGCGTAGGTGTAAGCATCCGGCTGCCAGCCATGCAGCGGAAAAAGTGCCATCTTGATGCCGAAGCCGATCAAGAAGCAGGCGACTGCCATGGCAAAGAGCGGCGAATGCAGATGCGGGATGATGAGCTGCGCGAGGTCTGCCATATTGAGCGTACCGGTCATCGCATAGAGATAGCCGACCCCCAGCAGGTAGAGGGACGCGCCGATGGTCCCGATGAGGAGGTAGCGGAAGGCCGCCAGCATGGATTTCCGCCCGCCCAGCGCGATCAGCGCATAGCCGGAAAGCGACATGATCTCCAGATACACATAGAGGTTGAATACGTCGCCGGTGATGATCATGCCGGAGAGGCCGACCGTCAGAAGACCGAAGAGCGTATAGTAGCCGCCTACATGGAGCCAGTCCTCATCCTTCACAAAAGGCCGGCTGTAGAGAGAGACGAGCATGGAAATGAAGGTGACCAGCACCGCGAGGATGCTGTTCAACGGGTCCAGCGCAAATTCGATGCCAATCGGCGGGATCCAGCCGCCCATCATGTAGTGCCAGGTCGCTCCGCCATTTTCAAGCACATGCTGGAGCACCAGGCAGGCACTCGCAAAAGCGCCCGCGATGGAAGCCATCACGATGTAGGAGCCCAGATTACGGCTGATGCGGGAAAAAAGCATGCAGAGCAGCGAGCCGGTCAGCGGCAGGAGTACGATAAATACGGGAGCGTGCTGTGTCATTTACTAGCCCTCCTCAGTACCTCGACTTCTTCCACGGAGCCATAGATCTCCTTGATGCGCATGAGGAGTGCGATCGCGACCCCCGTGGTACCAAGGCTGACGACGATAGCCGTCAGCATCAGACCGTGCGGCAGCGGGTTGATATACATCGATGGATCCGTCGTGATACCATTCTGGATCGGGATCATCGCCCCATCCTTCTGCGCAAAGCACAGGTAGAAATAAATGACAGCGACCTGCATGACATTCATCGCCATCAGCTTTTTCATGTAGTTCTTGCTGAGGACCATGCCATATACGCCAAGGAAGAAAAGGATCATGACCAGGGTGTAAAGACCTTTTGTTTTCAGGAATTCATTCAGTACGTCCATGCTCTTCACCCCTTTTCACGATAGCATCCAGCAGATTGATGATCGTCATCATGACGCAGATGGCGACGCCGATCTCGATGAGGAAGATCCCGGTCGCGTGCATTTCATTCTGCGCTTCCATCCGGATCGGCATGTAATTGTAATTCAGGAAGAAATCCGCCCCGCCCAGAAGCGTCAGCCAGCCGGTCAGTGCATAAATGAAGGTGCCGACACCGGCCAGCACAACCGATGTTTTTCCCAGCACATTGAATTTCGTATCAAAGCCCAGGATGAGACGCGCGAGCAGCACGCCCACCGAGAGCAGCGCCCCCGCCTGGAAGCCGCCGCCCGGAGAAAATTCACCGAGGCAGAGGATGTAGACTGCATATACCATCGTGAAGGGTACCAGCATGCGGAAGGCTATATTCAGGATCAGACCGCCAAATGGTTTATTCATTTGATAATCTCTCCTTCCTCCGGATCTTCCGGCTCCTCTTCAGGACGACGGCCCACCGTATTGCTGGTCAGGATGAGGACCGTCGTCAGCCCTGCCAGGAACATGACCGAGGTCTCCCACATGGTATCGAAGCCTCGATAGTCGATGATGACGCCAGTGACGATATTCGGAGAGCCCGTATCCTCCTCACTGCGCGAGATATAGGTCGGTGTGACATGCGTATTCGGTGCCGTATTCGGATCCCCGATCTCCGGGAGATAGGTGACCACCGAGACGAAGAGCGCCGTCATGACCGACAGAAGTACCGCTACCAGTCCACGCATTACTTACACCACCTATCAATTTTCTTCAGCGATGCTACGAAGAAGATCGTAGAGATCGTACCAATGACCGCTTCTGTGAAAGCCACATCCGGAGAACCCATCATGAGGTACAGGAGCACCGCGCAGAAGCTGAACGCGCTGTAGATGATAGCTGCGGAGAGGATGTCCTTGCAGAAGATGACCGCGCAGGTGATCAGAATCAGGAAAACCAGAAGAATGGCTTCGATCGTATAGATTTCCATTATTTTTCCTCCTTTTCCAAATGTCCCACCGGTTCATCAATGCTGTGATCCGGGCCCGCAAGACCGAGGAGCTTCTTCGCGCCCTTCGTCTTGAGCGTCCAGATCGGATGGCCGGACTTATAGGCCGACTTGCTCAGGATATGCGAGCCGATCGGGTTCGCCATGAAAACCAGAAGAAAGACGAATGCGATCTTGAGAGAGGTCAGTGTCGCCCCTTCGTAGATCATAAGACCGATGAAGGTCAGCATGCAGCCCAGCGTCTCGCTGTTGCCCGATGCATGGATGCGGCTGTAGAAATCCGGAAGCCGGAGCATCCCGATGCCCGAGCCGATGAAAAAGATAAGCCCGCCGATGATGAAAAGCGCCGCTGCCATTTCCCGAGGAGAGGTAAAGCCGAGTTCACTCATATCTTATTCCCTCCTATGAACTTCGCCACGATGAGGGATCCCAAGAATCCCAAAAGCGCGTAAGAGATCGCAATATCCACATACATATCCGGACGCTTGTCGATGAAGCCGAAGACCACGATGAGACAGATCGTATCCGCCCCGATGACCCCTAAAGCATTCATCCGATCAAAGATCGTCGGCCCGTTGAAGAGGCGCTGGAGCATGAGAGCGATGACGAAGAGAAGCACCAGCATCACGACATAGAGAAGAACCATCATGATCATTCCTCACCTTCCTTTTCTTCGACCACTTCGAAATCGAGCGGCATGCCATAGAGCCATGCCACCTTTCTTTGCATCCCGCCGTCCACAAGACCATCCGCCGCCCCTTTCGTCAGCGCATGGATCTCATAAAGCCCGTCATCGGTCACATTCATGGTGACCGTCCCCGGCGTCAGCGTGATGGAATTGGCCAGGATCGTCGATGCCATCGGATTGTCCGCCCGGAAATAGAAGCGTACCACCTTCGGATCGATCTGGAGCTCCTGCGACGTCTCAGCAAGAAGCACATCGACATTTGCGAGCACGAGCTGCCACATCAGCCAGATGAAGTACCAGATCATCTTCCAAGGGGAGAAGCCAAAGACATAGTAGAGACGGCTCTCCTCCTTGTTCGGCACCAGAAGCAGCGGATACGTCAGCCATGTCGTCACCAGCGCCGTGATCACGCCGTATACGATGAATTTCGTCTCCGTATGTCCCGAAAGCGCCATCCAGAAGGCGAACAGCACCACCGCGAGGCATCCCATGTGAACCACAGGCGAACCTACGATCCTTTTATCATTCCATACTACCTGTTTTCCCACAGCGACCACCTTTCCTCACCGAAGCCAAAGCCATATATCTCTATCGGAGATCTCTGAATAAAAAAAATGCAATAAAAGCATCTGATCGCTTCTATTGCATCAAGTAACGAGCAGGAAAAGATATGCTTTCAAGCAAAAAGTATATGATTTTGCGTTGCTTTACCGCGCTGCCTCATGCCGAGGACAGCTCATAAATCATCCCAGCCATGATCACTCTCATAGTGCATTGACTCCCCTCATTTTCCTCAGGGCTTCTCACCGGGAGAGGCTCTTTTCCATATTGATTATATTTATAGTATCACATCCTATGGAAAAATGAAACAATTAAAAGAGTCCAATTATCGCATAGTTATATAACCAGCAATGCATGAATTATCTTTCATATAGGAGTCTATCAATGTGAAATGCATAAAAAAATGAGCCTGAAGAAATTTTCTTTGCGAAAAGATCTTCAGGCTCATTCCTGTTTCCTGGCAGGGGCAGGTAGAGTCGAACCACCGATAACGGAGTCAAAGTCCGTTGCCTTACCGCTTGGCGATGCCCCCATGAAGTCCGATAATATCGGATTTCATGCAAAAAAAAATGGGGCGAGTGGTGGGACTCGAACCCACGCGTAACGGAGCCACAATCCGCCGTGTTAACCACTTCACCACACCCGCCATATTTTTCCCGTCACAGGCATTTCGCCATATGACGTTGTTTATTGTACCATAGAAAGAAATATCCGTCAAATAGTTTTCCGAAAGATTTTTTCGTCCATCACCTGTCACAAAAAAATTCTCTTACAATATATAAAGAGATTCATTAAAGGAAAGAGAGCGTCCCATCCCCGGTGCAGGGGATGGGATGCTCTCGCTCCTCCTCAAGAGCTATGGCGCCTCTTCACCCCAGACCCCAACCTCTCCCCTTCCTCCGCTCCTTTATATGTTGTATAATAATAAACAACTTAAAAGCACTGGTTCCAAGCAGGATCTGTTATACCAGTGCTTCTTTTTATTATTTATCCTTTTATCAATGAGGTACACACCATGGACAACAAACCTTTCCGACAGGGCACCATCGATCAATTCTTAGACGATCTCGGCAGCAAGAAAGCCGCCCCCGGCGGCGGCGCAGCAGCCGGGCTCGTAGGCGCGCAGGCCTGTGCGCTCGCCGAGATGGTCTGCCATCTGACAGAATCCAATAAAAACTACGCAGAATTCCACGAAAAAGCAGCTGAATATGCCGCCGTCTTTCAGATGGCCCGCTCCATCTTCCTCGATCTGATGGATGAGGATGCCAAGTCCTTCCTGGAACTGATGAACACCCTGCGCGCCATCCGCACGCTTCCGCTGGCGGAAAGACAGGAAAAACAGCTCGAAGCCTTCAAGAAAGCGATCGAAGTCCCGCAGCAGATGGCGCAGACCATGAGCGATCTGCTCCCGAGCTTCACGAACCTTCTCCTCAAAGGAAATAAGAATGCCATCAGTGACGCCATCATGGCTGCCCAGCTCGCCATGGCCTGCATCCGCGCCTCTATCCTGAATGTCAGGATCAACATGAAATACATCGATGATGAATTCTACGAACATGAGATGAATGACACGATCACCGCATGGGAAAATGCCATCTCCGCCATCGATGCCGTACTGACCTATCAGGTGGATCTGTAAGAAAAAGGTGCAAGGTTCAGGGTTCAAGGTTGTGGTGGCGGCGCATTTCGTCATCCTGAGCGGAGAAAAACGTCGTATGTTAAAGAATGGCTTATCTGAAACAGGAGAACTGAGTCGAAGGATCTAGGGAAACGCTGATTCAATCGCAGAATCAGTGTTTCCATAAGCGCCGCGGAGTATAAATCATGGCGATGCCCGAAGGTCTTAAGTATAAGGCGCGAAGCCGCCACCACCCCTTTGAACCCTTTGAACCCGCTAACCCCCGCTGAACCTGCCTCAGTCCCTGGTCACTTTCCCAAAGGAGGCCCTATGTTTTCCAAAAATCAAAGCGGTTCCTCCTTGAACCGCCAGCTCTTCGAAACCTACATGGCGCTCGACAACTGGCACCAGTTCCGTCTGCGTCTTTTCATCGAAGGGATCTTCGTCGGCATCGCAGGCGGACTCTCGATCAGTCTCTTCCGATTTCTCCTGAATGAATCCGAAGACCTGCGCATCTACCTCTACTACGCCTGCCTCATCCCGGCGCTTCGCAGGGATGACCTCCTGCCACTTCTTTCTTACACGCTCCTTCTCCTTGTGATCGGCGGCGCGCTCTGCGCCATGTGCCGCTACGCCCCCATGGCCGGCGGCTCCGGCATCCCACAGGTGAAGGGCGTCATCCTGGGCCTCATGAAAATGAAATGGCTGCGCATCCTCTGGGTGAAGATCCTCGCCGGAGCCATCGGCATCGGCGCAGGGCTCTCGCTCGGCCGCGAAGGCCCCTCCATCCAGATCGGTGCCGTCGCCGGGCAGGGCCTCTCACGCATGCTCGGCCGGACACGCATGGAGGAGCGATACCTCGTCACCAGCGGTGCGAGTGCAGGGCTTGCCGCCGCCTTCAATGCGCCGCTCGCCGGCATGATGTTTGCCTTAGAAGAGCTCCACCGCAATTTCTCCGGCGCCGTCCTTCTCCCCACGATGACATCGGCCATCACAGCGACCATCGTCACCCGCTGCTTCTTCGGGAATGGGACCAGCTTCCATTTCGTCGATCTCGTCCCGCTCCCTGCCCAGTACCTGTGGCATGTAGCTCTCATCGCCCTCATCTGCGGCATCGCCGGTATCATCTTCAACTACGGTCTCCTTCACATCGGCGCCTTCTACCATCCGAAGGTCTTTAGGACGCAGGCATCCAAGATCATTTTTGCCCTCCTCTGTGCCGGTGCGCTCGGATTCCTCCTCCCGCAGGTCTTGGGCGGCGGCAACCATCTTGTCGACCAGCTCGCCGTCACGAGCTACCCGCTCGCCTTTCTGCTGCTTCTTCTGGCAGCCAAATATATCTTCACCCTCATCAGCTATGGCTGCGGCGCACCCGGCGGATTCTTCCTGCCCCTGCTCGTCATCGGCGCCCTGACCGGCGCCGTGCTGGCGCATCTCCTCGTCAATGCGGGACTTCTCTCTGCGGTGTACACGCCGAATGTCATCATCATCGGCATGGTCTCCCTCTTCGCCGCAAGCGTGCGCTCCCCTATCACCGGGACCCTCCTCATCCTTGAGATGACAGGCGACTTTGATCACCTCATGGTCCTCGCCTTTGCTTCCGCCATCGCCTATATCACCGCAGAGATCCTGAGAGGACGCCCGATCTACGATGCCCTTCTCCAGAGATCTCTCGCCGCCAGCCCCGATACCGCCTGTGAAGAAGAAAAGAATATGATCGAAGTCCCCATCGCGAGCGGCTCCCTTCTGGAAAACCGTCCGATCTCCGAGCTTCCACCCATGAAGCAGACCGTCATCGTAGAGATCAAGCGCTCCGGGAAAAGCCTCATTCCCGACCCCGATACCCGCCTGCGAGCCGGCGACTTCCTCTACATCCTCTCCGAGAGCCGAAATGCAGAAACACTGAAGCGCATGGGTGAAGAGTCGAATGTGAAATAAAAGGTTTGGAATTCAGGGGCAGCCCGTGGGCGTGCCTCCCCTTGATCGTTTACGAAAGAGGTTCAG
>FR879542.1:11357-23783 GCA_000434475.1 Dialister sp. CAG:486
GGGGGGGGGTGGTGCGGCGCTTCGCGCCGATCTTTGTAAACGGCGATGCCCGAAAGTAGTATTCAAGTCCCCGCCACCATTGATATAAAAGGAGTCTTTCTCATGGGTCAGCTCAGACGAAAAGTGCATAACTACACCATTCTGGTGCTCATCAAAGAAGGCTCAATGCCTGATTTTCATGTCAAGTCCCTCGCCGCCCTGCGCGTGCGCGAAGGCGAAGAGGTCGACTCCCTCTGCTTTCAGGACTGCGACCAAAAGGAAAGACAGGCCATTGCCAAGGATATGAAGGCCCTTCACGCCTTTCTGTCAGACGACCTCATCCTCACCGCAGACATCAGTGAGAATATGCCTGCCATGGAAAAGCTATATCAGGAATACTGCGATGCCTTCTTCACGAATACCACGCTCGATATCCTCCCCATCAATGAAGAGGTGACTCCTCTCATGGACGATCCCGCGGCTTTTACGGCGCGCATCGCCGCCATCCAAGGAGAAACAGATGCATTGAAACGCGCCCGCTCCACCCATGCCATCTATGAGGAAGCGGCAGAGATCCTCTACGGCTATCAGAAAGGCTGGCCCTACTGGATCTGTGCGCTCTCCACCGAAGAAGAACGCGGCATGGAAAAACGCCTCCCCGCGAAAAAGAAAAAACTCTGGATCGCCACCCTCTGCTGGTTCTTCGGTCTGCACTACTTCTATCTGGGAAATTCCGCGCGCAATCTCTTCTACCTCATGACCGTCGGAGGCTGCTTCCTCTGGATGCTTTTCGATCTCTACCGCCTTCCCGCCATGGTGGACGAGCGCAATGCAAAGATCGCAGAAGAAGTGTACAAAGAATTGAAAAATGGATGAGTGACTAGGGATTAGGGATTAGGGATTAGGGATTGGGGACTGGGAACCTCAAGTGACTGGTGACTTGAATACGACTTTCGGGCATCGCCCTATATATATTTGCGGCGAAGCCGCCACCTTCACTCCTCACTCCTCACTCCTCATTCAAGTCGAGCTTTCATCCACAATCAAGGGGGGGCGGCACGCCCCAAGAGCTAACCTAGGACCAGGGAAACGCCGGCCCATTCTATCCCCTTGACTTTCTCCCTTGTAACGTGCTATATTACTAATAATTTCACACAGGCAGTGAAGAGAAGAGTACATGATCGCAGACTGGCAAAGAGAGCGCCCACATGGTGAAAGGGCGTGCAGTCAGACCATGGAAGATGGCCTCTGAGCCAGGTATGCTGAATGATGAAGCAGCCCGGGCGCTCCCGTTACAGAGCTTGGGTATCATGGAAACATCGTACCTTAAAAGGCATCTGCGGCGACGCAGCTGCGAAATTGGGTGGTAACACGATCTCTCGTCCCTTTGGGGACGAGAGTTTTTTTATGGTTCCAAAGGCCTTTGGTCCAAGCCCTGCCACTCCTCATTCCCCCCCAAAAAATCCTTTACTTGACTGTCTGCCCAAGGAGGTCTTTACTTTGCCGATCAAAATCGCTGATGGCCTGGACGCCATCACAGAATTAAAAAAAGAAGGGATCGTCACCATCAATGAAGCTCGCGCACGGACACAGGATATCCGCCCACTGAAGATCCTGATCCTGAATCTGATGCCCATCAAGAAGCCGACAGAAGTGCAGCTGCTCCGTCTCTTAGGCGACACCCCGCTGCAGCTCTCGGTCGATTTCGCCCGCATCGCGTCTCGCGAGACCACCCACACGGACCGCTCCTACCTGTCCAAGAACTATCTCACCTTCGATGACATCAAGGATGAGAAATACGACGGCTTCATCATCACCGGCGCGCCCGTCGAAAAGATGCCCTACGAGGAAGTCGAGTACTGGCCGGAGATGATGAAATACTTCGAATGGGCGGATACCCACGTCTTCTCCACCCTGCATTTCTGCTGGGCGGCACAGGCAGGGCTCTACCGTGACTACGGAGTAGAGAAGCGCATCCTCCCTCGAAAGCTCTTCGGCATCTACCAGTACGGCCTCACGATGGATTACCACCCGCTCCTCCGCGGCTTTGACGACCGCTACTTCATCCCGCAGTCCCGCCACACCTCCATCGACGACAGAAAGGTCGATGAGACACCGGAGCTCACCGTCCTCTCCCGCTCCTCCGAGAACGGCATCAATATCATTTCCGATCAGGAGTCCCGCCGCATCTTCGTCCTCGGCCACTTCGAGTATGACCTGCGCACGCTGGAATGGGAATATAAAAGAGATCGCGAGAAGGGCCTTCCCATCCGCTTGCCGGAAAACTACTATCCCTACGACGATCCGCAGGAAAAGCCGCGCTTCGTCTGGTGCAGCTACGCCCACCTTTTCTATCACAACTGGCTGAACTTCGTCTATCAGGAGACCCCGTACAGCCTCGATCACCTCATGCCATTCAATGTGCATAATCCGCTGCATGTGTAAAGGGTGACTGGGGACTAGTGACTGGGGATTAGAAATTCGTGCTCACCTGGCGTAAACGCTGTCCTGCCATGCACCATGCTGCCTCTCGTTTCCCATGCAAGCGAAAAGACCGCCTCGGCGGTCTTTTGCTATAATAGGTCAGGTGCCATCGGCAAGCACGGTAGCGGTATGTTTTCTGCCCCTGCGTTCAACAACAAGGGGGGGATGATGCCAATGACTGCATATGATTTTTTGACAGTTGTGGTTTGTATAGGGAAACACTGATTAAATCGTTGTCCAATGGAAAATGGTATCCTGCCCTTCCATGCTCCATCTTTATACTCTGCGGTGCTTTTCATTTTTTTGCGCCGTACCGCCATTTCTCATTTCTAATTTCGCATTTCTCATTCCATAAAAAAGACCGCCGAAGCGGTCTTTTTTTATTGTTCCTATTTCAGTACAGACGGCAGCCAGGTGGCAATGCCCGGGAAGAAGCAGAGAAGCGCGATCTCCAGCACCATGATGAAAGCAAAAGGGGCAGAGCCGGCGATGATATCTTGGATCGAGCTGTCCTCGCTGATGCCCTTGATGACGAAGAGATTCATGCCGACCGGCGGTGTAATGAGGGCCAGCTCCATATTGATCAGGAGCACGACATTGAACCAGATGGGGTCGAAGCCCAGCGCCTTGATGATCGGGTAGAGCATCGGCAGCGTGATGAGGATGATGGAAACTGTTTCCAGCACACACCCCAGAATGAGCAGCACGATATTGATGCCGATGAGGATGACCCAGCGGTTCATATGCCCTTCCGTCACGAGAGACATGAGCGCCTGCGGGACCTGCAGCACAGTCAGGATATAGCCGAAGAGCATAGCGCCGACCATGATGGCAAAGATCATGCAGGATGTCTTGATGGTCGAGCGGAGGATCCCCGGCATATCACTGACAGAAAGGCTCCGGTAGATGAAGAATGTGATGACAAGCGCATAGATCGTGCCGACAGCAGCGGCTTCCGTCGGCGTGAAAACACCGGTATAGATGCCGCCGATGATGATGACCGGCAGCAAAAGCCCCCAGATATTATCACGGAGCGCTTTCATCTTTTCTTCCGTCGAAGCCTTTTCTTCTCTTGGCTTATTCCAAGAGGCAATGACGATGTACGCCACGAAAGCAAGCGTCAGAAGCGCGCCCGGTACGACGCCGGACATGAACAGCTTTCCGACGGATTCATCGGTGATGGTACCGTAAAGGATCATCGGAATGGACGGCGGGATGAGGATGCCGAGGGTACCGCCGGCAGCGACAGAGCCGACGACGAGCTTTCTGTCATAGCCGCGCTTCAGCATTTCCGGGATCGCCATCGCACCGATAGTGACCGCAGTCGCCACAGAAGAGCCGGAGATCGCCGCAAAGATCGCACAGGCGAAAATAGTCGCGATGCCAAGGCCGCCGGGAAGATGGCCCATCCACTTGCTGCCAAGCTCGAAAAGCCCGCTGCCGACCTTGCCCGTCAGCATGATCTGGCTCATCAGGATATAGAGCGGCACCGACGTCAGGACATAAGAGTCCAGCGTCTTGTACGCGATGACAGGCACCTGCGAAAGGGTGGACATGTCGATAAACTGGATGATCCCCAGGATACCGGCAATGGTCAGCGTAAAGGCGACCGGCATGCCGATGACAAGGAGGAAGATGATGAACAGCGCAAAACCTGCAAGGATCATAGGTCAGTCCTCCTCTTGTGCAAAGAAATCACCCAGAAAATGATTCAGGGTTTCCAAAAACAGTAGAACAAAGCCGATCACCATGAAGGTCTGCGGGATCCAGAGCGGCACACGCAGAAGCGTCGGCGAAACGATGCCATTCTCAAGGCTCATCAGCATGTAATTCGTAGACTCCGTCATGCAGACATAGAGCGCAAAGAGCGACAGAAGCGAAGTGAAGATATCCATGCCCCTGCGCACCCCCTTCGGGAAGCGGGAGTACAGGAAATCAACAAAGATATGACCATGCGTGCGCATGGTGTAGGACATGCCGAAAAAGCCTGCAAGGATCAGGAGATAGGTAGAGATCTCCATCGCCCAGACAGTCGGGCGATGCAGGATACTTCTGGCAATGATCTCATAACAGATGATGAAGGCTGTCGCCAGAATAGCCAGCCCCGCGATCGCAGCAGCCGTGCATGTCACGCAGCCAAGAGCTCGATCAAACATTTTATAAACAGAACGCATGACAGCCCTCCTTTATTTAATACAAATATATAGGGTGGTTGATAGGTTTAAGGGTTTAAGGGTTTAAGGGTTAGCCCACGGGGCGTGCTGCCCCTTGATTGTTTGCAAAAGAGGGGGAGCGGGTTCTACAGGTTCAGAGGGGGTGGTGCGGCGCAAAAAATAATGAAGCGCCGCGAAGTTTTGATAGCGCTTCGCGCCGTCGTCATCTCGAGCGTAGCCGAGAGATCCTCCTTGCAGAACAGTCAGCATGCCAACTGCGCTACTTCAATCACCGCTTGCTTCTAATCCCTAGCCACCAGTCACTACTTTACCCGACCGCTGACCCCAGCGGCAAACCAGTCCCTTATTTCTTCGATGCTTTTCTGCAGTCTTCCACGAGCTGCTTGCCGAAGTCACCCTGTTCCTGCTCAAACTTCTCGATGACAGAGGCGGTTGCATCCTGCCACAGCTTCACTTCATCCGCCGGAACCGTGTAGACATCCATACCCTTGGCAGCGAGCTCCTTCAGGCAGCGGTCATCCTCCGCCTTGGTCTCCTTACGGATCTCATCGCGAATCTCTTTAGCGACTTCATTCACCAGCTTCTGCTGATCCGGAGACAGCTTTTTCCATGAGTTATCATTGATCGCGAGCAAGAAGCCGACATAGGAATGGTTCGTGGTGGTGAAGTACTTGCAGACTTCATAGATCTTGCGGGACAGGATCGCCGTCTGACCGGAGGACTGGCCGTCGATGGTGCCATTCTTGATCGCCATGTACACTTCCGAAGAGCTCATGGTCGTCGGAGAAGCACCGAGCGCCTGGATGATGTCAGCCGATGTTTCAGAGTAAGAACGGATCTTCAGGCCCTTGAAATCCTCCGGCTTTTCGATCTTTTTGGCATTGTTGCAGAACTGTACATAGCCATAGTCAGCCCAGATCAGCGGATGAACGCCCTTCTTTTCCATTTCTGCCGTCAGCTTCGAGCCCAGATCCCCATCGAGCGCATTGTCAGCCGCTTCGATAGTCGGCAGGACGAACGGCAGATCGAGGACCTTGAGTGCCGGTACGACCATGGACCAGCGCGCGGTAGAGTTCAGGCCGATATCCAGCCCGCCGCTCATGAGCGCATCATTCATATTCTGGTCATTGTAGAGCTGTCCGGCCGGGTATACCTTGACCTCGATCGAACCCTTGGATCTTTCATTGACCTCTTTGGCAAATTTTTCTACACTCTTGGACAGATGATGCTCGGACGGCAACTGATATGCCAGCTTCAGCTCGACCTTCTGCCCATTGCCGGATGCTGCCGCCTTCTTATCTCCGCCGGACATGCCGCATCCCGTCATCATACCTGCCATTGCCAGAGCAGCCAGAGAAGCGGCTGCGATCTTCATCGATTTCTTACCCATCATAGATCTCCCTTTCTGCTATACTTACATCAACCTATAAAACACCCTTCTTGAATAAAGTCCTCGAGGGAGACAGCAGATTTCGCGACTACCTGCTGCCTCAAGCCCGCTCTCCCTTTCTCAGGTATCAAAAAACGCCCTGACTGATAAAAATCAGCCAGGGCGTAAACCTTCACGCGGTACCACCTCGCACTATACTCGGAGGCCTTGTAACGCTGCCAAACGCCGCATCCTACTTCATTCAGATACGGGACTTGCGGACGACTTTGTGAGGACCCTCTGCTGCCTTTCACCATACGGCAGCTCTCTGCCAGAGAACCGATTCACTCGCTTCCGTTCCTTGTCTTTATTCAAAGTTAAGCTTGTGACAAGTATACACGCTGCATTTATGTTTGTAAAGAGGAAATTTTTAAGCTCACGAAAAGGACACGACGCCCTGCGAGAGGAGGGCATGCCGCAAATGGCATCCTCCCCCTGCTTGCGATATAATGAAGAAGCGATACACCCTGTCAGATTCCCCTGCATTTCAAGGTATATTTTCGAGGTATATGATGACATTCATACAGCACTTAGACTCCCCACTCGGCGACATCCTCCTCGCAGCGGATGACGTGGGCCTCACCGGCCTTTGGTTCGAGGGGCAGAAATACTTTGCCGCCACTCTCCCGGCAGAAGTACAGACAAAAGAAACGCCTGCGCTGAGAGAAGGAAGGCGCTGGCTAGACCTGTACTTTGCGGGAAAAGAGCCGAAGACCTCTCCGCCCCTCCATCTCATCGGCACTCCGTTTCGCCTTTCCGTATGGAAGATCCTCTCCAAGATCCCCTACGGAAAAACGATGACCTACGGAGACATTGCGCAAAGACTTGCCCAAGAGCGCGGCCTTCCCCGCCTATCCGCCCGCGCCGTCGGAAGCGCCGTCGGAAGAAATCCCATCTCCCTCATCATCCCCTGCCACCGCGTCATAGGCAGAAACGGCCGCCTCACCGGCTACGCTGGAGGCCTTCACCGAAAAGCCTATCTCCTCGCGATGGAGAGAAGACATGGAAATAGGGAGACGTTAGACTTGAAGACTTCAGACATCTGATCTCTGACCTCTGACATCTAATGTCTTCAAGTCTCTAATCCCTAGTCACTAAAAACAGAAAGGACTCCACCATGATCCACATTCTCTTCGTCTGCCACGGACTGAATAACCACAGCACGAACCGCTGCTACATGGAAGCCAACAAACCATGCAACAGCGATTTTTCTTTATCGTTTTTTCCTCTGGCTGATAGGCGTTCCCATTTTCTTTGACTTTTTGAGAATACGAATGAGCCAGCGAAATTCTTCGTCTGATTCACTCGGCGAATGCCGCAGCAGTCGACAGAATGTTGGCTTCCGCCGTCATGATCTGCTCCAAATCATACAGGGGACGCTACACTTCCCCTGCGCTGGCTGCCGCCAGCTACCCTTTTGTGGACTTGCCATCTGGGGATACCTTGCGTTGCAAGCTGTTCCCAAATGGCAAGTTTCATAAAATATGTTATCTTTTCGATAGCCAATGAAGTATAATGAAGATAACAGCAAATCGAAATTTCTGAAGGAGTGAAATTATCGTTATGAAGGACATCAAAAATACTTGTAAAATCGCATTAGTGCAGGCAGAGCCTGTTATGTTCAACAAAAGCGCTTCGCTAAAAAAAACGCTTCAATATATTAGTGAAGCCGCGAGCCAAAAACCGGATTTGATTGTTTTTCCGGAGCTGTTTATTCCGGGATACCCTTTTGGAATGAATTTTGGTTTTAGCATGGGAAAACGAAGCGAGGAGGGGCGTAAAGACTGGAAACGATATTACGATGCCTCTGTTGTTGCCGGAGAAACGGAGTTTCAGCAGCTTGCAGAGGCGGCTCAGAAAACTGGAGCATATATCAGCCTTGGCTTTTCCGAGAGAGATGCCGTTAATGGAACGCTTTATAATAGTAATGTCATTTTTGAGCCGGATGGATCATACAAGGTGCACAGAAAATTAAAACCGACAGGCTCCGAACGTGTTGTATGGGGGGATGCTGATAAGGGGTACTTCCCTGTTACAACAACGCCATGGGGGCCGATCGGCAGTCTGATCTGTTGGGAAAGTTATATGCCGCTTGCTCGTGTGGCTCTTTATCAAAAAGGCATCACGATTTACATTTCGCCAAATACCAATGACAACCCAGAGTGGCAGGCTACCATTCAGCACATCGCAATAGAAGGCAAGTGCTACTTTGTTAACGCTGATATGATTATCAGACGCAACTCATATCCTTCTGACCTATACGAGAGAGATGTCGTATCACAGCTTCCGGAATTTGCTTGCAGAGGAGGAAGCTGTATTATCGACCCGTATGGGCATTATTGGACAGAGCCAGTCTGGGATAAAGAAACCATCATCTACGCAGAACTTGACATGAGTTTGCCTATCTCCTGCAAAATGGAGCATGATGTGGTTGGACATTATGCACGTCCAGATATACTTGAACTAAAAATCAACGATAAATAGTGCAACAATTACAAATTCTAGCTAAATTCTATTTCCCGAGACTGGAAAAATAGGAATTGGCAGAGGATAAGCATTATGGAAATAAAAAAAATCCATCAAGATTTTTCAGTATGCAAAGTGATGGATTATTCACTTGTAAACCTAGATGCAGAATATAGTTTCATTGGGAAAACAGATGAGGAAAAATCTTTGGTATGCATTACCAGTGATGTTCCGCCAAACGTCATTCAACGTGATGATGGCTGGAAAGGTTTTCGTATTCAGGGGATGATGAATGCAATTTAAGCGGAAAAAGCCTGCCATATGGAGCATTTGAGAAGAAACACAAAGCAAAAACGGAGTGATAAGAATATGACCCACATTCTCTTTGTCTGCCACGGCAACATCTGCCGCTCCCCCATGGCGGAATTCATCATGAAAGCGCTCATCCGCAAAGCCGGATGCGAGAAGGCGATCACCATGGACTCTGTCGCAGCGACCACGGAAGAGATCGGAAACGATATGTACCCGCCCGCCAAGCGTATGCTCACGAAGAAGGGCATCCCCTTCTCTCCCCGCCGCGCCCGTCTCATCACGGCGTCGGACTATGCCCGTGCAGACTATATCCTCTGCATGGACGAGGAAAACCTCGCCGACCTTGCCCGCCTGACGTGCGGCGATCCGGAGAAAAAAGTCTCTCTCCTTCTCTCCTGGGCAGGACGGCGCGCCGAAGTGGCAGATCCGTGGTATACGGGAAATTTCGAGGAGACGTATGAGGATATCCTCGAAGGCTGTGAAGCGCTGCTGAAAAGCATAAACCGACAAGGTGCTGCCGGCTCTTGGTGAATGCTCGTTTGGCGATCGCTGCCAATGGTCTTGCTTGGGATCTGTGATCCGTTTTTCCTTTATCCACAGAGTTGTTCACAGTTATTCACAAAACTGTGAATTGCGAAAGCCCCCTCTTCGCAGCTCCGACAATGAGCTGAATATCGAACTTGTCCATCTTAGATATACACAGAAAATTGTGAATATCTGTGAACAAGTGCGGAATACTCACACAGCCCTCACGGAAAAGTCCAGATCCTGTCGGACTGTCTCGCCTCCATGTCTTTGTTCACAGCTGTGGATTTTGTGAATAGCCTATTCACACCCCGGCGCGCTGTTCCATTTTTTTATAAAACATTCGTCAAGAGGATGTTCGCTCACGTAAAAAAACGAGAAATCAAGAGAAATATAACGAATGAGCGAGAGACAAAGGAGCACCCCCTGTCCGCGTTGCGTGGATATCGGGGGGGGGGAGATGCGTGACTAGTAGCTAGTGGCTAGGGATTAGGGATTAGAAATCTCAAGTGACTTGTGACTAAGAGACTAGGAGACATCAGGCTCCCGTATCGTCATTTCGAGCGCAAGCGAGAAATCTTTGTCATTCGCGGTCAGGCGGACAATGTTTGGAAAGTTCAAAACGGGAAACCTGCTATCAAGAGACCTTCGGGCATCGCTATTATTTATACTTCGCGGCACGTCCCATAGGCTAAGTTTGAAAGCAGGGATAAAGATTAGTGGCTAGGGATTAGTGGCTAGGGATTAGGAGTCTCAAGTGACTGGTGACTGGAATGCCAGCTCATGGCATCGCCATTATTTATACTCTGCGGCGCTTCTTTTTTATGCGCCGCACCACCCCCGTTGAACCCGCTAAACCTGTTGAACCCGCTAAACCTCTTTCGCACGTAATCAAAGGGCACCTCGCCCCACGGGCTAACCCCAAGCCAAAAAGAGCAGCGACGTGGTCGCTGCTCTTTTTGCATGCTATATGGATTTCTTATTTCTTTTCTTCTTCGATGGGATAGTCCTGCAGAGCATCGTATCCTTCTTCACCGGTGCGGATCTTTACCGCATTGTCAATGGTGGAGACAAAGACCTTGCCATCGCCATACTTGCCGGTGTAGAGAGCCTTCTTCGCTACCTCGATGATGGTGCGGGGAGAGATCTTGGATACCACGATGTCGATGCGGACCTTTGGCAGAAGCTTTGCCGAGACGGCAGCGCCGCGGTACATCTGCGTCTGTCCTTTTTCGAGACCGTAGCCCAGTGCTTTCGTGACGGTCATGCCCGTGATGCCGATGGCTTCCATGGCAGCCTTCAGGATCTCGAAGCGTTTATCCGAAGTAATGATCGTGACGCAGTAGAGGCGGTGTCCATCGGTCGGCAGTTCTTTCGGCACGATCTTTTCTGCTTCCGCTTTCTTTTCTTCCGCAAGCGGTACTTCGACGGCCTCTTTCGGCGCCTTGCCTGCTTCCAGTGCTTCGGCGGTGGTGTCCGGCGCCATCATGAAGTCTGCATACGCAGAGACGAGACCGTGTTCTTCGAAGTCAAGGCCATTGATCTCTTCTTCACGGGTGACGCGAAGACCATTCGTGGCTTTGATGATGCGGAATACAATGTTTATCGCAACGAATACGTAGAGGGCTACAACGGCAACGCCGAGGATCTGGATCATGAGGAAATGCGGATCTCCTGTGTAGAGAAGACCGTCCTTGACAGAGAAGACGCCGGTCAGGATGGTGCCGAGTGCGCCGCACACGCCGTGGGCGGAGATGGCGCCGACAGGGTCATCGATCTTCAGCTTCTGATCGACGAATTCGACCGCATAGACGATCGCGATGCCGGCGATGACGCCGATCCAGAAGGAACCGGCCACGGAAACGACATCCGTGCCTGCGGTGATGGCTACGAGACCGGCAAGACCGCCGTTCAGTGTCATAGAAACATCCGGTTTGCCATATTTCACCCAGGTGAGAAGCATGGTGGTGACAGCACCGGCAGCGGCTGCCATATTCGTGGTGACCATGATGCTGGCAACGGAGAGGATCGTATCATCGCCGGTCATGGAAACGGTGGAGCCGCCATTGAATCCGAACCAGCCCATCCACAGGATGAACATGCCAAGGCAGGCAAGAGTGATGGAGTGACCGGGGATCGCATTGACGCTGCCATCCTTATTGTACTTGCCAATTCTTGGTCCAAGCAGAGAGGCACCGACCAGAGCGCAGACGCCGCCGACCATGTGTACACAGGTGGATCCGGCGAAGTCATGGAAGCCGAGCTCGGAGAGCCAGCCGCCGCCCCAGATCCAGTGTCCGGAGATCGGATAGATCAGGAGAGAGATCAAAACGGAATAGATGCAGTAGGAGGAGAATTTCGTACGTTCTGCCATCGCGCCGGAGACGATCGTCGCAGCGGTCGCACAGAAGACGGTCTGGAAGAAGAGGTAGACCAGCGGAGGATAGCCTGCATCGCCGGTGTCATAGTGAGTGACGAAGAAATCCGGCGTGCCGATAATGCCGCCGATGTCTTCCCCGAACATGAGACCGAAGCCCAAGACCCAGAAAACGATGGTGCCAAGCGCAAAGTCCATGAAATTCTTCATGACGATATTGCCTGCATTCTTTGCTCTCGTGAGCCCAGTCTCCACCATCGCAAATCCCGGCTGCATGAAGAATACCAGGATAGCCCCCAGCAGTGTCCAGGTCGTATCCGCAGAGGAGTACTTTCCCTCCGCATCCGCCGCCATAATCATGGTCGGCGTGCACAAGGCCGCCGCCAGGAGCGGCCATTTGGCTAAAATTTTTCTCATTTTTACCACACCCTTCTAAAAAAAGAAATAAGAATTTTCCCGTACATAGAGAAAGCCCGGACCTATGTCCGGGCTTCATTGTCCAAAAGAAAAAGTCTCGATGCCCCTGCATCAAGACCTCTTTGTCCTCTGTGTACTTGTCATTCATTGCTGAATATGCAGATATGATAACGCTAAGAGACGCCGCCGTCAAGAGGGAAAATGGGAAAAGTTGTCAGAAAGTGTAGGATTACAATACATGTGTTACACATTGAAAACATGAA
>FR879543.1 GCA_000434475.1 Dialister sp. CAG:486
CCCCTCGAGGGGAAGGTGCCCCGAAGGGGCGGATAGGGCACTAGCGATATGAAAGAGCGCGGGAAAGAGCGTCTCAAGCAGGCGATTTATGAAAGCACCCTATCCACCGTTCCGCGTCAATTTATATAAAGGGCGATGCCCGAAAGTGGTATTCAAGTTACTAGTCCCCAGTCCCTAGCTACTCATCCCTGCTTTCAAACTTATGGCGGCGGCTTCGCCGTGATCCTTCGGCTCAGTCCCCTGCTTTCTGAGTACGGCTTTTCTAACAAATGACAGTTCACTCCGCTCAGGATGACGAAAAGGGGCAATGCCCGAAGGCCTTATGAAGGGATGCGATCCTCGTATCGCCAGCATTACCCTCTAGGGGAAGGTGCCCCGAAGGGGCGGATAGGGTGACTGTGGCAGGAAGGAGCGATGACCGGATGCCTATCCGTCACTTCAATCTTCCCGCATCGACTTCGCCCTTGATGTAGCGGTGGACTTGGTCCATCGGGGTGTCGGGGAGGATGGGGGCGCGCTCGGTGGAGCCTCGCCCATGGTTTTTTATTTTACCATCAAAATCATATTCTGTCATGGAAAGGGTCTGCACCTTTTTATTCGGCACGTCCATGCGGACATGATAGATGACCTGAGAGAAGTCCTGGTCCTTCCATGGGTAGGCGATGCGGAGGAAGAAGGTGGCGTAGCCATTCTTATAGCGGAGCGTCTGCTTCTCGATGTCATAGGTGCTACCGTGAAATTTCACGCCGCTCTCTTTGAAGAGAGGAAGCCATTGAGGATTCGTGAAATGGGGGATCGGCTGCTCGATGAAGTGGGTATACACACTCTTTCCGAAGGAATTGGGCAGGAGCGGGCTCCAGCTGTCGTCAGAAAAGCGGGTGCTTTCCTGGATGCTTCCGTCAGCAGCAAGGGCCTTCACCGCCGCAATGTGGTAGGTGCGGCGGGGCCTTTCTCAATCCCAAATTCCATGGTGGAAATGACAGATGTGCCGTCAAGGGAGAGCTTCAGGTCCATCGATGCGCGGACGCCGCTGTCGACGTAGGAATCGGTGTCGACTTCGGCGCTTTCGCTCGCAGGGAGCGGGACCCAGTTTGCGGCAGAGACAGGAGAGAATGTGCCTGCCATAAGGAGAAGGGCGGTGATAAATAGTTTCATAATGGATGCTCCTAAAAGGGTTCAGGTGGATGGGCATAGGGAAAATGAGGAATGATCAGCCGACCGCTTCCGGTCATGCCGCCTCATTTCAATCCTTTCACCACGCGCAGATCCTGCAGGGTGAGGAAGGGGCGGTAGGGCTGGCGGAGGTAGAGCGCCATGGTGTAGACGAGAGCGGTGATGTGGGGGCAGTCCACGTGCATCATGTCCGAGAGGTCGAGAAGGCTGGCAAGGCCGCAGGGAAGGTCTTCGGTGATGTAGCGGCTCGTCAGCGTCTGCGGGCCTTTGACGGCCTGGTACGATGGGTTTTCCGTGAGCGCTTCATAGAGCGTTTCGGCGCGGGTACCCCTGAAGGAGTTCAGCGTGGCAAGAAGGGGCGCGAGCTCCAGGCCGAGGGCTTTTCCGATGGCGAGGCGCTCCTTGTCGCACTCTTCCATGAAGGCGGCCGTGCGCTTTGTGAGGGGGGCTCCGAAGAAATCAAAGTCCTCCCCGTTTTCGATGCGGGAAAGATTGAAGAGGCACTGCGTCACGTGAATGATGGGATTCGTCGCGGAGAGCGAGGTCGCGGCCGGCGAAGAGACGCGTGTCACCTTCGGCGCGAGCTTGTGCAGAAGCTCGCTCAGCAGGGTTTCATCCCCGATGGCGGAGTAGGCGATCTCTTCTTTCATGGCTTTGAAATGGAGCGAGGCGTGGTCGGAGGAGAGTGCAGCGATGAAAGGCATGTTTGCCGTCTCACCGATGGTGATCGGCACGGCGCCCGGCGACTTCTGGAAGGCACGGTAGGCCTTCACTGCGCCCCAGCAGCCGTTCAGGAAGAGCAGGCACTGCCCTTTTTTCATATAGGGCATCACTTCCTCGGTGACAGCCTCATGATCGCCCGCACGGGTGAAGACAAGAAGGATGTCGGCCTCGCAGGCTTCTTCGAGCGAGCGTGCCATGGGCAGGTAGAGGGAGGTATTCACCTTGCCGCTGACATTGAGCGGATGCGTCTCCCAGAGCCTTCTCTTCTCTTCGTTTCTGACGTAGATCGTGAAGGGGACGGAGATGAGGTGCAGGTAGGCGGCGGCAGCGAGTCCCGTCGCTCCCGCACCGATGATGGAAATTTTCATAAGAGATCCTCGATTCGATGAGTTCGATATATTTATATATTATATATATATCAAGGTCATGGTTCAAGGGTTCGGGGGCGGCGCTCCATGGGGGCAGATCTGAAAATGGCGGGCGATGGCAGGCAGTGAATCCATATCGAGAACATTCATTCTCTTATGCCCCTTCTGCCGCTATGCTATAGTACACACAAATCATCATTTTGCGAGGAAGAGAGTGTGTGCAGCGATGGCCATCCTTCTCACTTTCTTCTTCAACTGGTGGGGGAAACGCATGCGTGCTAAAGGGTTTTAATCAAAAACACGCCGGATGTCGTGAGACGTCCGGCGTGTTTTGTTGTGAAAGGGGTTCAGGGTTTAAGGTTCAGGGTTCAGGATTGTGGTGGCGGTTTCGCCGCATTTTAGATGACGGTATCCTCGTAACTCAAGGCTGAGGTGGCGGTTTCGCCGCATTTTAGATGACGGTATCCTCGTATCGTCAGCCTTCCCCTCGAGGGGAAGGTGCCCCGAAGGGGCGGATAGGGCACAGGCGGCATGAAAGAGAGCGGGAAAGAGCGTCTCAAGTACGTCGTTTATGAGAGCACCCGAGCGCTGCTCCGCGTCAATTTATATAAAGGGCAATGCCCGATTAAGAATCATTCTCGCCCCTTCCACTGGAAGGGGGCAGACGAGCGAAGCGAGGCGGGGTTGGCATCCCCGCGTGGGAAAATACCGCTTCACGCAGCCAACCTCCGCACTTCGGGGCATTTCCTTCCAAAGGAAGGAGGGAGAAAAGTGGAATGAGGAATGAATGCGGCGAAGCCGCCACCCTCATTCCTCATTCCTCATTTTCTTGAAACCCTTCACCTTATTTCAGCAGATTTCCATCCTCGAAATAATTGATCCGCATCGCGCGGCGGACTTCGGCAAGGGTCTTGGCTGCGGTGTTTTCCGCTTTTTCGCAGCCGGCCTTCAGGATATCCTGGACATCCTCCAGATGGGCTTCCCAATATTCACGGCGTTCGCGGATGGGGCGGAGGGTCTCCTGCATGACGTTATTGAGGAAACGCTTCACCTTCACGTCACCGAGGCCGCCTCTCGTGTAGTGATCCTTCATTTCCTGAAGGCAGCTGTATTCGGGGCAGAAGGCTGCGAAGTGTTCATCACTGCTGAATGCATCAAGGTAGGTGAAGACGGGATTTCCTTCCACATGCCCCGGGTCGTCGCGGCGCAGGTGGGTCGGGTCGGTGAACATGGACATGATCTTCGTCTCGATATCCTTCGGCGAATCAGCGAGGTAGATGCAGTTGCCGATGGACTTGCTCATCTTCGCTTTGCCGTCGGTGCCGGGCAGGCGCAGGCAGGCTTTGTTTGTGGAAAGGACGATGTCTGGTTCGACAAGGACTTCGCCGTAGATGTCATTGAATTTGCGGACGATCTCGCGTGTCTGCTCGAGCATCGGTTCCTGGTCTTCGCCGGTCGGGACATGGGTGGCCTTGAAGGCCGTGATGTCGCTCGCCTGGCTGACAGGGTAGCAGAGGAAGCCGGCCGGGATGCTGGCTTCGAAATTCTTCTGCTGGATCTCTGCTTTGACAGTCGGATTTCTCTGGAGACGAGAAACGGTGACGAGGTTCATGTAGTACATGGTGAGTTCGGTGAGCTCCGGCACCATGGACTGGATGAAGATGCAGGACTTCGCCGGATCGATGCCGACAGCGAGGTAGTCGAGAGCGACCTCGCGCACATTTCTTCTGACCTTCTCCGGATTGTCCGCATTGTCCGTGAGCGCCTGCGCGTCAGCGATCATGATGTAGATGTCGTCGAATTTACCGGAGTTCTGCAGCTCGACACGCTCACGCAGGGAGCCGACGTAGTGGCCGACATGAAGGCGGCCGGTCGGGCGGTCGCCGGTAAGGATGATTTTTCTCATATGATTTCTCCTATCATAAATGGAAGATGTATAGTTATCCTTTTCATTATACTCCATATGAGAGGAAATCGGTAGGCGTGGGAGAAAGCGGCCTTTCCTATCGCTCCGGCATGACCTCGCTCAATTGCTGCCTTCGGCAAGAAGAGGCTCGTCAGAAAGATATACCACACTTTCGCCATCGGCTGGCATATCGTAATTGACGATGCCGCGAGAAGCCAGACGGCCGCGCATCGTATACCGAGTCAGGGCTGCGTGCGCCACGTTATCCATATGCGTGATATAAAGCCGGGCATGAGGAGCGGCAAGCGACACATTCCAGACATCTTCATCATTCATGATGAGACGGCCATTCTCAAGAGTCTCAGCCGCACAGGCATTGAGGGCGATCACTTCCGGCTGGTATTTCTTAATGGTTGCAGCTACTTCCTCATACCAGATGGTATCGCCGGCCAGATAGAATGTTTTTTCCTCTTTGGCTTCAAAGAGGACACCCATGGCGTTTCCGCAGGGGATATACGTGCCATGGAGGGCCGGGACCTGACGAATGGTGGCATCTCCTATCTGAATTCCTTCCTTAGGAAGGATGGTGATATCCTGAAATCCGGATCTTTTCAGCACAGCCGCATCCTCTTCGTTTTGGCAGAAAATGGGGACTCTCTTATCCAGCGGGGCGCCGACTGTACCGTCTGTGACGGACATGTCGATGTGATCGGGATGGAGATGCGTGACGATGATATAGTCGACATCCTGCAAGACCTCCTCGGCAGAGACGGGAAGGTCATAGAATGGCATCGGCAGGTGCTCCTTCATCGGGTCGGAAATATGGTAGGGGCGGCCGGGAATGTCGACGAAGCTGAAGGCATGCCGGGGGGCAAGCCATGGATCGATGAGAAATGTTTTGCCGGCGTATACCAGGCGATTGGTTGCACTGCGGATCTGTGTGATTTTCATAGAATGTGAATCCTCCTTTTCTAGGCGTTATTATACGTGAGGCATGTCGCCGGAAAAAGAAAAAAATGAGATGATTGAAGCAACCATATGGTTGCACTATAATGAAAACAGGAGGTGTTCTATGAATCAAAAACAGCTGCAATACTTCGTGACCGTCTATCAGACACAGAATATAAAAACAGCGGCAGACACCCTCTATGTCTCGCGCCAAGGCGTCAGCAAGGTGATCCGCTTGCTTGAGGAAGAGCTTGGTCAGCCGCTTTTTATCCGCAGCATAAAAGGAGTTATTCCAACAGACTATGCAACGACTCTCTTGCCGCATGCCAAAAGCCTTCTGGAGGAATACAATGCCATCCGCAGCCTCCGCACGCTTGCAGCTAAGTCCCAAAGCGTGGTCACCATTTATGCGCTCGATCATGTACTCGCCTATCTCGGCGCCTCCCTGATCGAAGACTTCCACGAGGCCTATCCTTCTATCATTTTAAGTGTAGTAGATACGACAGATGCCCATGCTATAGCTGCATTGGCATCGCAGCAGTGCAGCTTTGCCATCACGGCGGGACCACTGGATGAGACGCGCTTCGAAGGAGATCCTCTTTTTTTCAGCCATTACAGTGTACGGATGCACAGATCGCATCCGCTGGCGAAGCTCCCTGCCTTGACCTATGACGATCTGGACGGGCAGACCATCATCAGCAAAGGCCGTGCCTACGATTGCTTCCGTCACCATATCGACAAGTACTTCCTCGCGCCCGGAAGGAAGATCCACATTCTTGCGGAAACAGCGGATGAAAGTATCATCCGCACACTTCTCCTTCACAACAAAGCCATCAACATTGGCTATGACTATGCCGATCCCCTGTACCCGCATCCCGACATCGTGAGCCGGACACTGAAGGAAGAGATCAGCGGGCAGATGATCTACCTTGTAAGCAATCCGCAGGTCCGCAAGACAAAGGCAGCCTGTCTTTTCCGTGATTATCTGCTGGAATGGATGAAGAAAAAAGCGGCCATAGGGTAGTGCCATGGACAGGCAGCGGATGGAATGGGAAAAGATCTCCCCAAAGTCCGATCCAAAGAGCGGAAGGAAAGTAGAACCTTCCGCGAATAAAAAAACTCCGGCCACGATGTGATATGATCCCCCTAAAGCAGACAAGGTAAATAACCAAAC
>FR879544.1 GCA_000434475.1 Dialister sp. CAG:486
TGAAGATAGTGGTGGATGACTTTATGATAGTCCATGGGCCTTGCGTAGAGTGCGATATTTCCTTCTTCTTCTCGGGCAGGTCTGTATGGAAATAGAATCACAAAGAAGGAGCGTGCATCTCTAAGGAGTGCGGAAGGATCCAGTCTTTCTTTGAGAGAGGAGGGCGCAAAGGGGATAGGGCCGGCATTTCGGAGCTGCTCTTTCAGTGTGCTGTCTAAGGAGGCAGAGCATGCGCCGCAGGCATCTAGATGAAGCGAGGCGGCGATCTGGGCAAGGTGAGATTTGGGAGTCATAGGAGTTTTGAGATATACAGGAAAACAGATGCCATGGAAAGGCGGGAAGTGGGAGGCAGGGACGTTTCATTCACGGGCGGCATTTCTTGCTGCGGCGCGTAAAAAAAGAGACCTTTCGGCCTCTTTTTATTTTGTCATTCGCTTCGCAAGAAGTTCACTGACTCGTTCTGTGGGCATATCATCACTGTCGTAGAGAAGCCCTTTGGGGCTTTTGATGATGAGCCGATCCATCAAGTTCTGTGCAATGAGGTCATTGGTGGCAGAAAGGAAGGAAAGGCATGCCTTGTCATGCTGTTCTTTCGTGATGAGACGGGAGAGTCCGGGTGCTTTCAGACGCTGCTGCAGGAAGAGCTGGTGGATGGCCTTCCAGCTTTCCTTTTTGGGGCAGGCCCTGAGGAGCACGCAGATGGTATAGCCGCGCTCTTTCAGATAACGGATGTATTCTTTTGTGTGGGAGACATCTTCCAGAGATCCTTCCTGAAGGATATGGTAACGCTCTAGCGCGGCCTGCTTCATGGCAAGGTCTGAGAGGTACTGTCCCTGAGCCATGGAGAAATAGGCACAATATTGCCCGTACTTCTTCATGAGAGCTTTATAACGAGGGTGGAAACCGCGGAAATTATCACTCATGGACTGTACGATATTTCCATCATACTCTTCGATGATCATGGAAGACATGCGCGTCTTGCCCGAGCCGGGCTGCCCTGCGATGATGTAGGCGGTGGGATGCTTCTGCCCGCCTTTCTTTCCCTGACGGATAGATGGCCAGATGGTCTTTCGGAAGAAGGCATTCATCTCTTCTTCATCAAAGCTGCTTTCCTTCTCGATGAGTTTTTTTGTCAGCTGTACGCT
This sequence comes from Dialister sp. CAG:486, assembly GCA_000434475.1. Classification (GTDB taxonomy): domain Bacteria; phylum Bacillota; class Negativicutes; order Veillonellales; family Dialisteraceae; genus Dialister. Next base: position 1,146 of record FR879544.1, read on the forward strand.
GGAAACAGGACGGAAGATCTGGTCCGCCATGTACTTAGTCTCTATGTCATAGGCTTCGCGCAGCATGGAGATCTGCTCGGACATGGGGAGGCCGCGGCCTTTCCGAAGCTCGATCAGTGACATTTCATGGATGGTCTGCCGCCAAAGTTTGTAGAGGCGTGCTTCATCAGTAGGGGAGATGTCTTTGTCCTCTCGCATGGTGCAAAGCAGGTTGTGAAGCGTGTTGAAAATTTCCGCATTCACTTCCAGCTGGATTCCTATAGGGGTGATTTCTGCAGATTCGCTTAATTCACAAAGTGTCCGCTCGTCATAGGGCATAGCCGTACCAACTCCTTTTTAAAACAGAAATATTTTGCTCTTATCATAGCAAAGGCGTGTGGGTTTGTCCATAAGGAAATAAGGGGCAATGCGGGGGAGCGCTCTGGCTGCTGATCGCTCGTGATATAATGAAGCGTAGAAATACGGACGACATCGGGAAGAGCGTCATCCGTGTTTCTGCCCATTCATTCATTGAAAAGAGGTCGACGTCCATGTATCCCACCATCCATTCTCTCGCTGTGCCGGAAGCCCGTCTTCGCGTCAGCGAGGACAGCCTTTTGATCTCCTTTGACAAAGAGCATCTCTCACTATCGACTGCGATCTATGGCGGCGGTCTGCGCCGCGTGAGAGCTGTGATGAATCAAAGGCTCAGAACCTTTTATGGGGAAGAGTCCGATTTTCCCGGCGGATCGGTAGCCGCATACCTGAAACGCTGTATCGAAAAGGAGGGGGCCGATCCGGAAACCTCCAGTGCGCTTCTGACTGCGGCAAAGGTGTATCAGTACTCGCACAAGGTTTTCACATCCGGAGATCTTATGGTAGAGATCGTGACGACGGGAGGCGTGGAAAAGACAGCCTGCCGTGCATCGTCAAAACCGCTGTATCGGGAGAGGGATGGTCACTTTGCACCTATCGGCACCATCAATATGATGGTCCTCATCCATGGAAGTCTTCCCGAAGGCATCATGGCGAGAAGCTTCATCACGCTGACAGAAGGAAAGAGCGCAGCGCTTTCAGATCTGGGCATCGCGGATGTGAATAACGGGCGTCCGGCTACAGGAACAGGGACGGACGGCATCACACTTGTGACGGAGATCGGAGCAGAGCGCTATACGGATGCAGGTCCGTTTTCCGAACTGGGGTCATTCCTTGCCAAAGCGGCTTATGACTCTGTGACGGAGTGTCTGGTCATCTACGATAAGCCGTGGAATGCTTTTGCCGAGCTTCGAACGCCAAAGGCGGTGAAGCTCGGCAAAGGCTGATCCGATCACGCAGCCATTCTATCCCTCTTTCAAGAGATGTCAAAGAGTGTGGAAAAACGTGAGCATCGAGCTGTTTGAGGAAGGCAGCCGGCAAGAAGCTGCAGAACCGCCTTCGCACATAAAAGGGGGATCTTCACGGGTAAACCTCCCTTCCTATATGATTGAAGTCAAAAGGAAAATATGATACCATGTAACTGATTTGATTTTATAAAGTAAAGAGAGTATATAAGGAGTATCGATGTTTATCATTCCCTACCTGGTCCTTGCCGGGGTCGTTCTTCTGTTCTTTGCGGTCACCTGTCTCATGATATTCGGATTGCCCGGAAAGAAGAAAAATGCAGAACCCATCATGGCCGATCTGGATAAGACCATGGAAATTCCTACGATTTCTAAAGAAAAAGCGGCCGCTTCTCCGATCGCGGGAAAGCCTGCCGTCGATGATGCGACAGAGATCCTTCCGATCATCGAAAAGGACGATGCCGAGGAAGAAAAGACGCGCGTCTTTGCCAAAAAGGATTTTGAAAATACAGCGCCCTTTGAAGCGGTGGCTTCTGCGAAAAAGAGTCCCTTTCCGCCGGAGCCTGCGCCCAAGATCCTGGAGGACCACCCCAAGGTGGATACGCTCGAGGAGTATTTTGTCCGCCATTTCCTGAATCGTTATGGTGCTGTATCGCGGACGGTAGAGCAGGATACACGCAAAGTGACACATCATCTCATCGAGAAGCTCGCCATGAGCGACCGGGAGCTGGTGGATACGCTGACACATATCATGGTGCAGGAAGCGATGCAGAATGCCCAGCGCACCTATGTCATGATGCCGACACCGGTCGTGCTTGCCATGGTATCGGATGCTTTTTCGGATGTGGCGCATGGAAACAGGTCGGATACAAAGACCATCCTTGCCTACGATGCCCTGAAAGCTATGCCACGCATGGAGGAGACCGGGTTTCACGCGCTGTCTTTGCTGCTCATTTTTCACTACTCCAGAAATACGGATAACGTGGATGCCCTACATCTCAAAAAATATACAGAAAAGTACATCACGCCTTTTGTGGGCGAGCTTCCGAACGAATACAGCGGCTATCAGCAGCTCGAGTACCTGCACTGCATTTCTCTTGAAAATAAAGAGGATCCTTTCGGACAGGTGCTGCATGATTCATATCCCTTCGTCTTTGCCTTCCGCGGCTGTATGAAGAGTGAGCTGGAAGCAGTGCGTCCTTCCTGGCCGGCCGGTGTCATTGTCAATAGCTTGTATAATTCCTACTACAAGCTGGCGGCTGTCGACGAAGCCATGCTGACATCACTTCTGGATGATCTTGGCATCGAGGATGCCGTCATGAGAAGTACCCTGCAGGCACTGGCAGAGTCTCGTCCGGCGCCGTATGACAGGAAGGAAATGAGCTATATCCTTGGCCGCATTTCTCCGGATCTGGTCAAGCTGCAGGATGCCTGGGATACGAGCCTCCTTCGCCGTTCGTCACTGACACTTATGGGCATGTACATCGCCAAGATCTGCATCCGTGAGACCATTGGCGAAGACTTCGACCTCAGCCACTGGATGTGATGCGGCTGGCGATCGGGCCATGCCTTTTGAAAACTAGACAACTACATGTATCATTGATTCAATGCCGGATTTCACCCGTGGGGCGATTGTGCTTGAAGGAGATCTGCCCTTTGGGGCAGATTTTTATTATGGAATCAAGGAAACACTGATTCAATCGTTGTCAGATTTTACTCTTGAATTTTTATGCATAGCAAGGAATAACCTGACGAGAATAGCGAGCTATTTAAGGAAGGTTATGACGAAGCTATGTATAAAAATTCTTGTAGAAGCTGACTCTGCGATTGAATCAGCGTTTCCTAAAGTCACCTGTACTTCACGGACTGACTTTACCGTTATAGGATAAGGAGAATGAGAAATGGGAATTTTCGATATCATCGGTCCCGTCATGATCGGGCCATCCAGCTCACATACCGCAGGAGCGGCACGCATCGGGCAGGTCGTAGGCCGCATTCTGGGAGAACCTCTGAAGGAAGCGAAGATCACACTCTATGGTTCTTTTGCAAAAACGGGGAAAGGTCATGGGACCGATCGTGCGCTGGCAGCAGGGCTGATGGGCTATGCGCCGGACAGCGGCTCCATCCGTGATGCACTGCACATTGCGGAAGAGAAGGAGATCCCGATCTCCTTTGCCCTTTCCGAAGATGACATGGGGCATCCGAATGTGGCCAAGATCGAAGCCCACGGCAAAAATGGTGCGCATGTGACGGTCGTGGGCCGATCGCTGGGTGGAGGCCGTGTACTGATCACAGAAATCGATGGGTATCCTGTCGAGATCACGGGAGAAGAGTACACCTTCCTGACACGTCATCACGACGTACCGGGGATCGTGGCTGAGGTCTGCCGCGCGCTCGCTGCCGAAGAGATCAATATTTCCAATATGCGTCTTTTCCGCAAGGGAAAAGGGGATGAAGCCGTCATGATCATCCATACGGACCAGTGCGTCTCGCAGAAGCTTGCTGACGAGATCGCTGCCTCGAATGCCAACATCGTGTACGCAATGGCAATGGATATTATTTAGGGCTAGCCCGTGGGGGGTACCGTCCTTTGATTTCGTTTGAAAGATTTGCGTTTTCTAGTTAGGAGTTAGGAGTTAGGAGTTAGGAGTGGTGGTGCGGCGCATAAAAATATGGAAGCGCCGCGGAGTATAGATGGGATGCCCGAAGATGGTATTTAAGTCATTAGTCACTCCTAATCCCCAATCCCTAATCCCTAGCCATTTATTCCCGCGTTCAAACTTCGGGGTTAGCCCGTGGGGAGTGCCGCTTCGTGATTCCGTTTGAAAGCTTTGCTTAAATGAGAAATTAGGAATGAAGGTGGCGGCTTCGCCGCAAATATATATTTTGCAGCGAAGCTGCCACCACAACCCTGAACCCATCAACCTGAACCCTGAACCCTAAACCTGCCCTCCCTTCAGAACCTTTTGAACCAACAACTACCTATTCCAAGGAGATAAACATGCTTACTTACCATACATTATCTGAATTTTTTGCTGCTGCTGATGCGGCGCACTGTGCTCCGGGGGAGCTTGCCTGCCGCCAAGAGGCAGAGGAGAGTGGAAAGTCTTTTGAGGACGTCTGGGAACGTATGAAAGATATGATCCCTATTTTCCGGCAGTCGATCCAGGAGGGACTGTCCGATACGGCGAAGTCTTCGAGCGGCCTCGTCGGAGGCGATGCCAATCGCCTTTTCCAAGGCAAGATGCACTTCCTCTCTCCGGCCTGTCAGCGCGCGGCGGCATATGCCGTTGCGACAGCGGAAGCGAATGCCAAGATGTATCGCATCGTGGCATGCCCTACGGCTGGATCCTGCGGCATTCTGCCTGCAGTACTGGCTGCGGTCTCGGAAGAAGTGAATGCCACCATGAATGACATGACGCGAGCACTTTTTACGGCAGGCGCGATCGGTAAGGTCGTGGCAGAGAAGGCATCGATCGCAGGGGCGGTCGGAGGCTGCCAGGCGGAATGCGGTACTGCGACTGCGATGGCGGCAGCGGCGGCTGTGGACCTTTTGGGCGGGACGAATGCACAGATGGCGGATGCCTTCGCGCTCGCGCTGAAAAATATCCTGGGTCTGGTCTGTGACCCGGTCGGCGGACTTGTCGAAGTCCCCTGCGTGAAGCGGAATGCGTTCCATGCCGTCCACGCTCTGGTTGCGGTGGAAATGGTCATGAATGGGGTCCGAAGTGCCATTCCTGCAGATGAAGTCATTTCTGCCATGGCGGATGTGGGGCGCAGGCTTCCTGTTGAGCTCAAGGAAACCAGCCGCGCTGGTCTTGCGATGACAGAGACCGGCAAGCGCATCCAAGCAAAGCTCGATGAAAAAGCGAAACATCTTGGCTGCTAATGATAGACAGCCTGCGTTCTCTCCGAAAGACAGCGATGGGGAGCGTATCGGTCAGAGGAGTCCGGACGTCGGATTCCTCTTTTCACGTGCAGTGATTCATGATAAAATGAGACTAGGTAAGCTAGGTAAGCCTGAAGAAATTGTTTTCAAAGGCCGGCTTGCCCGAAGGCGATATCGCTCTGCTTATTTTTATGAGGTACTACTATGTCAAGTCAGATACAGGGACTCTTTATGACCATGCGGCTTTGGGATGTGCTGGACATCCTGGTAGTCGCTTTTTTCTTATACCGTATTTACATCCTGATCCGGGATACCCGAGCGACAGCTCTTCTGAAAGGGCTAATATTTCTCGGGCTTTTTACTGTGCTGGCGGGATGGCTGCAGCTGCATGTAGTCAGCTGGATCCTGGATAAACTGATGACTGTCCTCATCGTCGCTCTTCCGGTCGTTTTTTAGCCGGGGCTGCGCCGGGCGCTGGAGCAGATGGTCGTTTTTCAGCCGGAGCTGCGCCGGGCGCTGGAGCAGATCGGCCGCGGGAAATTCTATGTTTCCTCCCGCATGATGAATGAGATCGAGTGGGATCACGTGATCGATGATGTCGTCGATGCGGCCATGGTCATGTCCGCGAATAAGATCGGCGCCCTTATCGTTTTCGAGCGAAGCGTCGGTCTTGATGATCGCATCGATACGGGCATTCGCATCGAGGGGCTGGTGTCCAAGGAGCTTTTGGGAAATATTTTCATCGTGAATACTCCGCTGCACGATGGTGCGGTCATCATCCGTGAGAACCGTGTCATGGCGGCAGGCTGTCTGCTTCCTCTGACACGTGATCACAGTCTTTCTTCCGAACTGGGTACCCGCCATAGAGCTGCTATCGGCATGAGCGAACAGGCAGACTGTGTCGTGGTGGTCGTCAGCGAAGAGACGGGCATCGTATCCTACACCTATGGTGGTCATATTTATCGTGGTCAGGATGCAGAGAGCCTTAGAAATATCCTTCGCAACTACCTGATGCAAGGCAAGCCGAAGAATGTCAGTGATGTATTACAGAAATGGAGCCCCCTGAAATGAGATTTGCCAAACATGAGTGGTGGCTGCCCAAAATCTTCTGTCTGATCGCAGCCTGCGCCCTTTGGGTGTACGTGATGAATGAACAGAATCCGATGGTGGAGAATACCTACACGGTCCCCGTGGAAGTCAGAAATCTGGATCGCTCGCTGGTGGCGACCAATGTGCCTCACAAAGTCAAGGCAAAGATCCGCATGCCGAGGAGCGATATGGTCTATATGCGTTCAGATAACATCAAAGCCTATGTGGACCTTTCTGGTCTTACCGATGGCGATTTCCCGAATACGAAGATCCATATCTCCGTACCGGGGGATGAATCCGTCATCTCGGTCACGCCGGAGTATTTTGACCTCAATATCGACACCTATGCCGTGAAGACACTCCCTGCCGTGATCGAAGTCTTCGGTACACCGGATGCGAATTTCTCAGTCGAAAGCCGCAAAGCGACACCGGACACGATCACGATCGCGGGAAGCTCTTCCAAGATCGCAGAGGCGGATCGCGCCGTGGTCTCTGTCAATGTATCCGGCAAGGACAAGAACTTTGTGGAATTTGACAGTGTGAATGTACTTGATGCAGATGGCAATACCGTCACCGGTCTTGATGTGATGCCGAGCCAGGTCCGCATCAATGTAAAGATGAAAGAGGAAACAAGGATCGGCAACCTGCCGATGAAGGCGGAAACGACAGGTGAACCGGCCAAAGGATACAAGGTGGGTAAGATCACCATCGATCCGCCCGTCGCTACACTGACTGCGCCGATCAGCTACTTCGAAAAAAACAGTGTACTGAGTCTTGATCCTATCGATGTCACAGGGGCCAGGGATACGATCCGGAAGACCGTGGCCATCCCGAAGCCCGCAGGCGGCAGTACTACTGTTTCACAGACGACTGTCACGATAGAAATAGATAAGGATTAAAGTGATAGCCCGTGGGGCGTGCCGTCCCTTGATTAGGGATAAAAGCTCTGCTCGCCCGTTAGGAGTTAGGAGTTAGGAGTGTTGGTGCGGCGCATAAAAAGTCTGAAGCGCCGCGGAGTATAAATAGGGTGATGTCCGAAGGTGGCATTTAAGTCACTAGTCACTAGTCGATGACCACTTATAATCCCCAACCTCATCCAGTTGACGAAATGTCCTCTTCGCGGTAGAATACGAAAGTTATCAAGAAATTATTGGGAGGAAATAAAATGGTTACATTGTTTGGTACCGATGGTGTGCGTGGACTCGTAAATTCCACATTGATGCCGGAGCTGGCGTACCAGCTCGGACGCGCGGCAGGCGCGTACTTCTGCAAGGCCAGCGGTAAGCATCGCTTCCTGATCGGTATGGATACCCGCATTTCCGGCTCCATGCTGACGGCGGCTCTTTCTGCCGGTCTTTGTGCATCCGGCGTTGATGTCGATCTTGCAGGCGTCATTCCGACACCGGGCATTGCCTACCTCACCCGCACGGAAGGCTATGATGCCGGCGTCATGATCTCTGCTTCACACAATCCATTCCCAGATAATGGAATCAAGTTCTTTGATAAAAATGGCTATAAGCTGCCGGATGAGACGGAGGAAGATATCGAAAATATCCTTCGTCATGATGAAGAGATCCCGCGTCCGACAGGGGATAAGATCGGCGTGATCTCGCACCGCCCCGAGCTGGCTGATAAGTACAGAGCACATGTCCTTTCGACTGTGCAGGGTGATTTCAAAGGGCTTAAGATCGTGACAGACTCTGCGAATGGCGCAGCGAGTGATTTCCTGCCGGCGATGCTGGAAGAGCTTGGGGCAGAAGTCACTGCGATCTTCCATGAACCAAATGGTGTGAATATCAATAACGGCTGCGGCTCCACGCATATCGACACACTGCAGAAGAAGGTCCTGGAGCTTGGCGCGGACTGCGGCATTGCCAATGACGGCGATGCAGACCGCTGTCTCTTTGTCGATGAAAAAGGACAGGTCATGGACGGTGACCATCTGATGCTCATCAATGCCCTCCAGATGAAGAAAGAAGGACGTCTTCATGAGAATATGGTCGTCGGTACTGTCATGAGCAATCTTGGCTTTGGCAAAGCCCTGAAGGAAAACGGCTGTCAGACGGTATCCACACAGGTGGGCGACCGCTATGTTCTTGAAGAAATGCTGAAGCATGACTACTCCATCGGCGGTGAACAGTCCGGGCATATCATTTTCCCAGAATTCAATACGACAGGCGACGGCCTCATCACTGCGGTGCAGACGCTGAAGGTTCTGCGTGAATCCGGAAAGACCATGTCCGAACTCAATCACCTTATGGTCACGTATCCACAGATCCTCAAAAATGTCGAGGTCTACAGCAAGAATGGCTGGGAAGACAATGAACTCATCCGTGACTCCATTCGTGCTGCTGAAGAAGAACTTGGCAGCGATGGCCGCATCCTCGTCCGTGCATCCGGCACGGAGCCGCTCATCCGTGTCATGGGGGAGGGCAAGGAGATCAATCAGCTTGAACGGATCATTGATGACATAGCCTCCGTCGTAGAGCATGAGCTTGGCGTGGAAAATAACTGATTGACAGGTTCTAAGGAAACACTGATTCAATCGTTGTCAGATTTTACTCTTGAATTTTTATGCATAGCAAGGAATAACCTGACGAGAATAGCGAGCTATTTAAGGAAGGTTATGACGAAGCTGTGTATAAAAATCTTTGTAGAAGCTGACTCTGCGATTGAATCAGCGTTTCCTTAAGTTACAGGGGTAGCCCCGAAGAAGTGCCGTCCTTTGGTTCTGCTTGAATGCGAAATGCGGAATGGTGGTGCGGCGCAAATAATAATGAAGCGCCGCAGAATTTTGATAGCGCTTCGCGCCGTCGTCATCTCGAGCGTAGCCGAGAGATCTTCCTTGCAGAACGGTCAGTGTACCAACTGCGCTATTTCAATCATTGCTTTCTCCTAATCCCTAATCCCTAGCTACCAGTCACTAGTCACTAGTCACTAGTCACGAAATCCCCTTGACAGAATATCCCTATTCCATCTATAATAATCAATAAGCATCACAGGTCTGTGGCTGAAAGTCGATGGCAGTCGCAGCCAAAACGATCCACGTAACGCAGTCAAAAGGGCTGCTGAGCATGGTGCGGTTTAGAAGTAAGTCCTGCCGGGAAAACCGAGAGAGTGAGTTGTGAGAGGCGAGCGCCGGGTAGCTAAAGCTCCAGCAGGCGAGTGTGGGGTCAAAAGCCAGGTCAGCTGTAGATGCTTCATTTGTCAATATCATATGCAGGCGATGAACAGAAGAAGTACTTTCGAAAAGCTTTTCAGAGAGGATAGGAGCGGTGAAACTATCCAGGTGATTCGTAAGGAAATGCATTTGGGAGCTGAAAAGGGGAAAGCAGGGGAATACTGTTCCTGCGATCGATCGGTGTTTTCGCAAGTATCCTTTTCCGTGATGTGTTTGCGATAAAAGCATTTTGCGCGGCTTCGGCCGACAGAGTGGAATAGCGGGCCACCGTCTCTGTGAGGCGGTGGTTTTTGTTTGCCAAAAACATCGAGCTGTTTCAGGCGCCATAGGAGGAAGCCATGATTTCTATACGTGAAAATCAGAAGATGGCATGACCGGCTTCCTCATGTTATGCAGCGATTCAAAAAATACCATATATAATTAAATAGGAGGCTTTTATGGAAGAGATCAAAGTATATAACACTCTGACAAAAGAAAAAGAAGTATTCCATCCGATCAAAGAAGGAGAAGCGAAGATCTACGTCTGCGGTGTCACTCCCTACAACCATCCGCATATCGGCAATGCCCGTCCGGCTGTTACTTGGGATATCATCCGCCGCTATCTGGAATTCATCGGTTATAAAGTGACCTTTGTACAGAATTTCACGGACGTTGATGATAAGATCATCAATAAAGCCAATGCGGAAGGCAGCGACTGGAAAACGATCTCCGATCGTTACATTGATGCGTACTTTGAAGTCATGGATAAGCTCCATGTCCGTCGTGTCGATATGTATCCGAGAGTGTCCGATCACATGAAGGACATCATCGATATGGTGAAGACACTGATCGAGAAGGGGCATGCCTATGTCCTTGGCGGCGATGTTTACTATGACATTTCTACATTCAAAGACTACGGCAAGCTTTCCGGACGCAAGATCGAAGATATGCTGGCCGGCGCCCGCATCGAAGTCAATGATGAAAAGAGAAATCCGGGAGACTTTGCACTTTGGAAAGCGGCAAAGCCCGGCGAACCATTCTGGGAAAGCCCGTGGGGCAAGGGACGCCCGGGCTGGCACATCGAATGCTCGGCCATGTCCACCCACTATCTGGGCAATACACTCGACTTCCATGGCGGCGGCAGCGATCTGATCTTCCCGCATCATGAAAATGAAATCGCACAGTCCGAAGGCTGCACCGGCTGCCACTTCGTCGACTACTGGCTGCATAATGGATTCATCACCATCAATTCAGAAAAGATGAGCAAATCGCTGAATAATTTCTTCCTTGTCAAAGATGTGCTGGAAAAATACTCCGGCGATGCGCTCCGCTATTTCCTGCTTTCCACCCATTACAGAAGCCCGCTCGACTTCTCTGATGACCGTCTGGAAGAAGCGGAAAAGAATATGGAAAAACTGCAAGACGTCATTGCTCGCGTGAAAGAGCTCTCTTCTGCTGAGGGGAGTGCAGTCACGGAAGCCTCCAAAGTACTTGCCGATGCTTCTGATCATGCGATGGCAGTCTTCCATGAAGCGATGGACGACGACTTTAATACCGGCCTTGCCACAGGTGCCATGTTTGAGATCGCCAAAGCGATCAATGTATACTACAATGAAGTCCATGGTGGTATCGCATTCGACAAGGCGGCTTTTGAAAAGGCAGGCAAGACCTTCAAGACCATTTTAGACATCCTCGGCATCCTTGAAAAGGAATGGAAGAAGCAGGAGGCCTATGATGACAAGGACTACAACGACCTTATGGAAGTGATCCTTGCGGTCCGCCAGTCTGCCCGCAAAGCAAAGCAGTATCAGCTGGCTGATGAGATTCGTGATAAGCTTGGGGACATCGGTATCGTGATCGAAGATACCCCGACAGGAGCAAGGTGGAAGAAACGTGGAGTTTAAGAGAGTTTTATTTCTGAAAAAACAGATGGTGCAAAAGATGGGAAAGCAGGCTGCGCCCCTCACGGAGCAGGATGCTTTCTCTATGGATGCACTGACGCTCGCCTATATGGGAGATGTCGTCTGGTCCCTCTTCATCCGGGATACACTCATTCATACCGGTATCTACCAGGTGCAGATCCTTTCGACGCTGACTTCGGAAATCGTATCGGCACGCTGGCAGAGCCGTATCCTTTTTGAGATTCGCGAAGTTTTGAATGACAGAGAGCTCAAGGTGTGCAAGCGCGGAAGAAATACATCGAGTACGGTACCGAAGAGTGCGACTGTCGAAGAGTACCGTGAAGCCACTGCTTTTGAAGCTCTTCTTGGCTATCTGAAGCTTGCGGGAGAGGAGGAACGCCTGCGGTTCATCCTCCAAAAAAGCTTGAAGTATGTGGCAGGAGAATTCCAACATGCAGACTAAAAAGCAAAGCAATAGAAAACAGAGGGGGGAAAAACCGGCGGAAGGCCGGTTTCCTTCTGCCAGGCACAGGGAGAAAAGACCGCCGAAGCGGAGAAGCAGTGATGGGGTTCATCCCGTGAAGGATGACTCGCTCATGACCTTCGGCAGAAACAGCGTCACTGAATTCCTGCGGGCTGATCGGGTGCGCAGTGTCTTCATCAAGGAAGGCCGAAAAGATGAAAGGCTCGCCCGGATCGCAGAAGAAGCTATAAGCAAAGGACTTCCTGTGATTGAGATCGCAGAAGATAAGCTGGATGCCTTGGCTGGCGGTGTCGTGCATCAGGGAGCAGCCGCTCTCCTCAAACCGTATGAATATGCAGAACTTGACAAAGTGCTCTCGGACTGGGAGGGAAAAGATCCCATCCTCATCCTGTTGGACGGATTGGAGGATGTGAGAAATCTGGGCGCCATTGTCCGCACGGCAGAGTGCGCGGGAGCGGCGGCTGTCCTCCTTCCGAAGCACAAGAGCCCGCCCGTCACGGCGGCGGCCATGAAGACAGCGGCCGGAGCCTTTGCCTATCTTCCGGTGTGCCAGACGGGAAACATCCGTCAGACGCTGGAGGGGCTGAAAGAAAAAGGCTTCTGGGTCGTGGGCGCGGATATGGATGGGGAAAGCCTCTATTATGATGCCGATCTCAAGGGGCCTTTGGTCATCGTCATGGGCGCGGAGGGGAAGGGCGTCTCGCCTCTCACCAGAAAACTCTGTGACTTCTGTGTCCGTATCCCGATGAAAGGGAAGGTCTCTTCTCTCAATGTCTCGGTGGCAGCTGCGCTCCTTATTTATGAGGCGGCGAAGCAGAGAGGTGAGTGACAGATCTCCGGCGTGAGAGGGGCCGAGCCGCCCATCACCCGTTTCATCCGATCTTTGGTCATCCGTTACTGAACAGCAAGGAGCCGTATTATGAAAGATTTATACTTGGTCGATGGCTACAACGTGATCTTCTGGCTTCCGAAGGTCTTTGACCGGGAGGACCTCGAGTCAAGCCGCAAGAAGCTGATCGATCTTCTGGAAGACTACGGGGCGCACAACAATCTGGAGATGATCGTCGTCTTCGATGGACAGGGCAGCTCGAATAAGGCCAGGATCGAAAAGATGGGGAAAAATTTCACCATTGTTTTCACACCGAGCCGCATGACGGCTGACAGCTATATCGAAAAAGAGTCCTATGATCGCAGGGAGGAGTACCGTTCGATCTACGTCGTCACTTCGGATGGACCGGAACAGAGCCAGGTCCTTGGGAATGGGGCGTATCGTGTGGCTGTCGATGATCTCATCCGTGCAGTGAATGAAGACAAGAAAGTGCAGACCACTTTCATTTCTCATCATAACAATCAAAATCTTCGAAGCGAGATCGGCCGCGCGCTTCCAAAGTCTGTGCAGGATAAGCTGAATCAGCTCAGAAATGGGAACTAGGGGAATGCCGATCCCATCGAGAAGTCTGACGCTGTAAGCATGTTCAGGAAACACTTCGTCGGTATACTCACTACGTGGATCGCTGTCTCCCTATCCGCTTGCTGCATGAACGTGCAAGAGAGGATCAAACAACGATCTCATCACCGCCCGGTACCTATCGGGCGGCTTTTCATTTTGCTGCGGCACAGGTTCGAAAGGACACGAGAGTGCAATGAGTCCTGCATTTCAGAGAGCACCCTGTCCGATTGGACGGGATCTCTGACCTTCTTAATTTTTTCATGGACAAAAGAGGGTAAATACGGTAATATATTTAGATGATAGAAAGCGGTGATATATGTTGATAGAAAGAGCAATGATTTCAGATTTTCTGAAAGAGAGCGGTGTAGATGCAGCTTTCATAGAGAAGGATGAAAACTGCCGATACATCTCTGGCTTTACCGGATCTGACAGCTACCTCTTTTTAACGGCTGATGACTGCTATTTATTGACAGACAGCCGTTATACAGAGCAGGCGAAGGAAGAAGCGAAGGGCTTTACCATCATCGACTATGCTGGGAAACTGGCGAAGACGGTGGGAGAGCTTTCTGCAAAGCATCACGTCACTCGTTTCGGGATCGAAGCGGGCATGACGTATAAGATGTATCTTTCTTTCGATGAGGTACTGCCGGAAACTGATTTCGTCTTCGTAGTGCCTGATACGCTGCGCCAGATCAAAAGCGCGGAAGAGATCCGCCTCATTGAAGAAGCATGCCGGATTTCCGATCTGGGCTTTGAGAAGACCGTGCCTTATATCAAGGCGGGCGTGACAGAGGCAGAGCTTCGGACGATCCTGGAGTGTGCGATGCTGGAGGCCGGATCGGAAGGGAAATCTTTCGATACGATCGTGGCATCCGGCTGGCGGTCTGCCTATCCTCACGGGACAGCGACAGATAAGGTGATTGAAGAAGGTGATCTCGTCACCTTTGATTTCGGGGCGATCTACCATGGCTACCACTCGGATATCACGAGGACGGTGGCTGTCGGGGAGATCTCAGAGCGGCAGCGCTACATCTATGATGCGGTGCTGGGATGCAATGAGCATATCGAAAAGATCCTGAGGGCTGGCCTTGTGGCAGCAGATGTGGATCAGGAGTCCCGAAAATATCTGAAAGAGAAGGATCTGGATAAGTGGTTCGGTCATGCGCTGGGACACAGTGTAGGACTGGAGATCCATGAAACACCCACGCTGTCGCCAAGGGATCATACCGTCCTTTGCGCAGGTATGACAGAAACTGTGGAGCCGGGGGTTTATATCCCAGGTGTTGGTGGAGTCCGTATCGAAGATACGGTTGTAATAGAAAAGGATGGAATCTCCATCTTGACTAAATTCCCAAAGAAATTTTTAAGAGTGTAGCAGGAGGAAAACTAAATGATTTCTAGTAACGATTTACGCCCGGGCATTACCGTAGAATTGGATGGACAGGTATGGCAGTGTATTGAATTCCTTCACGTAAAGCCAGGCAAAGGGGCAGCTTTTGTACGTGCTAAGCTGAAAAACCTGCAGAGCGGCTCTGTCGTAGAACGTAAATTCAATGCAGGCATCAAACTGCAGCCGGCTACTGTAGAACGTAAACCGATGCAGTACCTGTATGAAGCTGATGGTTCCTACTGCTTCATGGATACGGAAACCTATGAACAGATCATGCTGAACAAAGAACAGCTCGGCGACAAGATCAACTTCCTGAAGGAAGAAATGGAATGCAATGTCGTATTCTTCAACGGCACCATCATCGGCGTCGATATCCCGAACTCTGTAGAACTGAAAGTCGTAGAGACCGAACCGGGCATCCGTGGTGATACAGCGACCGGCGGTTCCAAACCGGCTAAGATGGAAACCGGCTATGTCGTTTCTGTACCGCTCTTCATCAATGAAGGTGAAATGCTCCGCATTGATACCCGTACCGGCGCTTACATCGAACGCGTAAAGTAATTTCTATATGGAAACTGCAGAAGTAAAAAATGACCTGGGAACCGTTCGTGTATCGGACCAGGTCATTGCAGTCATTGCCCGAGAAGCAGCGCTCCATGTGAAGGGGATCTATGGGATGGATGATCGGTTTTCTCATGGGATCTCTGCTGTCATCAGTGATGCGGAAGCAGAAGGCGTGCGTGTCTCCATTCGGGAGAATGGTATCGTCATCGATCTCTACGTGGCAGCCTGGCATGGCGAACGCCTGCCGGCTATCGCTTTACAGCTGCAGGAAGCAGTCAAGGAAAGCGTCGGAGATTCTACGGGCCTTAGAGTGAATGCAGTCAATGTTAATGTGGAACGCATCGTTTTCGGTGAGGAGAAATAGAGATGTCCGGTGAAGAAGCAGAGAAGAAACGATCGGAAGAAGTCGTATATCAGGAAATTGAAGAGGCTCTGCTTGCCATGCCTGAGGTATCTCATTTCACCGCGGATGGCTTTCAGTACCTGATGCAGGGGATCAGTCAGGCCTTTGGCTTCAAGGCTCATCGCGGGCTTTGGATACGAAATCTGAAGGATGGACGTGTGAAGGTGGCGATCTCTGTCGCACTGCATAAAGGCTGTCAGGTACAGGAGACTGCCCGCTATATCCAGATGGTGGTGAAGAATGTATTCTCTTCGCTTAGAAGAGAGGACATCGAAAGCATTGATGTGACGATTACTGAAATGGTAGAGTGAACGGGTGTCATCAGATCTCCTGCCGCCAAAGTTTCTTTAGGGAAACTGCTCTCGGCAGGATCTGCTGGATCCGCCTGGCCTGTGGAGTCATGGGAAACCATGTATGTAAGACAGGAAATTTCATAGCATAGAGAGAGGCTGACATGAGTAGAACAAGCGCAAGAGAATATGCACTCAAGGTGCTGTACTCCAGAGAGCTCAATCCGGAGTCAGAGCCGATCGAGGAAGAGACGCTTCATTTGGAAGAGAAGGACAAGGCTTTTGCAGATGCTTTGATCGAAGCGGCAGCTCATGAAGATGTCGATGATAAGATCAAGGCATATTTGAAAAAGAACTGGTCGCTCACGCAGCTCAATGTGGTGGATAAGAATATTCTCCGTCTGGCTGTCGCTGAGTTTTATCATTCCGGGGAAGACCGCCCGGATAAGAAGGTCATTATCAATGAAGCGATAGAGCTTGCCAAGACATATGGCGGTGAAGGGTCCTATCGATTCATCAATGGACTTCTGGATAAGGCATTACAAGGTGAATAATCATGAGGTTTCTTGGAATAGATACCAGCTGCTATACGACATCGGCAGCGGTTTATGATTCTTCCAAGGGGCTGATGGGGGAAGAACGGATCGTCCTTTCAGTGAAGGAAGGGCGGCGGGGACTGTCTCAGTCAGAGATGGTTTTCCAGCATGTGAAGAATCTTCCCGTCCTGCTTCGAAGGCTTTCTCCTTTGCTGCAGGATCTGAAGGGCATAGGCGTTTCAGGATTTCCACGGAGGCGGGCAGATTCATACATGCCCGCCTTTCTTGTTGGTCGGGGTATGGCTGAGGCGCTGTCCTCTTCGCATCACATTCCTCTTTATGTATTTAGCCATCAGGAAAATCATGCGATGGCAGCGATCCGAGAGGCGCCTGCTCTTTGGGGAAAGCCGTTTTATATGATGCATATGTCCGGCGGCACACAGGATGTGCTCTCCTGTCAATGGCAGGAAGAGGGGATGGAGATCCATGAGCTCCTAACGTCCAAAGACATTACGGCAGGACAGTTCATTGACCGCGTGGGCGTGGCTTTGGGACTTCCATTCCCCTGCGGGAAATGGCTGGAGGCACTGGCAGAACAGGGAAATGATACGTATCGGATCCCCCGCTCGTCCGTGAAAGGGGCGTTCAGCTTTTCCGGCCCCGAAACACGCGTCCAGCGTGATATAGCGTCGCTCGCTTATCGGAAGGAAGACATCGCCAAAGGAGTCCTTATCCACATAGGGCGTGCTCTCGAAAAGGAGCTCAGCGGCTATCCTTTCGAAAAGGGTCGTCCCTTCATCGCAGTGGGCGGGGTCATGGCAAACCGCTATCTTCGGGCAAGGGTCGAAGAGATTTGCCAAGCTATCGGTCTCACGCCGCTTTTCGCCGATCCACGCTATAGCAGTGACAATGCGACGGGCAATGCGTTTGGCGCGTATATGGAAGATCGCTTGGGCGTGACGGGTGACTGAAAGGTCACTTTCGGGCATCGATCCGTGATATTTGCGGGGAAGCTGACACCATTTATGAATTAAAAAAGCACATATGCAATGATCCAGAAAGGAGCCACCCATGCTGAAAGATGTTTTGCTCGCAAAGCAGAAGGAAATCAACGAAAGACTTGAGACGCTGCTGGTCTCTGACCTGAGCGCTCATCAAAAATTGTTTGATGCCATGAACTACAGCCTTTCGGCTGGGGGGAAGCGTATCCGTCCCTTTCTGTTTCTTCTGATCCTGGAACTTTGGGGAAAAGATGCGCGGCTGTATCTGGATATTGCCTGTGCGCTGGAATGCGTGCATACGTATTCCCTCATCCATGACGATCTTCCTGCCATGGATAATGATGACTACCGCCGCGGCCGCCCCACGAATCACAAGGTCTTTGGGGCAGGCATGGCGACCATGGCAGGGGATGGGCTTCTGACCTTTGCCTTTGAGCTTTTGGCAGGCGAGCAGCAGATCGCGCCTGCGCTCCGCTGTGAATTGATCTCCATCCTGGCCAAGGCTGCTGGCCCCGAAGGCATGGTGGGCGGACAGGCGCATGATATCGAGAGCGAAGGCCGGACGCTGACTCTTCCGGAATTACAGCTCATGGACCATTGCAAGACAGGCTGCCTTTTGACGGCACCTGTGGATATGGCACTGGCAATGACAGAGAGCAGTGAAGAAGAAAAGAACCTTCTGCATGCATTTGCTGTCCATGTGGGACTGCTTTTCCAGATGACGGATGACCTTCTTGATGTGAACGGGCATCTGGATGAGATGGGGAAAATGCCGCATCAGGATGCGGCAGATCATAAGTCCACCTACGTAAGCCTTCTTGGCAAGGAGCAGACAAAGGCACTCGCAGAAGAAGAAGCAAGGCATGCCAAAGAGATACTGGGAAGGGTCGATCGGGACACAAGCCTTCTCACAGAACTGGTGGACATGCTGCTGGTACGCACGAAGTAGAGGAAATATATGGGAAATCAGAAGGTCAAGAAAGAACGGCTGGATGTCATGCTCGTAGAGCAGGGCTTTTTCGACAGCCGGGAGAATGCGAAACGGCATATCATGGCAGGCATCATCCTTGTCAATGATGTGCCTGTCGATAAAGCGGGGACGAAGATCCCTGTGGATGCAAAGCTCCGGATCAAAGGACATGTGATGCCGTATGTGGGGCGCGGCGGCTACAAGCTGGAGAAAGCGATCAAGACATTCGGCATCGATATGAAGGGAAAGGTCATGGCGGACATCGGTGCCTCTACCGGCGGCTTCACTGACTGTGCACTGCAGAATGGCGCGGCGAAGGTCTTTGCTATCGATGTCGGGACCAATCAGCTCGACTGGAAACTCCGCTCTCATCCGCAGGTCGTCAATATGGAAAAGACGAACATCAAAGTCGTGACAGAAGAGATGCTGGGAGAAAAGGTCGATCTCGTTTCGACAGATGTATCTTTCATATCCGTTCTGAAGATCATTCCGGCGGTAAGATCCATCCTGAAGGAGGATGGTGCGATGGCGATCCTGATCAAGCCGCAGTTTGAAGCCGGCAGGGACAAGGTGGGGAAAGGCGGCATCGTGAGAGAAAAAGACATCCATGAAGAGGTCATTTTGGATACTCTCACCGCTTTCGAAGAAGAAGGATTCCACTGCTGGGATCTGACGTTTTCGCCCATCAAAGGCGGCTCAGGGAATATTGAGTTTCTAGCCTATCTGAAGTGGAAAAAGCCACAGGAAGCGATCAGTGAAGAACGGATCCATCAGGTGGTCGAAGAGGCACATGAGACTTTGAAAAAATAGGTGTAGAACCATACTTTATAACGATCATAGACGAGGCGGTGATTTCATTGCGATTTGCCATTTTTCCGAATTTGGGAAAAGAGAAGCTCTTTACCTTTCTGCCCGAGCTTCTTGGGATGATAGAAGAAAGAAAGTCGAGCGCACTGCTGCCGCTTTCTATGAAAGAAGGACTGGAAGCGGGCGGTATCAAGGGGGCTTCTTATGGCAGCATCGATGAGCTGGGAAATTGTGACTGCCTGCTCTCCATCGGTGGCGACGGCTCCTTCCTGGGAGCGGCGCGTACGTTTCGGGACTATCCCATCCTGATGGCAGGGATCCACTTGGGTGAGCTGGGATTTCTGAACAGCATCACCGTCGAAGACGCTGCGCTGCGTCTGGACCAGATCCTTGCGCGGCATTATACCGAAGAGTCGCGCCTGTTTTTGGACTCTATCCTGAAGCATGAGGATGGCAGTCAGGAATGGCTAACCAGCGTGCTGAATGATGTCGTCATCGGGCATAACGAGATCGGGCAGCTGGCACGGCTGAATCTTTCCGTCAACGGGCATCTGATCCAGGAATATGCTTCTGACGGACTCATCGTTTCTTCGCCGACCGGGTCTACCGGTTACGCTCTTTCCTGCGGCGGTCCGGTCATGGGGCCTGGCGATGACCGTATGATCGTGATCCCTATCTGCGCGCATACGCTGCAGCGCTTTGCCATCGTCTTGAAATGCAGTGATACGGTAGAAGTCACTGCTCCGCCGCGGGAGAAGAATCTCTGTATTTCGCTCGATGGCAGCGAATCCTGTCCTTTCAAGACGACAGACCGGCTTTTCATTAAAGGAGCGAATAAGCCGATCCGTTTTATTCGCTTTGCCGACCAGGATTTCTTCGGGACGATCACAAAGAAGCTCGTCAGGAAGATTTATGAGACGGTGTAGAAAAGGGCTTGGGGTTAGTCCCAGAGACTAAGTTTGAAAGCGGGGATGATTAGTAGCTAGGGATTAGTGACTAGGGATGAGGGAAACGCTGATTAAATCGCAGAGCCAGATTTCATATGGATTTTTATACATAGCTTCGTCATCATCCTCCTTAAATAGCTCGCTATTCGCGTCAGATGATTCCTTGCTCTGTATAAAAATCCAAGAATGAAATCTGACAACGATTTAATCAGTGTTTCCTTAGGAGTCTCAACTGACTGGTGACTTGAATACCACTTTGGGGCATCGCCCCATATATACTTCGCGGCGAAGCCGCCACCTTCATTCCTCATTCCTTATTCGAGCAGAGCTTTCATCCACACTCCAAGGGCTGCCCCTCCCTTTTTTCTAAGATATCAAAAAATATTTGACATCTATTTTTATTTCTGATAAAATAATCAAGTCATTGTACAAGGTGCCATGACGCAACCGCACGGAGACGGCTCCGTAAATGCTTTCGTAAGCTGCCATATTCGGCGAGTATAGTAAAGAGGAGGTGCACACATGTACGCAATTATCAAAACCGGTGGTAAACAGTACTGCGTTGAAGAAGGCAAAGTCATTACCATTGAAAAACTGGACGTTGAAGCAGGCGCAGAAGTAGCTTTTGATGAAGTTCTTCTCGTATCCGGCGACAGCGTAAAGATCGGTCAGCCAACAGTTGCAGGCGCAAAGGTTACTGGCAAGGTTCTGGAACAGGGTAAAGGCGCTAAGATTCGTATTTTCAAATACAAAGCTAAGTCCAACTACCGTCGTCGCCAGGGTCATCGTCAGCCTTTCACCAAGGTTCAGATCGAAAAGATCGAAGGCTAATGATTACCGCAAGACTACACTTAGTCGAAGGGCTCTATCAGGGATTTACCATTACCGGCCATGCCGATGGGGCGAGGGAAGATAATGAGTACGATCTCATCTGTGCAGCGGTGTCAGCGATCACACTGACGATTGCTGCCGGATTGCAGGATATCCTGCAGATGGATGGGACTTTTGATTCGAAATCCGGCTTCATGAATGTGGATCTTCACTCGCATGCGAATGAAAAGAGCCAGATTCTGATAGAAACCATGGTTCATGGTTTGGAAGCCATTCAGGAGCAGTATCCTGATAAACTTAAAATTATAACGGCAAAGGGGTGAATTACATGTTACTGTTTGATCTTCAGTTATTCGCTCATAAAAAAGGTGTTTCCAGCACAAAGAACGGCCGCGACTCCAATGCGCAGCGCCTGGGAACCAAAATGCACGCAGGTCAGATCGCTAAACCTGGCAACATCATCGTTCGCCAGAGAGGCACCCATCTCCATCCGGGTCTGAACGTTAAGATTGGCAAGGACGATACGCTCTTTGCAGTCGCAGAAGGCAGAGTTGCTTTCGAACGTCTCGGCAGAGATAAGAGACAGGTCAGTGTTTATCCTGTAGGTGAATAATCTAAACATAAAGAGCTGTACTCGAAAGAGTACGGCTTTTTTATTTTGAAAAATCAGGGGCGAAACAGTGGTTATGGGCTTATGAAGCTCAATAGGAAAGACGCGCAAGGAAGCAGAGCGCTCTTTTTGATGAGCGCAGCGAAGCTGCCAAAAGGCCCGGGAGACCTTAGAATCCGCTGCACATGGTCTCTGATCCATGGTCCTTCTTTCCAAGATAGTCAGATCTCATCAAATGATGTAACTATCGAAATTCACCTATTGACGCATTTTCATTTTTATACTACCATTGACTTAAATCTATTCAAAAGCGGTGGGGGGTCTGTGTCCTCACTTGCGATAAAGGAGGAGTCAGAATGATTCGTGTATTAGTGAATGGGGCTGCAGGACGCATGGGCAGCGAGGTCGTCCGCTCAGTCCTTGCAGAAGATGGTCTGGAGCTTTGCGGCGGCGTCGATATCGGTGCAGCTGGCAAAGATCTGGGAGAAGTGATCGGTATCGGACACAATGGGATGACCATTGACAAGACGCTGGAAGAAGCATTTGCCAAGGGAAAGCCGGATGTGATCGTTGATTTTACCAGTCCGAAGGTCATTTATGAAAATGCAAAGTATGTCCTTGAAAATGGGGTCAATATCGTCATCGGAACGACCGGTCTCACGGCGAAGCAGAGAGAGGAACTCGCTGGCATTGCCGAAAAGACAGGCGCCAATGGACTTGTTGCGCCGAATTTCTCTCTGGGCGCAGTCCTTCTGATGAAGGTGTCGGCTGAGATCTCCAAATACATGCCGAATGCAGAAATCATCGAGCTCCATCACAATCATAAATATGATGCTCCTTCCGGCACAGCGAAGCTGACTGCCGAAAAAATGGCAGCTGCCCGCACCATGGAACCAGAAGCAGATGAAACAAAGGAAAGCCTGCCTGGCGTTCGCGGCGGCAAATACGAAGGAATCACCATTCACTCTGTCCGCCTCCCCGGCTATGTGGCACATCAGGAAGTCCTCTTTGGTGGCTATGGGGAGATCCTGACACTGCGTCACGATTCTCTGGATCGCAAATCCTTTATGCCGGGCGTCATGCTTGCCTGCAAAAAGTGCATGACGGTCAAAGGCTTTGTTTATGGACTTGAAAATTATTTGGAATGAGGTGCTTGACTATGAGTAAACTCCCGCGCGTCGCCGTCCTTGGTGCTACTGGTGCCGTCGGACAGGAATTTATCCGTCTGTTTGAAGAAAGAAATTTCCAGTTCGCTTCCCTGAAGCTTCTGGCCTCCAAACGCAGTGCAGGCAAGAAGCTCATGGTCTGCGGCAAGGAATATACGGTAGAGGAAGCCAAGCCGGAATCTTTTGAAAACATTGATGTGGCTCTTTTTGCAGGCGGCAGTATCAGCAAGACGCTGGCACCGGAAGCAGCCAAACGCGGCGCTGTAGTCATTGATAACTCCTCCACCTTCCGTATGGATCCGGAAGTACCGCTCGTTATTCCGGAGATCAACCCGGAGGATATTGCAAAGCACAAAGGCATCATCGCCAATCCGAACTGCTCCACCATCATCATGCTGATGGCACTGAAGCCGATTTATGACCTTTCCCGCATTAAACGCATCGTCGTCAGCACCTATCAGGCGGTATCCGGTGCGGGCAAAGAAGGCATCGATGAGCTCTATGAAGAAGCTGCTGCTTTTGCTAAAGGCGAGAATTATGAACCGAAGATCCTTCCGTCGGCCAGCCTTCCGAAACATTACCAGATCGCATACAATCTGATCCCGCAGATCGATATCTTCCTTGATAATGACTACACCAAGGAAGAAATGAAGATGGTGAATGAAACTCATAAGATCATGCATGATGAGGAAATCGGTGTCACCCCGACCGCTGTTCGTGTGCCGGTCGCAAGAAGCCATGCGGAGTCTATCTATGTAGAAACCGAAGAGCCGCTCACCGTCGAACAGGTGAAGAAAGCGATCGAAGACTTCGAGGGCGCTGAACTGGTCGATGACGTAAAGAATATGATCTACCCGATGCCGCTTGATACCTCTGATAAAACAGATGTAGCTGTCGGTCGTATCCGCAAGGATCTCGTGAATCCGAATGGCATCAACCTCTGGGTGTCCGGCGATCAGATCAGAAAAGGCGCAGCGCTCAATACCCTGCAGATCGCAGAATATATGATCGCGCATGATATGTTATAAAAATGGTTGATGGGTTCAGGGTTAGCCCCGGGGACGTTCTGTCCCTTGATTGTGAATGAAAGCTTTGCTCGAATGAGGAATGAAGGTGGCGGCTTCGCCGCGAATATATATGGGGCGATGCCTGAAAGTGGCATTGAAGTCACTAGTCACCAGTCACTTCTAATCCCTAATCCCTAGCCACTAATCCCTAGTTCAAAGATGAAGATCCAAAGGAGATATAACTATGGCAACTGCTCAGTTTGGCCGCGTCATTACGGCTATGATCACTCCATTCACAGAAGACGGTGCTGTCGACTACGAAAGTGCTGTCGCACTCGCAAAGCATCTTGTCGCTCATGGCTCTGAGGGCCTCCTTGTCGGTGGAACCACCGGCGAAGGTGCTACCATGACTGCAGAAGAAAAGCTGAAACTGTATACCCTTATCGTAGATGCTGTCGGCAAACGTGCGGAAGGCAAGAAAGTGCCTGTCATGGGCAATATCGGTACCATCAGCACCGCAGATACCATTGCATTCGGCAACAAAGCCAAGGAAACGGGCATTGACTGCGCGCTGGTGATCGTTCCTTTCTATGTCAAACCGAACCAGGAAGGGATGTACCAGCACTTCACGGCTGTCGCTAAAGGCGTAGATCTGCCGCTCATTCTTTACAACGTACCGGGCAGAACCGGTGTGTCTATCCAGCCGGAAACCATCAAGAGAATCGTGGATGAATGTCCGAATGTCGTCGGCATCAAAGATGCAACCGGAAGCTGGGATCAGGTCACCAAGGAAAAAGCGCTTCTTCCGGAAGACTTCATGATCTACAGCGGTGATGATGCATTCACACTGCCTGTCCTTCTTGCCGGCGGCGTAGGCATCATTTCCGTTTCTGCACATGTCATCGGGGATGACATGCTCGCTATGGTGGATGCTTTTGAAAAAGGCGATCTTGCAAAAGCCAGAGAGCTGCACCTCAAGATGTATGAGATCAACAAAGGCATGTTCTTCACGGCAAGCCCGACTCCTGTCAAAACGGCTACAAATCTGGTCGGCCAGCCTGGCGGCCACTTCCGTCTGCCGATGGTCGAACCGACTGAAGCAGAAAAGGCAAAGGTACGTCAGATGCTCGAAAATTACGGCGGTCTGCTGTAAGAGAGCAGCTTCATGAAATAGCGCAAACAAAAAGCCGGAATACGAATGGATTCCGGCTTTTTGCATGCTTGGCAGAAAGGAGAGCGAAGGACTTGGAAACGAAAAGACTAAAAAGGCGTAGAAAGCCTTTTTAGTCTTTTAGCCTTCAAGTGGGATCTCCGGGGGCTTTTTCTGCTTTCGCATCTGCACGATATTTGACAGAGAAGAAAATAAAGACGAGAAGAGCGCAGGTGAAGGACGTCAGACTGGTAAGCTGCGCGCTCTTGAGACCGAAGGCTAGACTGCCATAGTCACCGCGGAAGAATTCCAGAAAGAAACGAAGCAGTGAGTAGAGCATGATGTAGAGACAGAAGGTCGTGCCGCGGGCATGTTTGAAGCAGGCATACCACAGGAGCAGTCCCAGAATGATGAGATCGCCCTGACACTCCCAGACCTCGGCAGGCCAGAGGGGCTGCGCGCCGTAGGTGCGGTAGGCAAGTGTGGTATCAGGATACAGAATCCCGAAATTGGCGCCCGTCGGATGACCGAAGGCATCACCATTCATGAAGTTTGCGATACGTCCGATGGCCTGCCCGAAAATGATGGCGGGCGTCACGGTATCCGCAAAGGGCAGGACTGGTATCTTGTGTTTTCTGAGATAGAAATAGGCAGCCACGCAGGCAAAGATGACGCCTCCCTGGATGGCCATGCCGCCCTGCCACACGTAGGGGATCTCAAGCAGATGATCATGGTAGTAGTCCCAGTCAAAAAAGAAGACATCCCAGAGACGTCCGCCAATGATGCCGACAAAGGCGATGGTGATGCCGAGATCAAAGACATGTTCATGCCAGCCGCGGCCGTCCTTCTTCAAAAGGTAGTAGGCCATGATGCAGCCGAAGATGATGCCCAGAGAAAAAAAGATCCCATAAAAACGGATCGGAAATCCACCGATGAAAGTGACATATTGATGCATGGATGGTACTCCTTTGTGTAAAGCAACCGAGAATCAGAGATGAGAAAACAAGAAGCATTTCTCACTGGGTATTTATATGAAAATCGATCCCTGCCTCCGTTGAAATCCATAGAAGGGGATCTAAGGAAACACTGCTCAAAATCGTTCCTTTTTATTATACAACAACCGTAAAGTATGCAAAAATTAAATACTTGTCTGTATGATACTTATACTTATATGAAAGACAGGTTCACATTATACCGAAAATTTTCATATTTGAACAATATTCAGCCAATAATAGAAAAAATTTATACATATAGGGGGTATAGGTAAACGTATAGAAAATTCGATTTCCTCATAGAGGACTAATGCGGTAAATGAGAATCAGGAAAATTCATAAATATCAGTAAAACCGAGTAAAATATGCTATGGTTAGGATCTATTCTCAAATAAAATGGAAGAATATCAGGAAATTGAAAATTTCAAAAGTACTTAAAAACTAATAATTTTATCGTTTTTTTGAAAGAAAGGACTTGAAATCCTAGAAAGCTATGGTATTATACTCATATAAGGAAAATAACTTCTAATGACTATTTACTTTTGCATAGTTGCGGGTTCAATAATAATAACAATACCCCACTAAAAATAATAACAAAGCTGTGCGATTGGATTTCCTTTTTCTTTTTACTTGCTATGGGAGGAACTTCATAATGAGAAACTGTGTATTAATCATCGAACATGATCCGAGTGTCAGCCGTTTCATGCAGCTCAAGCTGGAAGAGGAAGGCTTCAGCTGCCTTATTGATAATACGGGAGAGGCGGCTGTTGATCTGGCAGGTCAGCGTCAGGTGGACTTGATCCTTCTGGATCCGGATGAACCACTGAAAGGCGGCCATGAGATTCTGGGAAAGGTGAGAGAGATCAGCTCTCTGCCGATCATCTACCTGTCTTCCGATACCTCTGTCGATGCGAAGGTCGAAGCTCTGAATGCCGGTGCCGATGATTATATGACAAAGCCATATGCTACCAAGGAACTGATCGCTCGCATCCATTCTGCGCTGCGCCGCCACGAAGAACCGAAAATTATCGTGGACCCGGCCTTCACGATCGGTGATCTCTCCATCTATCCGGAACGTCATGAAGTACGTGCCAGTGATGAAGTTGTCGATCTCACAAAGAAAGAATTTGATCTGCTCCTTTTCCTGGCCAAGAATAAAAACCGCGTACTGAAAAGAGAAGAGATCCTGGAAAAGGTCTGGGGCTATGGCTATGCAGGAAAGACGAATATCGTGGACGTTTATGTCCGCTATCTGCGCAGCAAGATCGATGAAAAAGTCGGCAAGAAATACATCCATACCGTTCGTGGCATCGGCTACGTAGCTAGAGACTGATATATGATCCGTCAAGTCATTGTCGTAGAAGGTAAATCGGATATCGCTCGTGTGAGCCATGCCGTAGAAGCTGATATGATCGCCACGGAAGGCTTTGGCATCCGCCGCGAAACATTAGAACAGATCCGCCTCGCTTATGAAAAGCGGGGCATCATCATCCTGACGGATCCCGATGGTCCGGGAGAACGCATCCGTCAGCGACTGACCCGTCTTTTCCCGAAGGCTCTTCACGCCTTCGTGCCGAAGTCAGAAGCCTCCACAGAAAATGATGTCGGGATAGAAGACGCTTCGCCCGAGTCCATCCGAAAGGCGCTGTCCTGTCTCCGTGTCCAATATCAGGAAGACTCGGAGGAGTTTTCGATGGGAGATATTTTTGCGGCAGGTCTTACAGGCAGGCCGGATTCTTCTGAAAAAAGAGCCAGAGTCGGTGCGCTCCTTGGTATCGGCTATGGGAATGGGAAACAGTTTTTGAAACGGCTGAATCATTTCGGCATTATTCGCAGCGAGTGGGAAAAGGCATTGGAAGCATGCCAGAAGGAGCCGACATGTTAGACGCCAATTTAGCAGATCGTAAAGTCGTCCAGTATGTGATGAACCGCTTCGGTATCCACGCGAAGCACCGCCTGGGGCAGAACTTTCTCATCCGACCCGATGTCGTTGCTGCCATCGCAGAGGCTGCTGAACTCAGCGATGGGACGCCTGTCATGGAGATCGGGGCCGGTATCGGCACTCTGACGCAGGCACTCGCGGAGACCGGCGCGGATGTGACAGCCTTCGAGCTGGATCAGAGCTTGAAGCGCGTCCTCGACCATACACTGGAACATTATAAAAATATTCATATCATCTATGAGGATGTGCTGAAAGCCGACCTCAAGACCATTCTGGGAGAAAAGGACTGGCACTGCGCGGCGAATCTGCCGTACTATGTGACCACGCCGATCCTTCTGACGCTCATTCAGTCAGGACTTCCCATTTCTCTCTTCGTATTCATGATGCAGAAGGAAGTGGCAGACCGCATCCTGGCTGCGCCCGGCTCGAAGGACTACGGCGCTTTGACACTTGCGGTACAGTTTGACTGCACGGCAGAGCGTGTCATCGACATCCCGCCGACCGCCTTCATCCCGCGCCCGCAGGTCACGTCGACGGTGCTCAAGATCCGCCGTCGCGAGAGACCGGCAGTCGAGGTGAAGGATAGAAAGCTCTTCTTCAGCCTCGTCAAGATGGGCTTCGGCCAGCGCCGCAAAGTCTTCACCAATGCCATGAAAGCAGGCGGCATCTCTGCCGATATGGTGAAGGCAATCCTCGAAAAAGCGGATATTGACGGTTCTCGCCGCGGAGAGACCTTTTCGATGGAAGAGTATGGCCGCATGGCAGATGCATGGTATGAATTGATCCATGAATAAGAAAAGTCCCACTGATGTTGATATGATCCCCCTAAAGCAGACAAGGTAAATAACCAAACTGCTTTAGGGGGATTTTTTTTATGGCCAAAAGGAAACATAGAGCAGATTGGATGCTTGCCAGAGTGAGAGAATATCTTTCCGGCAAAGGATCTTACCGACAAATCGCCAGAGCGAATGGGATATCCGAGCGGAGTCTTCGTGGCTGGGTAAGGAAATACGAGGAACAGGGCGAGGCCTCTTTCATAGAAAGAGCTGGAAACGCGAGCTACAGTAAGGAATTCAAGGCAAGCTGCGTCCTTGCCGCGCTACGTGGCGAGGGCAGCATGGAACGCCTCCGGCGTGAGAACCAGCGCTTGAAACGGCAGCTTGAGGAACAGGAGAGGCTGGTCTATTTCTAAAAAAATTGAAAGCCCTGGAAGGGAGGTGAAACTTGGCAGGCTGCGCCATGCCATAACCTATGAAGCAATCCAGCAGTGCCACGCAGAAAAGGGCTGGGGCATTTGCTGGCTGTGTGATCAGGTCGGTATTACGAGAGCATCATATTATCAATGGCTGAAGCGAGATGTCCCAAAAGCGGAAAAAGAAAACGAGATCATCGCCCAACTGATCCAAGAGTATGATGAACGATTCCACCACATCCTGGGCTATCGGCGCATGACTGATTGGATCAATCGCCTGAACCACACGCATTACAGCAGGAACCGCATCCATCGACTCATGAAGGAGCTCAATATCCATTCCGTGATCCGGTGCAAGAAGGCAAAATACAGAAGGGCCACACCAGAAGCCACATCAGAGAACATCCTTCACAGGGGGGGCAGGCAGAACGACCGAACCAGAAGTGGGCAACGGACGTGACAGAATTCAAATGGTACGAAGGATCAGTCGTTAAGAAGCTCTATTTGAGCGCCATCCTCGATCTCTATGACCGGTCGATTGTCGCCTACGTCATAAGCGGACGCAATGACAATAAGCTGGTGTTTGACACATTTGAGCAGGCGATTCGCAAAAATCCGGAAGCACACCCGCTGTTCCACAGTGACAGGGGGTTCCAGTATACCAGTAAAGCATTCCAGTTCAAGCTCTCGAAGTAGGGTATGGAGCAATCCATGTCCCGCGTTGGGCATTGCATCGACAATTGCCCAGTGGAAGGTTTCTGGGGAATTGTGAAGACAGAGATGTATTCCCTGAATAAGTTCAGTAGCGGCGGCGAGCTGCGTTTGGCCATCGACCAATACGTCCATTTTTACAATTACGAACGTTTTCAGAAACGATTTGGAGTAAGGACGCCAATGGAAGTTCGTACGGCAGCTCTGCACGCGAAGATCCCGGAACAGTTCCCGATTCCGAGAACAAACGGATTCAGAAATACAAAGCAAAATTCGCGGCATAAGAAAATGCCGCAAATCCCATGCTGATACTAAAACACCAACATGGAATTTACGGCTATAATTTTTTAGATATTTGCCATGTCTACCTTGAAAGGGGCTGATCAGCCCGTTTTGGGTATCGCAGAGGCTCTTTTTGTTTGCAAAGAAATACACGCCACATCACATATTTACGCACTTGTAAAAATTTTGCGTCTTTGTCAAATATATTGATAAGCTGAAAGCTGCAGTATAATATATAATAGAGTAAAAAGGAGGCGATTTCTTGCCTGATTTATTTAAAACCGAAATGCAGATTATGCAGGACAATCTTAGCGATTTACGAAAGATTGCCGGGTGGACAGCGGAAGTGCTTGCTAAAAAACTCGGAATTACTAAACAAACCGTCAGCAACATTGAAAATCAAAAAGTCAAAATGTCGACAATCCAATATATAGCGATAAGAGCGGTCTTCGAATGTGAGCTTGCTTCCAATCCAACTAATACGACGTTAAGAAAAGTAATGGAAGTGCTTTTCCAAGCAATGCCGCCTGTTTATTCTTCACGAAAAGAAGCTATACGCGCAGCAATGATCTCCATTGCTTCTATTTCGGCTGCCGGATTATCAGGACTCCAATTACATTCGAGTGCAACTGCGTTGCTTGCACCTTTGGGAAGCGCTGCTGTTCAAATGGGAAGCAGTCATATAGGAGAGCCATCGTTAAAATGGTTGCAACGCCATTTAAACAATTCAGACTCAAATAACGATCAAGATACCGATGTTACGGAGGAAGAAACTGATGAAAACGATTGAGATAAGTTACAACCCCTATAAGATGATTACACGCATACTTATAGACAAGGTCGATGTGTGCAAAAACGATAGCTACGATAAATTCAAGGAGTTTATTCAAAACAAAATCCCCCTGCAAACATGGATTGAACCCATTCCCTATCTTGATTGGCAAGGTTTCGTCAATGAAACCTCTGATCCAGAAATCAATGATGAAGTTACAGTTATTTTTTCTGATAGAAAAATAGATTTTGATGATTTGAAACGATCTATTGCTGATCAAAATGAAGAGCGTGCTGAAAATGCCCGTGTGATCTATCATTTTGAGCATAAGATGATCTTAGATGACAAAGTCCTTTCTCAAAACATTGAAGAGGTTGTTAAAGAAATAAAGTCCGAGCGATTTCGCAAGTTGGTTTCTCAGCGAACTACAGATGGACTGAGAGAGAAATACAGAGACCTGGATAAAAACTATTCTATTGCCAAGGCAAGCGAGTTTTATATCGTTCTTGCTGGCGTTTACAGTTCCGGCAAGTCTACGCTTCTGAACACGCTGATACGGCACGACATTCTCCCGACAAGTGGAAGCACTTGTACTTCTAAAAACTGCCGCATAAGACATGACAGTAGCCTTGGCACAAAAGTCTCTTTGTGCTGTTATGATGAAGAGAACAATGTTGTGATTGAGAAGCGGATTTTTGACAATGATGCCGATTGTGCAGCTGCGTTTGCAGAAATCTCTCCAATGAAGAAGAACGGCATCGAGGAAAAATACCCTAAGGTTCACATGATGGAGTTAGGGGCTAATCTGTCGCACTTATACCCCGCAAGTGTAAGCGAGGATAAGTTTACAATCGTTCTGATCGATACTCCCGGTATGGATAGCGCACAGTCCATTGAAGATGGATGCAATAAACACGCAGAGTTAGCTTTGAATGCGATCTCAATGGATAGCAAGCCGATGATAATTCTTTGTGCTGATGCTAATAAATACGAGGATAAGAGCATTGGCGAGTTTATGAAGCAAATCCTGTTGGAATGTGCGCAGGATGGTAGCGGCTTTAATGATCGCTTTTTATTTCTTATGAATAAAAGCGATTCTTATCTATATCGCGACACGGAATCGATAGAAGAAGTAAAAGCAGCTTTTGCAGAGTATCTAACTGACCCTTCAAAATGGAATATCAAGGTTGATGAAAGCGATCTTATGGAAGGTGCCGCTCACTTTGTTCCCAGAGTCTTTATGACAAGTGCTTTGATGGCATGGGCAATTAACGATGGTGCAGAACACTACAGCAAAGATATTCTCAAAAATGACATGTTCCGCCGAAGAGTACGTGGCAGGCTGCAAAATTTTAAAGAAAACGTTGCCGTCTATGAAGAAGACAACCTCATGTTATCGTCGCATTGTGATATACCCGGCTACCTCAAAGATAAAATCAGTTCTGAATTTCAGAATGCACTTGATAACAACGATGAATACAAAGCAACTGAACTTCAATGTGGAGTAATAGCTGTTGAATTAGCAATAAGAGACTACATTGAAAGATATGCCTACCCGATCAAGGTACGAGGTCTTCTTGAAACATTTGAAGATATTCTTGAAGATGTTAACGGGTTTACCTCCGGCATTCTGAGTGACCTCAAGAAAACAAAAGCAGAATTGGGGGAAAAAGAAAGCGAAAGAAAGGAGGTAAGCGAAAGAAAGGAGTGCGTAGAGGGAAAAATCGCCGCACTAAAAAACGCTGAGGTTGAAATTGCTCATCAGCTTGCAGCGTTAGATAATGTCAGATTTGACTCTGCTGCTCTTAAACGGGCAATTACTGATTTTCAGGTGGAAATCGAAGCAGATGACGGAATCACCTTTATTCGAAGTAATCCCAAAGTCAAAACCGGACAGAAAACTCACGCCGAAGTGCTTGACGAAATCTCCAACCTCGTCAAGCATATAAAGTCCGTATTTGACGCAGCGCTCAAGAAAACAAATAATGAGTTGGAGAAAATTAAGACAAATCATGATAAGCAAATTCTGAGCATTTATGGCTGTCTTAGAACAATCGTAACCGATCTTGAAAGACGCGGTATTTTTGAGCAGGGGGCATATAGCTTCAAAGACAGCGTAACAGGGAAAAAGTTTGACGAGATTGATCCCCAAAAATTCCTCGAGAATCTCCAGCAGAAGGTGGTCGACAGATCCAGCCGCGATATTCCAAATTGCAAAAAGCGGGAATGGAAAAACAGTTGGAATCCGCTTAAGAAAATCGGCTCGTTGTTCATGTCAGATACTCTTGGAACTGAAAAAATTGACGGCTACTATGAAACCAGCGTAATGTGTCAGAGTATTGACGACTACAATCAAAAACTTCAACGTGAAAGTGATAATATGCGAAAGAAATTTGAGGACATGACAAACGAAAGCAAAAAGATGGTCAAGAAGATGACTAGACAATTGCTGCGTGAATTGAACCAATTTCTAAACGACATTAAAGCTCAGGATGAGCGTTTGGCTACACTCAGAGAATCTATCGATGATCTGAATGCGGAAATCGACAAAAGTGAGAAGACGCACATCTGGCTCACAGAACTCGAAAATAGGATTAAGGGGGAGTAAAAATGTTTACGTCATTTGATGAAAATGCTTTCTGGAAAGCGATAGCTGAAAAGGATATGCTGCACTTAAAGGTCAACACTGTAAGTGCAATACGCAACGATCCAACATTTGAGCGTGGGGAAACTACTAAAGTCCTCGATATTTTAGAGGAAAAAGTCCCTGAAATATTTGAGCCGGAGGTCTGGCTTGAGTATGAAGAACGTCTTGACCGCGATAAGTGGGATAAAGGCTATTTCACCAAGCTGACCTATTGGTTTCAAGAAAACTTTGCGAAAAGCCGTATCGATTACATTAAGGAGGTCGGACAGGCTGTTCACAAAGATACTGCAAAGAAGTATGCAGCGTCGATGTCCATGAATAAGCCGACAGGGCAAAACCCTACCCAAGCACCAGAGAAAAAGCGAAAGTTACCGCTGGGGGGCGCAATCGCGGCAGTGGCAGCTCTGGTGCTGCTCGTAATGCTACTTGCTACTGCACAAACTCTTCACAAAGTAACACAAACAAGGACATCTGGGACATCTCGACCAAAGCAATTACAGCCACAAAACAAACGAGATATTCTTCGCCACAAAAGCATCACCAATTCTCAACATCAAAGTAATGAATTGTTAGAGATGTCTCGTACTAATCCACACAGAAAGGGTGATTAGCGTTATGGAGAATACCGCTCATGCAGAAAACCCATTGGTGCTTGACGATCTGTACGCTGCTTTTACAGCGGTGGATAATATCGTTCTGAAAAAGTACATTACCAAACTATCCGATGCACCATGTATCGAAATGTCAGATGACCTCAAGTCTATCGGCGTTGGAGATAACGTATCTTTGTATAGAGTCGCTAAGGTAATCTACGATAAGCACGAAAATGTTCAAGATAAACTCACGACAATCTATTCGACAATTTTTTCTCTTCGCAACTACGGATTGATCATGCTTATCAATGGACATAAAGAATATGTCGACCTGTTTATAGGCGTCGCTACTCGAAATATGCTTGCTCATACCGGCGAAGATGGCAGCATAGATCGTCTGTCTACTATCGAAAGAGACTTGGTACATAATGGGAAGGTACTCAGAAATGCTTTTCTCGGTAACTTCCCCGGTACCGAATTACGACCGGTCAATAATGTTACCCGACCGGTCAATAATGTTACCGTCGAAGCTCTACCCGATCGTGCAGCTGATTTCTTAGGAAAAGGCGATTTTATCCGTGAAGCGCTCTCGGATGCGAAATATGTATCTGCTGTGAGCAGCATCCCAGCTATCAGAAATTCTAATGAAACCAAGAACAATGAGTTTGTTCAGGGACTCGAAAAACTCATTGATACGATGCGCGGAAAAAAATACTCAGCTATCATTATTGCCGATGCGATGAGCAACGAGAAAGTGGAGCAAATGTGCGCCGAGTATGAAGATATATACTCTCAATTAGCTCCATTTAAAACCTCCACACAGACAATCAACGCACAACAGTCCACGACTGATACGGAAGGTCTTGTGAAAGGGATTACTGACACAACAAACGAAACAATAGCAAAATCCCTAACACATGGAACATCAGTATCTAAAACTCACACTGACAGTGTTGGTGTCAGTGTAGGGACTGGAGGATTGGTAAAAAAACTCCTTCCCGTCTTTTGTTCTGCAAACTATAATCATGCATACTCAAGAACAAGAACCACGAATGAAGCGACAACTGATACTACTTCCTCTGGCACGGCTAAGTCATTGACCGAACAAAACTCTGTTTCCAAGTCGCTCTCATCGACTAACGGTGAGTCCATCCAGCTTACCTATGAAAATCGGGCTGTAAAAACACTGCTTGACCGCATCGATGAACAAATCAAGAGAATGCGAAGCTGCGAGGATTTCGGCATGTTTGACTGCTGCGCATACTTTACTGCCAAAGACTATGATGTTGTGATCGCTGCGGCAAGCGCATTCAAGTCTATCACTCGCGGAGAAAACTCGTCTGTGGAATCGTCAGCAGTAAATGTTTGGAAATCGGAAGAAGATGTTAAGTATATTAAAGATTACTTGATGCGATTTTACCATCCTGAGTTTATCACCGTTATTGATGAGGCGCATCACTACCCGACAACAGCCACCATGCTTTTGAGTGGTAGAGAAATGGCATATGAGATGCCTTTGCCTAAGAAGTCCGTGGCTGGTGTTCCGGTTGTTGATTGTGCGGAATTTGGGCGCGAGATTGTTTCTCTTGATGAGAGGAAAGGAACCTTGCCACTGGGCAATATCTATCATATGCACAGCGTAGAAGCCGGAAAGGTGTTTCTGGACACGAATAGCCTAACCGCCCATACTTTTATCACAGGCTCTACCGGTGCTGGTAAATCCACAACCGTATATAAAATCCTTGATGAACTTTCAAGGACGCCGGTTGCAAACACCGATGAAACGGTCAGCTTCTTAGTAATTGAGCCTGCAAAGGGCGAATACAAAAACGCCCTTGCAAAAAACAAGAAGTATCATATTAGCGTGTATGGTACAAATCCAAGTATTACAAAGTTATTGAGGGCCAATCCGTTTAAGTTCCGAAGTGATAAAATTCATATCTATGAACATCTCGATAAACTCACTGAAATTTTCAATGTGTGCTGGCCCATGTACGCAGCCATGCCAGCCGTTTTAAAAGCGGCTATGGAAAACGCATACCGGTCTGCCGGATGGAATCTCACAAGGTCTGAAAATCCGCATGGAGAAGTATTTCCGAGCTTTGCAGATGTCGCTCTTGAGGTTGAAAAATACATAAATCAGAGTGAGTATTCCGAGGAAAACAAGAGCAACTACAAGGGTTCTTTATTAACGCGATTGGAATCTTTGACAAATGGTATCAATAGCATGATATTCTCACCAGATGACATTGATGACAAGGATCTTTTCGATGAGAATGTTATTATTGATCTAAGCCGTGTTGGTTCGACAGAAACAAAGGCGCTTATTATGGGTATTCTCATTCTGAAACTGCAAGAATACCGTATCGCGTCTTCCAAAGGAGCTAACGCTGACTTGCGTCACATAACTGTTTTAGAAGAAGCACATAATTTGCTAAAGCGGACAAGCACAGAGCAAAGTTCGGAAACTGTAAATCTGCTCGGTAAATCTGTCGAGATGTTGGCAAATTCTATTGCGGAGATGCGAACCTATGGTGAAGGTTTCATAATTGCAGACCAATCTCCTGGTCTTCTTGATATGTCTGTTATCAGAAATACAAACACAAAGATTATTATGAGGTTGCCTGACTATTCTGATCGAGAACTGGTCGGAAAGGCTGCCGGTTTGAATGATGATCAGATCGTTGAACTTGCGAAATTGCCTCGCGGGGTTGCAGCGGTATATCAAAATGACTGGATTGATTCCGTTTTGTGCAAGATTGAAAAGCCTAAACTTAAAGAAGATGTTTTTTCTCAGCCGTCTGGCTATCCATCTGATAATGATAACAATTATCTGTTCGAGCTGTTAGACACCAAGTTCAGGGCAAAACTGGACGATTTGTCAGAGGAAGAGGCGTTTAAAAGGGCGATTCTCAAATCATCTTCGCCCACTGAGGTGAAGGTTAA
Organism: Dialister sp. CAG:486; assembly: GCA_000434475.1. GTDB lineage: Bacteria > Bacillota > Negativicutes > Veillonellales > Dialisteraceae > Dialister. The sequence goes on from FR879544.1 coordinate 38,187, forward strand.
GCTGTTAGATTATCTCTCAACTAAGAAAACTGCGGCAAGCGTTAAGCTCCTTGCTTCAATGGTATTTGATTATTTCAAAAATGCAAAGGAGACGCTTGAAAACACCTCAGAAGATGTTTCCGTAGATGACTTGAAGACAGCGATTATCTCAGAACTCAATCCGTCTGTTATGCAGTATGATGATGATCAACTTAATCTACTGATCACTCTCATTATTCAAGAATACCAGAGCCGTTATCATGTGGACTATCCTGTATGGAGAGAGTTTACTTTACGACTCTCAAAGGGGGAGATTGTATGAGGGAGTTTAAGGCTACTTTTACTCCCAAGGAAGGGTTCGCATCCGACCAGTACAGAGAAATAGATCGCCCAAAGATGTCGGAGACAGACAGCCCACGCATTCCACATAATGCCGATCTTCCGGTCACACCCTTCACTGAATCGTCGGACGTTTTTTCAGCGATATACAAACGATATGGTTTAGTAGATGCTTCGAAATCCGAGAAGAGCGAGTCCGATCAACCAAACGTATCTGGGGGAAAGGACTTTCCTCGGTATCTTGAAGAGCGAGAAGACGGAAAATGCTTCGATAAGGAAAACGGAAAGTCATATGACTCAGTCGAAGAGTGGCAGCAAGGTCAAGAAACACTGGCAAAGCGTTACGAAGGAGCTGCCAGCTATTTCGAGAGAAAAGCAAATAAAGAGTGGGCGCGATACAAAAATTCAGAAGCAAATGGTGAATCTGATATAGAAAAATGGGAGCATTATCGGCGTTCTCAGGAATACTATGCGAAGGCTAAGGAATGCACGGAAAAAGTTGAAACGATCAGCAATCGCTTTGATAACAAGGTAACTTTTCCCGGTAGTGAGAGCAATGAAAAGACTGCCGCCTTAGTCGCCGATGCAAAAGAAACAAAAACGCGGGAGCTTACTGATGAAGAAAGACAGCATCTAAAGGACACTTTAGGATGGACCGATCGTCAAATTGCGAAATGCACGATTGGAGATAATGGTACCATTTATTATCGTACTGACCGCGAGGATTTGGAGGGCAAAACGGCTGAAAACGGTGTGCGGTATGAAAGAAAGTCTGTCGTTATCAAAGGCATTAAGGTCGAAGGCGTATTTCCTGTCTTTCACAGTGCTTTTGATGTTCAACTCCCTGAAGACTTAGAAAAAGCAAGTAATGCCAAGCAATTCAAAGAATGCAACAAACAGCTGAAAGAAGCTGTTCAAAGCGACCCTGACCTTAGGAAGCAGTTTACATCTGAGCAACTGGAAGATATTGACGATGGAAAAACTCCAGAAGGGTATGTTTGGCATCACAATGAGGAAACAGGTAAAATGCAGTTAGTCAAAATAGAGGATCATGACAGAACACAAGGCGGAGCTGCACATACCGGAGGGAAAGCGCTTTGGGGCGGTGGGTATAATCACGATGCTTCATCTGAGAATACCGATAGTCAGGACTCTTTTCAAGAATCAAATAAGCAGGAGGTGTGATTGGTGTCTGTAGAATGGAAAAGATGTAGGATTTTAAATAATCCAAATGCAGTTAGCGATTTTATGCAAAAATATCATTGCACGCTTTCTAAGGAGTTAGCAGACTGCATTACTGCCAATAACGGGGGAAGACCCTATCCGGACGTGGTATCTTTGAGTAATGGCGATGAATCCGATGTAAAGGCGCTATTATCGTTTAACGAGATCGATCGGGAAAATATCTATAAGGTTATAGGATTTTTCATTTCACAGTATCAAGGTAATCTTATCCCGTTTGCGTCTGATTCAGCAGGGAATTACTACTGCGAAAAAGAAAGCAAGATTGTTCTTTGGACACAGGATGGTGAAGTAATTCCTGTTTCCGATAGTTTCGCAGATTTTCTAAGCTCATTACACGAAGTATAGAACACAAAAAGGTTACCTCTGTCGATGCCCGGTATGGGTATCGACAGAGGTAACCTTTTTGTATCTTTTCTGTAAATACCGCCGAATTCCTTCGGGAGCGTACCTGATGGGCAAGGGTTGATGTACATTTGCGAGGGATACGAAGGCAGCGCTCGTGAATGATGCACAGTTCGGCGGATTTCCGGTAACGCACCTGCTGCCTTATTCACAGGCTGCGGATATGGTGCGCCTGCCGGAGGATATCGTCTGTAGGAGCAGAAGAGGTGTGGCGATGGGGCGTATGCAGGGAAAACACCGGAGGGGAGATCCTTCCAAGCAAAAAGCTCTTTGCCGAAAAAGGCAAAGAGCTTTTTGCTTGGCGGAGCAGGTGGGATTCGAACCCACGGGCCTCGAAAGGCTAACGGATTTCGAGTCCGCCTCGTTATGACCACTTCGATACTGCTCCATGATGAAATTACTTCCGGCGATGGATAAAGAAATCGTCCATGAGTGTCTGACACTTCTCTTTCAGAATCCCGGAAGTGATGTCCAAGGTGTGATTTGCCATACCCTCTCCGATGTGGAAGCACGAGTCAATACCGCCATAGAGGGGATTGGCTGCACCGTAGATCAGATGCGGGATGCGGGCGTTCATAATGGCGCCTGCGCACATTGGGCATGGCTCTATGGTAACATAAAGCCGCGTGTCCGTCAAACGCCATTTGGAAAGAAAATGGGAGGCGGCGCGGATGACATTAACTTCTGCGTGGCTGGTGGGGTCGAAGGTGGCTTCGCAGCGGTTGTGGTCAGCAGCGAGAATGATGTCTTTATAGACGAGGACGGCACCGATGGGGATCTCTCCTTCGTGATAGGCTTTTTGTGCTTCGTCAAGTGCGATCTGCATGTATTCCGTGTCTGTCATGGGGGCTCCTTTAGTGGGATAAGCGGATTCAAAAGGTTCAGCGGGCTAAGCAGAGATTCATGCCTGCTGCTTTTATGGAAACACTGATTCAATCATTGTCAGATTTCATTCTTGGATTTTTATACAGAGCGAGGAATCATCTGACGCGAATAGCAAGCTATTTAAGGAAGATGACGACGAAGCCATGTATAAAAATCCATGTGAAATCCGACTCTGCAATTGAATCAGCGTTTCCTTATATTTTATCATACTTGGCTTTCCCTGTTGTCGGTCAGATGCTAAGAGGCTTATAGTGTGGGATAAAAATGACTGCTTTTTCGCACTGCACCATGCCGGTTGAAGCTGCTCAGACCGCAGAGCTTAGAGAACTGGTCAAGTCCTCCTGCCGTCTCAACAAAATTCCCATTTCCATCTTTCCTATCACTCTTGGATTGTGCTAAAATAAAGTGAAAATACCTTGAAGGTATAATGACAGAACGGAGGAGAAGAATGGAAGAAGAAAGAAAAGCTGCGAATTTTATCGAAGCAGAAATCAATAAAGATATTGCAAATCATGTCTATGCGAATGATCGGGTGCTGACGCGTTTTCCGCCGGAACCGAATGGATACCTTCACATCGGGCATGTGAAGAGCATCTGTCTCAATTTTGGCATTGGACAGAAGTATCATGGGGAGACGAATGTCCGCTTCGATGATACGAACCCGGCAAAGGAAGAGGTCGAGTATGTGAATTCTATTCTGGAGGATGTGAAGTGGCTCGGCTTCCATTGGAAGGAACCGGTCCATTATGCATCTGACTATTTTCCGCAGCTGTATGAATTCGCCTGCAAGCTGATCCGCATGGGTCTTGCGTATGTCGATGACCAGACGAGTGAGGAAATCCATGATACCCGTGGCGATCTGAAGCATCCGGGCAAGGAAAGTCCGTATAGAAACAGAAGCGTCGAAGAGAACCTGAAGCTTTTCCAGGAAATGAAGGAAGGCAAGTACAAGGATGGGGAAAAGGTGCTTCGCGCCAAGATCGATATGGCTTCGCCGAATATGGTCATGCGAGATCCGGTCATTTATCGTGTGTTGCATGCCACCCATCATAGAACGGGGGATACCTGGTGCATTTATCCGCTCTATGACTTTGCACATCCGCTCTCTGATGCCATCGAAGGGATCACACACTCCATCTGTACGCTGGAGTTTGAAGAACGCCGTCCGCTTTACAACTGGTGCCTGCAGGCATTCGAAGGGCCGGAAAAGCCGCGCCAGATCGAATTTGCCCGTCTCAACGTGACGACGATGATCACGAGCAAGAGAAAGCTCCGCAAGATGGTAGAAGCCGGCCTCGTTTCCGGATGGGATGATCCGCGTATGCCGACCATCAGCGGGATCCGCCGCCGAGGCTACACGCCGGAGTCGCTGCGTCATTTCTGTGAGCTGGTGGGGGTCGCCAAAGCAGATAATCTTGTCGATATCGCACAGCTGGAATACTGCATTCGTGAAGACCTGAAGGCGAAAGCTCCGCGCCTCATGGTGGTCGTCGATCCGGTGAAGGTCGTCCTCACCAACTATCCGGAAGGACAGATCGAAGAGATGACGATGGAGAACAATCCGGAGGATGCTTCAGCCGGAGAACGTCAGGTACCGTTTGGCAGAACTCTCTATATCGAGCGGGAAGACTTTATGGAAACACCGGTGAAGAAATTCTTCCGTATGACACCAGGCAAGGAAGTCCGCCTGAAGGGGGCTTATATCGTGAAGTGTGAGGATGTCGTCAAGGATGCCCATGGCGATATCGAGGAGATCCACTGCACGGTCGACTTTGACACAAGAAGCGGTACGCCGGGAGCGGATCGCAAGGTGAAGGGGACGCTCCACTGGGTAGCTGCTGATACAGCGGTCGATGTGGAATCTCGCCTCTATGACTACCTGATCCCGCCGGATGATACGGATGATGGCCGCGATTTCATGGAGAAGGTGAATACCCACTCGCTGGAAATCAAGCACAGCAAGGCAGAACCGGAAATCAAAAAGTACAAGGTCGGAGATCGCTTCCAGTTCCTCCGAAAAGGCTACTTCATCATCGACAAGGACAGCAGCGAGGATCATCTGGTCTGCAACCGCATCGTAGGTCTGCGTGATACTTGGGCAAAGCTCGCTAAGAAGAACGGCTGATATGAAGATGTGGAAACGCTTTTGCGCCGGACTTCTCGTGGCTGCCCTGCTGCCGATCTCCTCTCTGGCAGCGGAGACGTTGGATCTCAAAGGCATCGGGCGGATGACGGTGCCAAAGAATGTGACCTTTGAAAAAGGGGCGCAGGAGGCACTGCCCTTCCTGTCTGCCGGTGGGACAGAGCGATTCTTTTTGCGGCGCGGGATGACAGGCAGTGTATATTACACGATGACCTATGCGGATCCTCCGGATTTCAGCTATGGCTGGGCGATGTCGCATAAGCTCGGTGTGTCTTATCTTCTCGGCATCGGAGCGGTGAATCATAAGGATGATCCGGCGGAAGCACAGCTGGATCTCATTGCGGCCGATCTCAATGAAAGGCTGATAGAGTCCGGAGCATCTTTTGATGGCGAAGCACCTCTGGTAAAAAGTAAGGATAAGAAGCATCTTCGCTATGAGGGCTCTGTCGTCATCACGACGAAGGAAAAAGATGTCACATACCATGAGGCGTATCAGATCGTCCTTGCCTGTGATGGCTATTTCACAACGCTCGGTATCATCAATACAGATGCGGATCAGAAAGATCTTACCGCGGCGGTAAAGACAATGGTGCGGAAGAGAAAACTCCCTGAAAAGGTGAAGCTGCTCGATCTGGCAAAACGAGGGACATCCCTGACAGAGTGGGAGTGAATGGAAGCATTGATTCTCCGGAGCGTCCCTGCCGCCAACATCACCATTGACAAGGTGACTTCAAACATTTAATATGTAAGTGTAGTAAATTCAGGGAAACATGGATGTCATTGCGGCATCAGTTTTCTCAGATGTACTGGTATGTAATAGGAGGAATTCCAAATGGCAAAAGTAGCAATCGTATACTGGTCCGGTTCCGGCAACACAGAAGCTATGGCTCAGGCTGTAGAAGAAGGTGCCAAGGCAGCTGGCGCAGAAACGACCCTTTCTTTCGTTTCTGACACCACGGCTTCTGATGTAGCAGCTTTCGATCACATCATCCTTGGTTGCCCGGCTATGGGTAATGAAGAACTGGAAGAATATGAATTCGAACCATTCTTCGCAGAACTGCTTCCACAGCTGAAAGGTAAAGTTGTCGGCATTTTCGGCTCCTACGCTTGGAATCAGGGCGACTGGATCGAAACCTGGAAACAGCGTTTTACCGATGAAGGCATCGAACTCACTGCTGAACCGGTCAAAGCTTACAGCTATCCGGACGACGATGCACTGGCAGCTTGCAAAGCTCTTGGCGAAACCGTTGCTAAAGCGTAATGACTATATAAAAAAGGGCGTTCCGAGGAGCGCTCTTTTTTTGTAGAAGAAGGGAAATGAGAGATTTTTGCGAATGGCGACAGGCTCTCCCTTCCCATTTCTATTTGGATCAGCGTTTCCTTACATTTTCGCATAATCTCATGAGACGTGGGGATGATGGATGCAGTCATTCCCCGGTGAGGAGGTCAAGATGGGACAGAAAGTAGCGATCATTTTTTATTCTGCGACAGGGAATACGGAAGCTATGGCAGAGGCTGTCGCAGTCGGCGCTAAAAAGGCAGGAGCTGATGTGCTGCTGGCGCCGGTATCTGATGTGGATCCGGTGGAGATCGGCAACACCTGCCATCGGATCATTTTGGGCTGTTCGGCCTGGGGAGTGGAGGTTATCGAAGAGGCACAGATGAAGCCTTTTTGTGATAAGCTGAAGCCCTACCTCAAGGGAAAGATCATGGGCATCTTCGGCTCGTGTGGCTGGAGCCGCGGCGCATGGCTGAATTCCTGGTACAATGAGCTGCACTTTGCTGGAGCCAGATTTCCGGCGCATCCGCTCCTTGCGTATGGCTACCCGGATGAGACAGCGCTCAAAAATTGCGAAGAGCTCGGAAAAGCAGTGGCAGAGGCGGAGGAATGACTAGTGACTAGTGACTGGAGACTAGAGAACGTCAGACTCTCGTGTCGTCATTTCGAGCGATAGCGAGAAATCTTTCCCATTCGCGGTCAGGCGGGCGATGTTTGGACCTCCGAAACGGGAAAACTGCTAGGGAAACACTGATTCTGCGATTTAATCAGTGTTTCCCTAGCCCCTGTCCTTCGGATACCCCCGTTGAACTTTCTAAACCTGTTGAAACTGTTCAACCTATTTCCACGCATAGAATCAAACAACCAACAAACAAAAGAATCGAAAGGACGATAACCAATGAATTGGGACAATAAATTTGCCAGCGATGTGAAAGCGGTACCATTTTCCGGTATCCGTAAATTTTTCGATCTGGCCAGCTCTATGAAAGATGTGATCTCTCTGGGTGTCGGTGAGCCGGATTATGCGGCTCCTGATAAGGTCATCCACGCCTGCATTGACAGCCTGAAGAGAAAAGAAACGTCTTATACCTCGAACTGGGGACTTCTTGAGCTCCGTGAAGAGATCGCCAAGCTTTTTGAAAAGCGCTATGGGCTGACCTATGATCCGAAGGATGAGATCATGGTGACCGTCGGTGTTTCAGAAGCCATCGGCCTTGTCATGACGACTTTCTTGAATCCGGGAGATGAAGTGCTGATCCCTGACCCTGCCTACCTGGCGTATCCGGCCTGCGTTTCTATCGCGCACGGCGTACCGGTCCTGGTACCGACCTATGCGAAGGATGAATTCCGCCTCACGGTAGAAGAACTCGAAAAGAAAGTCACGCCAAAGACGAAGGCCATCCTGATCGGATATCCGAATAATCCGACCGGAACGATCATGGACAGAGCGTCTCTGGAAAAGGTCGCTGCTTTTGCCAAAGCACATGATCTCATCGTCATCGCGGATGAAATCTACTGCGATCTGACGTATGAAGGGCAGCATACCTGCTTCGCTTCGCTGCCTGACATGCAGGAACGCACGATTGTCTTGAATGGTTTCTCCAAGTCTTATGCGATGACGGGCCTTCGTATCGGCTACGTTTGCGCTCCGCGGGAAGCACTCGAGGAGATCTACAAGGTACATCAGTATGAGATCCTCTGCGCTTCCACGACCAGCCAGTATGGTGCGATCGAAGCACTCAGAAGCTGTGATGATGATGTAAAAGCTATGTTTGAGGAATATGCGGCCCGCCGTGAAATGATCTATCAGGGGCTGGTAGATATCGGTCTGACAGTCTTCAAACCGAAGGGCGCTTTCTATATTTTCCCGGATATCAGCTGTACAGGGATGGATGAGGAAGAATTCTGCGACAGGCTTCTTACGGAAGAAAAAGTCGGTGTCGTACCCGGCACCTGCTTTGGACCGCAGGGGAAGAATCACATTCGCATTTCCTACGCAGCCAGCCGCGAGAATATCGCCGAAGCACTCAAACGCATGGCCCGCTTTGTAAAGAAATATAAAAAGGCGTAAATATAGGGAAACGCTGATTCAATCGCAGAGTCAGCTTCTACAAGAATTTTTATACATAGCTTCGTCATAGCCTTCCTTACATAGCTCGCTATTCGCGTCAGGTGATTCCTTGCTATGCACAAAAATTCAAGAGTACAATCTGACAACGATTGAATCGGTGTTTCCTTACTTTGAAAAGAGGGTCTTCCACGTCGTGGAGGCTCTCTTTTGCTTGACAGATGAGAGGCGGGGCTAGCATAATATGATTGTTGGCAGTTTCAGCCATGAATGACCGGTCATGGATCATGGCTTTTCGATAAAAGGAGATAATGATGAAGCTACGCATATATCTACTGACACTCCTGCTCGGAGTTCTCGGCTTTGCAGGATGCGAAGCAGCAGAGCAGAACATGCGTGAAACGGCTCTTCCTGCATCGGCCGAGGCTCCGGCGGAGAAGACCATAGCGGAGTCTCATGGGAAAGCAGCGAAGGAGGAGACAGCCGAGACCCCGCTTCTTCCGATCGATGCCTCTCCGCTTGCCAGTGATGATTTTATACTGCATGGTATGGCCTTGGGAGATCGCGTGGATTCTCTGATCCGGAATATGGGCGTGCCGGATGCCATCTCGCGCGGTAGTGTAAGTGATACCTATACATGGAAGGGCTTCACTGCGCGGGTGAACCATGCTGTTACGGAAGAGAGCGCATGGAAGGTCATGGGGGAAAAGGCACCTCCCACAGGCCTTACCGAGTATCGCAGCGAGAGAAAGGATCTGGGAACGCTGCGCGGCATTCACGCCGGAAGCTCACGTGAAGCTGTCCTGCGTGCCTATGGTCGCCCTCTTCGCCTTCTTTGGGATGGGGAAAAGAGGAATTTCCTTCTGACTTATGAAGCCGGGGATCAAGAAATTTCTTTCACCATTCATAAGAACGTGGTAAAATCATTGCATGTGTCTTACTTGTCTGAAAAGAAAAAGAAGAAGACAGAAACGCAAGAAAGACATGATTTTTTGCCGAAAGGGGACTTCTCTTTGGCGGGCCTTTCCTTGGGACAGCGCTTCAAAGACTACTCTTTTATGGAGTGGGAACGGAAGATGATGAATCCCGGAGAGGAAATCTGGTACTATGAGGGCTATGGCGTCCGCATGACCAAGAAGGAACACTGGATCATGGCGTTCTTCCTGACAGATGATCGGATGCTGACTCCTCGAGGCCTTGCCATGGGCGATGATCAGTCGACCGCGGAAATGCTCTATGGCGCGCCGCAAAAGCTGGAGATGGATACTTCTACAGGCAGCCCGCGCACAGCCTATGTGTACTTCTCCCAAGGGCAGAAGGAGGTACTCATCCTCTATTTCAAGAATAAAAAAGTGGATGGCATCGTGTGCGCCGGGAATCCACAGCGGAGAAAGTGACCTGTCCCCAGGCACTCATTTTTAGTAGTCAAGCAATCTGAGGTGTTATCGTGTACGATTATTTTTGCGCATTTATTGTCGGCGTAGTGGAAGGGCTGACAGAGTATATTCCAGTTTCATCGACAGGCCATATGATCATCGTCGGGCATATGCTGGGCTTCGAGGGGACGCTTGCCGATCTCTTTGATGTCTTCATCCAGCTCGGTGCGATCCTTTCCGTTCTCGTGGTGTACAGAGAAAAATTTACCTTTATCCTGAACACCCATCACTGGTTTCGCACAAAGGGGCCTTCTCTTCTGAATCTGGCCATCGCCATGTTTCCGGCCTGCCTTCTGGGGCTTGTTTTTCATGGATTCATCAAGAATACGCTCTTTGGTCCCATGACAGTCATCATCGGTCTGGTGCTGGGCGGTATCTTCATGATCGCGGCTGAAAAAATGCATAAGCATTTCTCTGTGACAGATGTAGATCACATCACATGGAAGCAGGCGCTGAAGATCGGACTCTTCCAATGCCTCTCTCTTTGGCCAGGGTTTTCTCGAAGCGGCAGCACCATCGCCGGCAGCCTGCTCTTGGGGATCTCCAGAAAAGCGGCAGCAGACTTCACCTTCATCATGGCGGTTCCGCTGATGTTCCTTGCCTGCATCTATGATCTTTTGAAAACGATCAAGTATCTTGAAATGGGTGACTTTGGCATTCTGGCCGTCGGATTTGTGACCGCTTTCTTCGTGGCGTATGCATCCATTCTTTGGTTCCTGAAATTCCTGAATACTTCGACACTGACCGGCTTTGCCATCTATCGTTTCCTTGTCGCACTCATTGCACTCATTTACTTCTGGTGAAAAAGGCTCCCGCTTCGGCGGGGGCTTTTTTAGCGGTGTGAAATCGTTTCTTGCCGCCTAAAAATCAAGTCCTATAAGACCTTTATACATCGTTTCATCATAACCATCCCTCTTGCTTCTCCTCCTCAAAGCCCTCCACCTGCAGGATCTCCGCAGAAGCCGCTTTCGGCGATGGCTCAGCCCGAGAGATTGGCCGATGGGGGATTGGCATGAAAATCATTATTTCCTACTGGCAAAAAGAATACATTCATGGTATGATTGAATTTGTAGTAGTAGGAATAGTTTCTATTTCTGCCTGAAATGAGAGAGAAGGAGGGGAGTACATGAAGGCTTATATCCGTATCAGACATACTGGAGAATTATATGACCGCAGCTGCTATGCAGCCTATGCGGGAGCAAATGAACTGGATATCCCTGTGAAGCCCTATAAAGTGGTGTATTCTCTGACCGATAATGATCCGAAGGATCCTGTGGTGGGGACATTTTCTGATGTGAAGGTGGCACTCGAAAGATTCGGCGTGAAGCTGCTGCCACTGGATTATCCGGATGAGCTGATGCCCTTCGTCGGACGAAAGATCTGGAAATCGACGCTCTTCACCATCACCAGCCATGCGGAAGACTGGCATGTCTTCGTCAAACCGGTGGAGGATGTGAAGCGATTCCATGGCACTGTGCTCGATAAGTCGGAAGACCTCATCAAGCTGGGCGGAGGACTCGAAGATATCGATGTCTGGTGCAGCAGCCGTGTGAATTTCATCTCCGAATGGCGTCTCTGGGTACTTCAGGGAGAGATCGTAGGTCTTTGTCCATATAAAGGACGCTGGGATATTTTCCCTGATCCCAGAGTCCTCAAAGCTGCCGTTGCTGTGTATCATTCCGCCCCTGCCGGCTATGCGCTGGACTTTGGCATCACGGATGAAGGCAAGACGCTCCTGGTCGAGGTATCTGATGGCTATGCGCTCGCTTCCTTTGGCTTGAAATCAAGGCTCTATATGCAGATCCTTCTTGCACGCTGGCAGGAATTAACTAAAGATGTGAAAGTGTGAGCTGGCGTATCTGCTCATCATTTTGTCCCTATGGCACCGATGCTTGTAGTACCTTTGTGTTTTCTGCAGTAGTCGGTGCTTTTCTTACCTGCAAAGCGGATCCTCTGCTTTCTCGGTTGTCTTTGGCTGACAGGTGAGCCGCAGTGGTGCGGCACAAAAAGAGGCGCCACGGAGCTTATAAACAGATAAAACTTTCAGGCATTTTGCATACTGCCTGAGCGTTTCTTGCGAAACGGATAGGATACGCAATAACAATGAATGAATTTACAGAAAGGAGGAGTTGTGGTGAGGCTGAGCAATGATTTTCTGCAGCGGTTGAAGGACAGTGTCAATATCAATGACATCATCGGCTCGTATGTCGATCTAAAGAAAAAAGGAAGATACTATTTCGCCTCCTGTCCTTTTCATGGACCGGAGAAAACTCCTTCTTTTTCAGTGTCTCCGGAAAAAGGATTTTATTATTGCTTTGGCTGTCACGAGAGCGGGGACGTCTTCCATTTCCTGCAGAAGATGGAAGGGATCACTTTCATGGAGGCCGTGGAGAGAGTAGCTGATTATGCCCATATCGATATGCCGACGGAGGAGATCTCTCCGGAAGAACGGCAAAAGGCAGCCATGATGAAGAAAATGGTGGAGGTCACGGAGCTTGCAGGCTCTTATTTCCACAATTGCCTCACACGGACGCAGATGGGACAGGCGGGAATGGCGTACTTCGAGAAGCGCCACCTTTCGCTGGAAACCATAGAAAGATTCAAGCTGGGTTTTGCACCGGCGGATTGGCATCGTCTATACCATGACTTCACGACGAAAAAGCAGATAGATCCGAAGATACTCACAGCCTGCGGGCTTTGCGGGTACAAGAATGGAAACTATTTTGATATGTTCCGCAATCGCTGCATGTTTCCCATTCTGGATCTGAAGGGGCGCGTGGTGGCATTCGGCGGTCGTGTCATGGATGACAGTAAGCCGAAGTATCTGAATTCGCCGGAAAGCCCCATTTTCAATAAGCGCCGTCTCCTTTTTGCTATCTATCAGGCACTGCCGGAAATCCGCAAAAAGCGGCAGGCGATCATGGTCGAGGGCTACATGGATGCGATTTCCCTGCATGCCCATGGTGTCACGAATGTAGTAGCTTCCCTCGGGACTGCCTTCACCGTAGAGCAGGCAAGGCTTCTCAAAAAATATGCCGACGAGATCGTTTTCTCTTATGATATGGATGCTGCCGGTCAGAATGCGACGCGGCGGGCATTGGAGATCGCCGGCGCTGTGGGACTGAAGCTGCGTGTGGCACTCGTGGGGGAGGGCAAGGATCCGGATGAATTTGTCAATCTTCATGGCGGGGAGGCTTATTTAGAAGCGGTAGCGCAAGCGCAGCCTGCATTGGACTATCTTTTTGGCTCGCTGCAGCGGCAGTATGATGCGTCGACACTTGACGGGCAGCATCACATTCTTGATGAGATGTTCGCTGTACTTCTCGCGCAGCAGGATACGTTTCAGTTCAATTCGTTCATCCGCAAGATGGCGATGACGCTCCACATGGATGAAGGAATGATCCGAAGTGAAGCACTCTCCTTTGCGAAAAAGAATCATTCGCCCCTATATATTTCCCAGAAAACACCGCTGGAAGCACCGACGACAGACAATGGGCCGCAGGCAAAGAAGCAGAAGCTCCTGGAAGAAGGGCTTCTCAAGTACTGCCTCCGCTATCATATGCTTCCTGAGGGCTGGGAGTTACTCAAAAATTATCCTTTCACCTCGCCTTTCCGTCAGAGACTCTTTGATGCGATGAAATCGATGGAGGGAGAGATCACGGAACAGGCGGTGGAGGGGAAGATGCTTCGCGAGGATATACCGCTCCTGGCAGAGCTTGCGATGGAGGGAGATCCGCCCGGCTCTGTCCCTCAGGAGGAATATATATGGCCTTTGATGAAGATGTATCTCCAGAAGGAGTATCGTCTTCATACAGAAAAAGTCCAGTCTCTCATGACTTCAGATCCGGAAGAGGCCAGAAAAGAGCAGATGATCTGTATCCGCCTCAGCAAAGAAATCATGGCACTGGGAAGGGCATGAGTGGTGACCGATTACTGCGGTCAGATATCAGACATCAGAAGTCAGACATCAGAAGTCGGACGGTAGAAGTCAGATACCTGAAATCTAATCCCTAATCCCTAGTCACCAGTCCCTAGTCACTAGTCTTTACGCATATTGTTTGTTTTGCATATACCACATTTCCGAAGCAGAGCGGGACATGATCGCCGGAATGGATTACCAGTATCGGGGGATATAAAAATGGCTGAACGAATGACTCAACTTGAAAAATGGATTCAGGAGCTGAAGAAAAAATCCCATGACGGGCTGGTAGCGAATAAGGATATCATGGAGTTCATTTCCACGCACAATCTGGGAGAAGAAGATCTGTCTGCACTTTATGAAGCGCTTCATATCCACCAGCTGGAAGTCGACTTTAATGAAGAAGTAGATGATTCCTTCGACTTCATCGAGGAAGAGGAGTCGGCTGAGCTTGTCAAAGAAGAAGAGGCCGAGGCGGAAGCCGAAGAAGACACACCGGTGCCTGATCTGGATAATGCCATCTCGATCGATGATCCCGTGAAAATGTATCTGAAGGAAATCGGTGCGCTGCCCCTTTTGACCAGTGAAGAAGAGATCGTGCTTGCCAAGACGGTCGAGGCGGGGATGCGCGGGGATGCGCTTCCTGAAGAAAAGGAAGCGGCGCGGGAAGCGAAGAAAGAGCTGGCTGATCGGAACCTCCGCCTCGTGGTCTCCATCGCAAAGAAATATCTGGGCCGCGGGCTTCAGTTTCTGGATCTCATTCAGGAAGGAAATCTGGGACTCTTAAAGGCGGTCGATAAATTCGACTATACCAAGGGCTATAAATTCTCCACTTATGCTACATGGTGGATCCGGCAGGCTATCACACGTGCCATTGCGGACCAGGCACGCACCATTCGTGTGCCGGTACACATGGTAGAGACGATCAACAAGCTGAATCGCATTTCCCGCCAGCTGCTACAGGAGAATGGGCGTGAGGCAACCAATGAAGAGCTTGCCAAAGCCATGGGAGTATCACTCGCCAAGATCCGCGAGGTCAAAAAGATCGCACAAGACCCGATTTCTTTGGAAACGCCGATCGGTGAAAAGGAAGATTCCCATCTGGGAGATTTTATCGAAGACCATGAAGCCATCGCGCCGGATGATGCCGCCGGCAGCATCCTTCTCCGCGAGCAGATCGAAGAACTTCTGACTGGGCTGACGGAAAGAGAACGACAGGTGCTCGAGCTGCGCTTCGGGCTGAAAGACGGCAAGACAAGGACTCTCGAAGAAGTGGGAAAATACTTCGATGTGACCCGCGAACGTATCCGTCAGATCGAAGGGAAAGCGCTTTCGAAGCTGAAAAAGACGGCAAAAAATCTGATCAACCAGTGAACCATAGGCAATCAAAAAAAGCAGCCCTTGACGAGCTGCTTTTTATTGCGTTCATTGAGGATCATGAAAACGGTATACAAAATCCTTAGGGAAACGCTGATTAAATCACAGAATCAGATTTCATATGGATTTTTATACATAGCGTCGTCGACATTCTTCTTAAATAGTTCGCTATTCGCGTCGGATGTCTCCTCGCTCTGTATAAAAATCCAAGAATGAAATCCGATAACGATTTAATCATTGTTTCCCTTATGAGATCAGATGGTATGCGCGGAGCCGACGACAGCTTCGATCTTGTGCATGACCATCTGCTTCACAGCCTCTCTGGCCGACTTCAGATAGCCTCTCGGGTCGAAA
The DNA here is from genome assembly GCA_000434475.1 of Dialister sp. CAG:486. GTDB lineage: Bacteria > Bacillota > Negativicutes > Veillonellales > Dialisteraceae > Dialister. Next base: position 53,613 of record FR879544.1, read on the forward strand.
TTCGACGGATCCTTGCAGAGTGCTTCACGGATGGCACTTGTCATAGCCAGACGGATATCGGTGTCGATATTGATCTTGCAGACAGCCATCGTGGCAGCCTTGCGGAGCATGTCTTCCGGGACACCTTTCGCGCCGAGGACTTTGCCGCCATAGGCATTGCACTTTTCCACAAATTCCGGAATGACGGTAGAAGCGCCATGGAGGACGATCGGGTAGTCCGGCAGGAGCTTGCCGACCTTTTCCAAACGTTCATAGTCAAGATAGGGGTCACCTTTGAATTTGTAAGCTCCGTGGCTGGTGCCGATCGCAATAGCGAGAGAGTCGCAGCCGGTAAGCTCTACGAACTCAGCCGCTTCTTCCGGATCCGTAAAGATCGCATCCTTCGCATCGACGCTGACCAGATCTTCTACGCCGGCCAGACGTCCGAGCTCGGCTTCCACCACGACACCTTTGTCATGTGCATATTCGACGATCTGCTTTGTGACTTTGACATTTTCCTCGAAGGAGTGCTTCGAGCCATCATACATGACGGAAGTAAAGCCACCGTCAATGCAGGCCTTACAGATCTCATAAGAAGAGCCGTGGTCCAGATGGAGTGCGGTCGGGATCTCCGGATAATCCTGAAGGGCAGTCTTGACCAGGCCGACGATATATTCCTGACCGGCATAATTGCGGGCGCCTTCCGAAGCCTGAAGAATGACCGGAGACTCCTCTTCCTTGGCAGCTTCCATGATCCCTTGGATGATTTCCATGTTATTCACATTGAATGCACCAATGGCATAATGCCCCTGATATGCCTTTTTAAACATTTCAGTAGTTCCTACGAGCGGCATAACGATACCTTCCTTTCAATGCAACATTGATATAGTGTATACAATATATAAGCTGATCGGTGAATAAAAGCTATATGATTGCCTTCCTTTATTATACTGAATGGTACTTTATATTTCCACTGTATTTTAAGAATTATTTTCAAAAAAAGAAATGGCCGCTATTTCTTACAGGCAGAGAGACTGGTTTCATGGTACAATAAAAGAAAAGAAGGGAAACACTGATTCAATCGTTGTCCGACTTGGCTCTTGTATTTTCATGCAAAGCGAGGAATAAGCCGCCGCGAATAGCGAGCTATGTAAGGCGGCTTATGACGAAGCATGGCATGAAAATACATGCCAAATCGGACTCTGCGATTGAATCAGCGTTTCCCAGGGAAGGAGAACATAGAATGGATCAGAAAGAAGTCGATCTGAATGAAGAACAGGAGCTTTCCCCTGAAGAGCTGGCGGAATTCATGGCATCCTACAAGAAAGAGCTTGCTCGCATTTATAAAATGTCCAGCGCGAAGAAGTCTTTCATGGTGAGACAGAAGCTTCCAAACCTGAAAATGGCACTGGAAGAATGTGACCGTGACATGCGGAAGGACATTGATGAGCTGAAGCATAAGTATGGGATCCACTACTGAAAGGCAGCTGTTCTTTTTCAAAAAAACTTTATTTTACCTCTTGCAAAAAATGAAGTTACATGATATACTCTTAACATCGCTTGAGACAAGACCTCTTGAAACCAAGTCAAATAAAAAGATTTGAAAAAAGAGCTTGACAAAAGCAAGAAAAACGAGTATAATAAATCTCGTTGAAACGGATCATTAGCTCAGTTGGTAGAGCACCTGACTCTTAATCAGGGTGTCCGGGGTTCGAACCCCTGATGATCCACCAGACATTCAGCCCAAAGTCATGGATGACTTTGGGCTTTTCTTTTTCTACCTAACTCGCATAAAATTCATCACTTCTACCAATACTTTTGCCAAATCAAGAAAATGCCATTCCGCAGCGCATGACGGGATGGCATTTTTTGATGCAGTGTGACTGGCTTCATCATCTTCTTCGTTAGAAAAAGTATTTGCCTGTCATCAAGGTTTGACGGTACAACCAAAGCACGCTCGCCGCCTTCTGCAGCCTGCTGACTGCCCGGGGAACGCGTTCAAACGCGCCCTGCGCGATGCGCAAAGGAACATAGATAAATTTCCACGCAGGGGCTCAAGGCGGCCTGCAATGGCATATCGGCGCTATTTCAAAGGGCAATGATGGGATGATTGATAAAGCCATTGACGTGGCCACCCCAGAGAGAGCCCGATACTTCGCGAAACGAATCGCCCGTACTGAGAAGGCGAGAGCCTACATGGATGGAGCAATGTACCCATATGCCCATGATCCCGACTGTGTGGCTTTCAAGTGGAAACTTTCGGGCTGCCATCCATGTGATGACATTTGTGACCTGTACGCCAGTGCAGACCTTTTGGGGGATGGGCGAGGACATTTTCCAAAATAACTGTTGATATTATGCAGGGAAAGCTCCCATGGCTTTACAGAGAAGGGAGGAGCAGTAATTTTTCTGGTATTCCAAAGCATATGGGGGAGCGATGAAGCGGGAAATCATGATCCATTTGCAGGATCAGATTCCGCGAGTATTTTTATATTTTTCATCCGAAAGCCCAGCATATCTGTTATAATAATAGCAATATAGTAAAATTTTAGGGGAAGCCCTGGCAGAAGAAGTACTTTGATTTCATGGAGGAACGAGAATGGACTTTACATTAGATGCAAAGCAGCAGGAGCTGGTAAATCTGGCGAAGGAGATCGCACAGAAGGAGATCGCGCCGCGCGCTCTGGACATCGATAAGAGCGGTGTCATGGATCCGGAGCTGTTGAAGATTTTGAAACAGTCCGGTATGACTCAGCTGGCTGTTCCGAAGGAATATGGCGGAGCAGGACTCGATCTGTTGACGGGTGCGATGATCAGTGAAGAGCTCGCAAAAGGCTGTGCAGGTACTGCGACTGTTTGTGCAGCCAATTCACTTGCTTCCTTCCCGATCCTTTTCGCCGGCAGCGATGAACAGAAAAAGGAATACTTCGACTGCCTGAACAACGGTGGGATCGCCTGCTTTGCCCTGACGGAACCGGGAGCAGGCTCTGATGCAGGTGCGGTATCCTGTAAGGCAAAAAAGGTCGATGGCGGCTATGTCCTGAATGGTACGAAGTGCTTCATCACCAATGCGCCGATCTGTGACAAAATCACACTCTTTGCCAATACCCGTGAATCAGGCGGCATTCGTGGTCTGACTGTTTTCACTGTCGATAGAAATACGCCGGGCGTCTCTATCGGCAAGGAAGAGGACAAGATGGGAATCCGTGCTTCGGCTACTTCGGAAATCATTTTTGACGATTGCTTCGTTCCGACAAGCGCCCGCATCGGTCGTGAAGGTATGGGCTTCCGCATCGCTATGCAGACGCTTGAGACATCCCGTCCGGTCGTCGGTGCGATTTCTGTCGGTATCGCACAGGCTGCACTGGAAAATGCCATCCACTATGCACACCAGAGAAAGCAGTTCGGCCAGAAGATCGCTTCCTTTGAAATGGTACAGGAAATGATCGCCAATATGGTCACTAAGACAGAGGCAGCACGCGCGCTTGTCTATAAGGCTTGCTGGCTGAAGATGCAGGGGGATAAGAGGGCGTCCATGTTCTCCGCTATGTCGAAGTGCTTCGCTTCGGATACGGCGATGGAGGTCACCACGACAGCGGTGCAGGTCATGGGCGGTAATGGGTACTCTCGTGAAAATCCGAATGAAAAATACATGCGTGATGCCAAGATCATGCAGATCTATGAAGGAACGAATCAGGTACAGCGCCTCGTCATTGCTAATGAAGCATTGTACTAATTGGTGACTGGTTTAGCGGGTTCGACAGGTTCCAGGGGTTCAGAAAGTTCAACGGGGAAAGAGCGGCGCTCTACTATTTTATGCGCTGCACCACACCTGTTGAACCCTCAGAACCTATTGAACCCGTTGAACCTGTTTCTCTGAACCCTAAACCTTCTATTTCATGAAAAAACGGCATAGTCGTGATTGCGGCTATGCTGTTTTTTATGTCTGATAGCCAATCATTTTGGATAATGATAAGTGGCCTTTACAAAATGCGCATAATGCGTATAATAAAGAAAGGGGGGCGGAACAATGAAATTCAGAGAAGTCATCAAAATACTGGAAGACAACGGGTGGGTCCAAAAGGCTGTCAGAGGCTCTCACTATCAATACACGCATCCTGGGAGACCGGGAAAGATTACCGTTCCCTGTCACAGAGGCGATTTAGATAAAAGAACAGTGAAATCGATTTTTACTGCTGCGGGACTTGATACGTCCCGATTGATTTGATAAGGGGGCGATTCCTATGAAAAAATTACTTTATCCTGCTTGCTTCTATCCGTGCGAAGATAAGCCAGGCGCTTATACGGTAGTTGTTCCTGACCTTCCCGGATGCATCAGCGAAGGAGATTCTTTGGAGGATGCAATCGCCATGGCAACCGATGCCGCTTCCGGCTGGGTATTGGATGAAATGGAAGAAGGTCGTCCGGTTCCGGCAGCGAGTGATCGGAGCACCATTCATCCAGATAGCCCGGATGGATTTGTCAATATATTGGTTCTGGACATGAACGCCTATGAAGAGCGCTATGGAAATAAAGCAGTTCGAAAAAATCTGACGATTCCTGCCTGGCTGAATACATTCGCAGAAACCAATCATGTAAACTTTTCTCAGGTTCTGCAGGATGCACTGATCTCTATGTATCAGAGACAGATGGCAAAGCGGTGAGCGTAAGGTAAGTAAATTTAAAAAGAGAGAGTCCCTGTTTTTCAGGGGCTCTTTTTCGTGTTCTTGTGTGCTCTATGCTATAATATTTGTCAAAGATCATTATAGTGAGTGCTGATAGAACCTATTGACTAGAAATTGATCTCTCCCTACCATGTCTCGAAGGCGGGTATGGTCGGGGAGATGTGGAGGAAATGAAATGGCGAAGAAAAAGAAGGAGGAGACCATCAATCTGGATGCGATTCTCTTCAAGTGTAGAGACATACTGCGTGGAGCACGGAACTCCGGCTCTTTCTTTGAGAAGCGGGATATGATGCTGACGCTGGTGTTCCTGCGTTTCATCGGTGAAAAATATGAAGATGGGGTAGAGAAACTCCGCCAGATCTTGCAGGAGCAGGGGCTTGACCCGGACGATGAAAATATCCGTGCGGCATTTTTTGACGATGCTACCTTTACGGACGGCACCTACAATCTGCCGCCGGAGGCAAGATGGTCTACCATCATCGATACTCCGGCTCCCAAGCTGAATGTAGCACTGGATAACGCACTCCATAGCATTGCGGCAAGCTCCAAACAGTTAAAGGGCTGCTTTGTGGAAGGCACCTTTACCACACGAAACCTGGGGGCGAATGACATCAAAAAGCTGATCGATGAAGTCAATGAGATCAGCAATAAGCGGTTTGGGGAAGAAAAGGACCTGATCGGTCATGTATATGAGTATTTCCTGAGAAAATTTGCAGTCAATGCCAAGAAGGGGAGAGGCGAGTTCTACATATTGTATTTTTCAAAAATGCACAAAAATTATGATATAATTAATGAACCAAAGACTCAATACAAAATAGCGTGTGTGTTTACCTATACTAAAAAGTGAACATGTTAGTTAAACAAAGTTCTTACTAAGTTCACTAAAAAAAGGAGAAAAAGGGGACTATTCACAGGGGAAATCCTTGTTAACATTGATTGAGCAACCAAGGGGGCAAATATGAGAGACTTAAAGTTGGAAAACATGATAGAAAGAATAGCATCTAAACTTGCAGAAGCTTTAGGTTGGAATGTTATTGGGAAAGTAGACTACAGTTTGTGGCAGAAGTATGGTAAAAATAGGACTTATGTAAGAGTAAAGATCATATGTATAAAAGGGGAAAAACGATCTGAAAGAAAGATATTTGGTTATGATTTTGGTTTCATAGATAATGAAGACGAGAAGCATTATTTTAGACCTGGTGAATATTATGATGAAGAGGATCTTTATAACGATGTCATATATCAAATATACGATTATTTTCACATATTGAATGACATAAAAATAGTAGAGACATATAATGGCAATGAATACTATGTTGATATAGACGTGAGAAAGGGAAAACCGGTTTACTATCCTTGCTATCGCCGAGCAGTAAAGGGTTTCTCATACATGCTTGGGTCCAATGAATATGAAAATGAAGAAGGTGCTATAGATCATATAAAAAAACACATTGAAGAAAAAAGAAGAATGAAGATAGAAGAAAAAAGAAGAAAGAAAGAATGGGATAGAATTTTTGGAGAATTTCGTCGAGAACTAGATAAAGCTTATTTTGAAGCGACATCTCCAGTATTAGATGATTCATCGAAAGTAGTTAAATAAGAAGGGACGTGAATCTATAACGCTCAAAAGATCAAAGCCTGAATAATAGCAGTATATATGAGAGATAGTAAACTGGTTATTCATGAATCGGAGCTCCTTTTCAAGGTCATAGCCGAACATTCAGAACGAACAAGCGCCATGATTACGACCGATCTTGAGTTTTTCAAATGGGCCGAGATGTTCAAGAATGCCATGCTGGTTGCGGCATTGGTAGATCTCCTGACCTATCACTCCCATGTCCTTAACATGAATGGCGAATCGTATCGCTTCCAAAATGCGTGCAAAAGGAAGTCGTAGTTTTTTACGGTCAAAGTGGTTCAGGAGTTCACGGTCATGTATACTTTTTCATTGACATTCACACTTTTGAATCCATAGACCGGTTCCCCACACCAAAAAAGACCGCTTTCGCGGTCTTTTTTGGTTTCTGTCATTATTCCCAAGCGGGAACGATGGTGCCTTTGTATTTTTCAGCGATGAATTTCTTGACGGATTCAGACTGATAGTACTTGACGAATTTCTGATAAGCCGGCTGATCCTTGTCCTTCTCGCGGGCAGCGATGATCATGACGGCGAGCGGGGTATCCTTGTCTTCGAGGAAGATGCCCTGGTCTTTCGGGGAAAGTCCGGAGCTCATGACGTAGTTCATGGTGATGACAGATGCATCGACATCACCAAGGCTTCTTGGAAGCTGAGCGGCTTCGAGTTCCTGGAATTTCAGGTGTTTCGGGTTTTCTACGACATCTGCCGGGGTGGCTTTCATGCCGACGCCTTCCTTCAGCTTGATGACGCCTGCTTTTTCGAGCAGCTGGAGACCACGGCCTTCATTGGTCGGGTCGTTCGGGATGGAGACGGTGGCGCCGTCCGGCAGATCCTTGATATCCTTGTACTTGTTGGAGTAGACGCCCATGCGCATCAGGATAGCTTTGCCGATAGAGACGAGGTTTGTATTGTGCTGTTTGTTGAAGTTCTTCAGGAACGGTTCATGCTGGTAGACAACGAGGTCGAGATCGCCGTCAGCGAGTGCCTGGTCCGGAGTGACATAGTCGGAGAATTCCTTCACATTGACCTTGAGACCGTTGCTTTCAGCTTCTTTGGCAGCGGCTTCGACGACTTCTGCATGCGGACCGGCCGTAGCACCGACGGTGATCTCTTTCTTTTCCTGTACAGAGGCAGCGGCCGAGGAGGCTGGCTTTGCGTTGGAACCACAGCCGGTGATGATGGCTGCTGCGGAGAGGGCGCAAAGTCCAGCAATGACGAGTTTCTTTAACATAAATATACTTCCCTTCTTTTATAAAATCCGGTGTCTATGTATGGAAGTGGGAGAATTCGCATTTCCTATAGATCCGGTGGAAAACAGTTTTTGGGGCGGGTTCTGGGGGTAGGGGGCGAAAATCGATCTCCGCGTATCGTCATCCCGAGCGCAGCCGAGGGATCTTTCTTGCACTGCGGGAATCAGCGTGTATGCGCTGAGGGAAAAAGATGTCTTGGTGCGGTTTCACATGCGACAATAAGCGTTCTGCCATAGAGATTTCTCGACTTCGCTCGAAATGACGATAAGCGGGGAGTAGTTTTTGAACCCTGAACCCTGAACCCACAAACCATTTACTTCTTATTCGCCTTTTTCGCAAGATTGCTTCCGATAAACTGGATGAGCTGGACGACGACGATAAGGACGAGGATGGTAGCCACCATGACGTCGGCCTGGAAACGCTGGTAGCCGTAGCGGATGGCGAGGTCACCTAAGCCGCCGCCGCCGATGGTGCCTGCCATAGCGGAAGAACCGATGAGGGTGACAACGACGACAGTGATATTCTCAATGATGGAAGGCAGGGCTTCCGGGATGAGGACTTTCTTAATGATCTGGAATGGGGAAGCGCCCATGGATTCCGCCGCTTCGATGAGGCCGAAGGGGACTTCACGGATGGAGGTCTCGACCATGCGGGCGGTGTAGGGGATCGCAGCGATGGTCAGTGGGACGATGGCTGCGGTGGTGCCGATGGAGGTACCTGCGATGAGACGGGTGAGAGGAATGATCGCGACCATCAGAATGATGAATGGGATAGAGCGGATCATATTGATGACAAAAGCGAGCGGCTTATTGAGCAGGCGGCAGGCGAGAATGCCGTTTTTCTCCGTGACGACGAGGAGGATCCCCAGAGGAATGCCGACGACAGCGGCGATCAGGGCAGAGACGCCGAGCATGTAGAAGGTTTCTGCCGTACTTTTCAGAAGAAGATTACTAATGACTGGAGACATATCCGAGCACCTCGCTTGTGATAGGTAACGATTTCAGATGACTGAGCGCTTCTTTCATATCGCTGTCATCGCCAATGATGGTGATAATGAGACGGCCGAAGGATACATTCTGGATGTAGTCGATGGAGCCGTACAGGATAGATACGTCCAGATTGTACTTTTTGATGAGGTTGGCGATGATCGGTTCATTCGCGACGTCGCCGCGGAAGGAGAGGGAGAGGACGGTCTGGTCGTCCGCGTTCTCTTTATCGGCATGGATATCCATGTGGGAGAGCTGTTCCGGTACTTCCGAAGACATGACCGAGCCGACGAATTTTTTCAGAGTCGGAGTCTGCGGATTTGTGAAAAGATCAACGACGGAGCCTTCTTCGATGATGCGGCCATGTTCGATGACGGCGACACGTTCAGCGATCTCCTTGATGACTTCCATCTGATGCGTGATCATGATAATGGTGATGCCGAGCTTCTTATTGATATCTTTCAGCAGCTGCAGGATGGATTTGACCGTTTCCGGATCCAGCGCAGAGGTCGCTTCATCGGAGAGCAGTACGGATGGATTGGACACGATAGCGCGTGCGATGCCGACACGCTGCTTCTGTCCGCCGGAGAGCTGTGCGGGGTACTTATCTTTGTACTCGGTGAGACCGACCATCTCGAGGATGTCATCGATGCGTTTCTTCTGTTCTGCCTTCGGCACATTGGCAAGCTCCAAAGGGAATGCGATATTTCCTGCCACTGTGCGGGAGGACAGCAGGTTGAAATGCTGGAAGATCATGCCGATGCCTTTGCGCTCACTGCGCAGTTCCGCCTTGGAGAGCTTCATCATGTCTTTGCCATTGATCAGGACTTCGCCTGTGGTCGGTGGTTCAAGCATATTGATGCAGCGGACCAGGGTCGATTTCCCTGCACCGGACTGCCCGACGATACCGTAGATCTCACCATCTCTGATAGTGACGCTGACGTCGTCCAGTGCTTTGAAATTGCCATATACTTTCGTTATATGTTTGAGTTCAATCATTGGAGTCTCCTCATAAAAACAAAAAAACTTTCATCGGAAGATGAAAGCTTGCAGTCGCATCATCTTTCGAGAATACACTCGCTGGAATTGGCACCGTTTCATAAAGATGGTTGCCGTGGCTTCAAAGGGCCAGTCCCTCCGCCACTCATGATGAAAGTCGTATGTAATTCAATCGACAAAGCCGATTGAATGAATTGTACTCTTTATGAGAAGGAAAGTCAATAGGGGGAGCCCGTGGGATGTGCTGCCCCATGTTTGCGTGCGAAAGTTTTCCCTTGAGTGAGGAGTGAGGAGTGAGGGGTGAGGAGTGGTGGTGCGGCGCATAAAAATATCGCAGCGCCGCGGAGTATAAATAATGGCGATGCCCGAGCTCTGTTTTTCCCTCCTACCTTTGGAAGGAGGTGCCACGAAGGGGCGGATAGGTATGAAAAAGATTTCTCGCTTCGCTCGAAATGACGATATGAGAGAGTCTGATGTCTCCTGCTCTCCTGCTCTCCTGCTCTCCTAGTCTCCTAGTCACTAGTCACCAGCTACTCCCCTCATTTTCCTTTTGCACCGCTTTGCCTCTAATGCTATAATATACTAAAGTGTCGTAACTATAACTACCCAATGACAGGAGGACATATCAATGAGTGTGAATCATAGACTGGTGAATCCGCTGACGGATCAGCTTTTCGATGGCATTCTGACTTTGAAGACGAGAGAGGAGTGCTATGAATTTTTTGAAGATCTTTGTACGATCAATGAACTGCGTGATATGTCGCAGCGCCTGGAAGTGGCACGTATGCTCGAAGCGGGAGATAAGTATGACCGCATCGAAGAAGCGACGGGCGCGAGCACTGCCACGATTTCCCGCGTGAAGCGCTGCTTGAAATTCGGCGCCGACGGATATGTGCAGGTGCTCTCCCGGATGGGAAAAGACGTGTCGAAGACGACTGACTGATGATTTCAGGGACATGGGGATATAATCAATGGATCAGATTTGCCGATGGATGCTGTCTGACGATGATCGGCTCCCTGTCTCCTTCGGTTTTTCAAAAAGGAAGAAATACCATGCAACCACTCCAACTTTCTCATAAAGGCTTCAAAGCCTATGATATTCGCGGTGTCGTGGGGGCGGAGGTGAACGAAGACCTAGCATATCGCGTAGGCCGCGCGTATGCAGCACTCTACCATCCGCAGGCGATGTGTGTCGGCTATGATATCCGTCCGAGCTCTCCTGCCATCGCTAAGGCTGTCATGCGAGGCCTGACGGATGGCGGCGCGGATGTGATGGACATCGGCCTTTGCGGGACGGAAATGATGTACTTCGCTACGTTCCATTACGGACTTTCCGGCGGCATCATGATTACCGCGAGCCATAATCCATCGAATTACAATGGCTTAAAACTTGTGCGCGAAGGGGGGATCCCTGTCAGTGCCGATACGGGACTGAAAGACATCGAAGCACTTGCATTCTCCGGCGATTTTCCCGAGGCAGAGAAAAAAGGGAAGATATTTGCGAAACAGATCCTCCAGGACTACATCGACTGTATCCTCTCCTTTGTGGATGTCACGAAGATGAAGTCACTTCACATTGTGGTGGATGCAGGAAATGGCTGCGCTAATATCGCCTTCGCAGAGCTAAAGAAACACCTGCCCTTTACTTTTACAGAATTATATATGGAGCCGGACGGAAGATTCCCTCATGGTGTGCCGAATCCGATGCTGGAAGAGTGCCAGAAACCGCTCAAGGAGAAGGTGCTCGAAGAAAAAGCAGATCTCGGGATCGCCTGGGACGGAGACTTTGACCGCTGCTTCTTCATCGATGAAAATGGGAAATTCGTAGAAGGCTGCTACATGGTAGGACTGCTTGCATCCTATTTTCTCAAGAGGCATCCCGGAGAGATCATCATTCACGATCCGCGCGTCTTCTGGAATACGGAAAAGATCTGCCGTCTCTATGGAGGTGTGCCCGTCGAATCGAAGGGGGGACATGCTTTCATGAAGGAGACCATGCGTCGCGTCCATGGCATTTATGGAGCTGAAAACAGTGCCCATCATTTCTTCCGCGACTTCTCTTACTGTGACTCTGGTATGATCCCATGGCTCATTGTGACAGAGCTCATGAGCGAGACAGGCAGGCACCTTGGCGAAATGGTCGCTGAAATGGAGAAAGAATTCCCCGTGAGCGGAGAGATCAATCTGCCAGCCCAAAATGTGGAGAAAACCCTCGCTGCAGTCAAGGCAGCCTATGCACCGAAAGCCTTGGCCATCGATCCCACGGATGGCGTAGGGCTTGAGTTTGAAAATTGGCGTTTCAATCTCCGTCCATCGAATACGGAGCCTCTTATACGTTTCAATATGGAGACGATGAGAGACCGATCACTCCTCGAAGAAAAGAAAGATGAGATCATGAAGCTCGTCGAGGAAAGTAACAGGTAATGTGGCTTATCACTTCTGCGCGGGCAGCAGCGCCCAGCGGGCATTCGCTTTGAGAGGATATGCTCTTAGCGATCAAAACGAATGCCCTGATGCATACATAGGATGTATACGATCCCTCATGCAAACAAAGGGGCTGTGAAGAAATGAATCCTCATTTCTCCACAGCCCTTTTTTGTGCGTTTCTGTCATACAAAGCAGTGGGCTTGAATCATCTTCGGAAAGTAAGTACAATATAGTCAAACAGCCTAGACAATGACGAAATTGCATCCATCGGCTTTTTGGACGGCACAAGAACAAGGAAAACAGTCCTTTCCCCTCTAGGGGAAGGTTCCCGAAAGGGGCGGATAGGGTGTCTATGACATGAAAGACAGCTGGGATAAGGTTTCCCGGTCACTCCTATGAGAGCTGCAAGTTCCCCGCGGCAGATGGAACGCGAAAATGAGATGACCGTTATTTCACATCGCCTTTGTTTTTTTATACGTGACTATTGCATTTTCATGCAAATAGGTGTATATTTATTGCATCCAATCCAACTACATGTGAAAAGAAAGCAAAGAGGGTATAGATGATGAATAAAATATTGAAACTGGCCATCCTTGGTGTGGCAGCCTGCGGCGTATTTGCCCTTACCGGCTGCGGCGGAGACAAAGCCGCTTCTTCTGCAGCATCGAGTGCGGCAGGACAGGGCGCTCTCCTTCAGAAAATCAAGAAAGACGGTAAACTCGTGGTAGGTACAGCACCGGGCTTCCCGCCTTATGAATTCCTGGATACTTCAGTCAAGGATAAAAAATCCATCACGGGGATCGATATCAAAATCGCAGAAGCCGTTGCGAAGAAGCTCGGCGTCAAGCTCGAAGTACAGGACATGACCTTCCAGTCTCTCCTGGCTTCTATCACGACAGGCAAGATCGATATTGCGATTTCCGCCATCACTCCGACTGCAGAACGAGAGAAGACTGTCGATTTCTCCGACAGCTACCTCGTCGGCAAGCATACCCTCCTTATCCGTAAGGAAGATGCAGGCAAGTACAAGACGCTGGCTGATTTCAATGGCAAAAAGATCGCCGTCCAGAAGTCTTCCCTGCAGGAAAAGCTGACCAACGAGCAGATCAAAGATGCACAGGTCGTAGCTTTGACGAAGGTTCCGGATGCGCTTTTGGAACTCCAGCAGGGCAAAGTCGATGCTGTCCCGGTACAGAGCATCGTCGGTGGACAGTACCTCATCACGAATCCTGACCTGGCTCCGACAAATGTATTCTTCAAAATAGACAGCAAAGGCTCCTCGGTCGCCGTACCTAAGGGCAATGAAGACTTTATCAAGATCGTCAACGAAGTCATCAAAGAGAACCGTGATAACGGCAATATCGATAAATGGGTCGATGAAATGACGAAGAAAGCCGTTGAAAACGCAAAGAAATAAGTCAGGGCAGGGCTAAGGAAACGCTGATTAAATCGCAGAGTCAGATTCCACAAGAATT
>FR879545.1:0-6192 GCA_000434475.1 Dialister sp. CAG:486
AAAAAACTCTCCCGCAAGGGGGAGTTTTTTTGCGTGTTTGAAAGTGGTGATTGGGGACGGGCAGCCAGATATCAGGCAGAGGTGACGTACTCTGCGGTGTAGGGCAGGAAGAGGATGACGTAGGTGATGACGAGGATCGCCATGGTGTTGTACAGTGGGAGAAGGGAGCAGATGTCACTCCCGAAGAGGCTGCTTTCGATGGCGGGGAGGGCATCATTCTCTGCCTCACTGAAAAGTTCGGCGTAGTGAGAGAGGGGAAAATGACCCGTGGTGAGTGTGAACCCATGCAGCTTGATGAGAGAGGAGTGAGCGTCATCCGCTTGCTGTTGCCGCCTACGGGCGAGTCACTTTTGTGGGTCTTAATGGCATTCTGCACCATCCCGAGAAGAAGGCAGATGGTAACGAGCATAGAGGCGAGCGGCATCGCCAGCGGAGCGGGGGATCTTTGTGGCAGCCGTTTTCCTATTTCTGTCGTGGAGCTTCCCTCTCGATCGTGAGTGAGAAGTCCCTGATGACGGGCTTTCCCTGAAAAGCTTTTGAAATGCGAGATAAACATATGTCCCTATAAGACTTCCTTTCATATAGTTTCTGCGGAATGCGTCAAGACGGTATGTGGCCGTTGCAACACCGGTGCAAAAGTGGATGGTGATCGAAGATCGGATGAAAATTTGCGTCCGCGTCACATTTTTTAGGCTGAAAGGCGGCATACTACATGGCGGTTTTACGAATTTATGAAAGCTTTAGAAATCAGAGTACACGCACGGCGGCGTGGCCATGTGAAAATAAAGAAAATAAACTACAGAAAAGTCAGTAAATACCGAAGGATTTCACTAAAAATCTGCAAAAATAAATTTTGTATAAAATGCTTGATTTCGGTGCCGAAAAATAGTATTATAGAAAAGCTGAACGTCTGGTACCTTTGTGCGAGGGCGCAAGGCAAAAGAGTGTTCAGAACAAACTATGAAGTGGAAGGTGGCCTGCGCAGCAGGGGAATTTCCACGGAGCAGTTCATTCATGAAATGAACGTAGGAGGTTTATCTAATGTCGAAACAGGAAAAAATCAGAATTCGTCTGAAAGGCTATGATCACAAAGCAGTTGATCAGAGCGCAGCGAAGATCGCGGAGACTGCAAAAAGAACAGGCTCCAGAGTCTCCGGTCCGATTCCGCTCCCGACCGAACGGAACGTGTACACCATTCTTCGTTCTCCACATGTCAACAAAGACAGCCGTGAACAGTTCGAAATGCGTATCCACAAGAGACTCATTGACATCCTCGATCCGTCCAAGAAGACCGCGGATGCGCTGATGAGACTGGAACTCCCAGCTGGCGTCAGCATTGAAATTAAACTGTAAGGAGGTGCAAAGATGTCTAAGGCTATTTTGGGAACAAAATTAGGAATGTCTCAGGTGTTCGCTGAAAACGGCGACCTGATTCCGGTAAGCGTTATTGAAGTTCTGCCAAACGTGGTAGCAGCTGTTAAAACTGTTGAATCCGACGGATACAACGCAGTACAGCTCGGCTACGGCGCTGTCAAAGAAAAACATTTGACAAAACCTGTAAAGGGTCAGTTTGAAAAAGCTGGTATCGACCCAGTTAAATATCTGCGTGAATATAGACTCGCTGAAAAGCCGTCTTACACAGTAGGCCAAACTCTGGCTGCTGATATCTTCGCAGAAGGCGAGATTATCGACGTTATTGGCACCAGCCGCGGCAAAGGTTTCGCCGGCACGATCAAACGTCATAATCACCAGCGTGGACCTGAATCCCACGGCTCCAAGAACCATCGTCAGACAGCATCCCTCGGTGCTCGTATGTCCGGCGGCGGCGGAAAAGTATTCAAAGGCAAGAAGATGCCTGGTCAGCTCGGCGGCGTACGTGTGACCGTACAGCATCTTCAGGTAGTAAGAGTTGATACTGCCCGTAATCTTATGCTTGTCAAAGGCGGGATCCCAGGTGCTAAGGGAAGCCTCGTCATGGTACAGGAAACCGTAAAGCCTGTAAAATAATATTGTCTGGAACAACAGAAAATTGTTCTGATTAGGGAGGAACATCTCAATGCCGAAAGTAAAGCTGTATAATGTAGCCGGCGAAGCTGCCGGTGAAATAGAGCTGAATGACAGCGTCTTTGGTGTAGACTACAACGAAGCTGTTATTCATCAGGCAGTGGTGCGCCAGATGGCCAATGAACGCCTCGGCACACATGCCACCAAAACCAGAGGCCTTGTACGCGGCGGCGGCAAGAAGCCTTGGAAACAGAAGGGCACCGGCCGTGCCAGAGTCGGATCCATCCGCTCCCCACTGTGGGTCGGCGGTGGTACCGTATTCGGACCGACCCCGAGAAGCCATGCCAAAGATATGCCGAGAAAGGCACGTCAGCTGGCTGTAAGATCTGCACTGTCTGAAAAACTTCGTGCCAACGAACTCGTCGTTCTCGACGCAGTAAACTTCGAAGCACCGAAGACCAAAGAAGTAGTCAAAATGCTGGCTGCTTTCCAGGCAGAAGGCAAAGCTGTCATCGTTGACGGCGGCGCTCTTTGCCAGAACACCGTTCTGTCCGCTAGAAACATTCCGGGCGTTAAAGCTTACGCACCGAACGGACTCAACATCTACGATATCGTAAACACCGGCAAGCTTTTCCTGACTCAGGAAGCTGTTAAGAAAATTGAGGAGGTACTCGCATAATGGACGCACGTGACATCCTCATTAAACCGCTCGTTACCGAAAAAACTACAGCTCTCATGGAAGAACGCAAGTACACATTCCGTGTACCGCTCGCTGCTACCAAGGTGGAGATCCGCCAGGCTGTAGAACAGATCTTCAAAGTTAAAGTTCAGGCTGTGAACACCATGCGTTATGAAGGCAAGATGAAACGTCTGGGCCGCACCCAGGGTCGTCGCAGTGATTGGAAGAAAGCAATTGTTACCCTCAAACCGGGCGAAACAATTGAGCTCTTCGAAGCGTAAGGAGGAGTAATATAAATGGCATACAAATCATTTAAACCGTACACTCCCGGACGCCGTCAGATGACCGTTTCCACCTTTGAGGAAATTACAACAGATACCCCAGAAAAATCCCTTCTGGCTCCTGTTCACAATCATGGCGGTCGTAATGGCTCCGGTAAGACCACCGTTCGTCACCAGGGCGGCGGACATAAACGTCAGTACAGAATCATCGATTTCAAGAGAAATAAAGATGGCGTTCCGGCTAAAGTCGCAACCATTGAATACGATCCAAACCGTACCTGCCGCATCGCACTGCTGCAGTATGCAGATGGTGAAAAACGCTACATCCTCGCTCCGAAAGGTCTGAAGGTCGGCGACGTAGTCACCAGCGGTCCGGAATCCGATATTAAAGTCGGCAACTGCCTCCCATTCACCAACATTCCTCTTGGTACCATCGTTCACAACGTAGAACTGAAGATCGGCAAAGGCGGCCAGATGGTCCGTTCTGCCGGCGCAAGCGCTCAGCTGATGGCTAAGGAAGGCGACTATGCACTTCTCCGTCTGCCGTCTGGCGAACTTAGAAAAGTTCACATTCGCTGCCGTGCTACCATCGGTGCTATCGGCAACGAAGATCACGAAAACATTACCCTCGGCAAAGCAGGCAGAAACCGCTGGCTCGGCGTTCGTCCGGCTAACCGCGGCGTTGTCATGAACCCGAATGACCATCCGCATGGCGGCGGCGAAGGTAAAGCTCCTGTCGGACGTAAGCGTCCAGTTACCCCGTGGGGCAAACCGGCTTACGGCGTGAAGACCAGACACAGCAGAAAAGCGTCTACCAAACTGATCGTTAAGAGACGCAAGTAAGATAAGGAGGAGTAAAAGTGTCCAGATCCGTAAAAAAAGGCCCGTTCGTCGCTTTCTCTCTCGTAAAGAAGATCGATGCGCTGAACGCAGCTAACGATAAGAAAATTGTAAAAACCTGGTCCCGTGCTTCTACCATCCTGCCGAGCTTCGTTGGTCACACCATCGCTGTTCACGACGGAAGAAAGCATGTACCGGTTTATGTCACTGAAGATATGGTCGGTCATAAACTTGGCGAATTCGCTCCGACCCGTACCTTCAAGGGTCATAACAAGACCGAGAAGAAATAACCAGGGAGGAATAAAATGGAAGTTCAGGCAATTTCAAGAAATATCCGCATTTCTCCCCGTAAGGTCCGCATCGTAGCGAACCTTGTCCGCGGCAAGAAAGCGGGAGAAGCTATCTCTATCCTGCGCAATACCCATAAAGCAGCTTCCATCGTTGTCGAAAAGACACTGAGAAGCGCTATGGCCAACGCAGAAAACAACAACGACATGAACATTGACAAACTCTACATCTCCACAATTTTTGTAGATGCAGGCCCGATTATGAAGCGCGTACATCCACGCTCCCGTGGACAGGCTTTCGGGATTATGAAACGTACCAGCACACTGACGGTAAAAGTTTCTGAAAAAGAGTAATCGAAGGAGGGAAACGTTTTGGGTCAGAAAGTTAATCCGCATGGAATGCGTGTAGGCGTGATCGATGACTGGGATTCCAAATGGTTTGCAGAAAAAGATTATGCTGCACTGCTTGTGGAAGATGCCAAAATCCGCCAGTTCTTAAAGAAGCACCTGTTCGCAGCAGGCATTTCCAAAATTGGCATTAAACGCGTAAGCGGCCGTGTAAAGCTTGCGATTTATACCGCTAAACCGGGCATGGTCATCGGCCGTGGCGGCACAGGCATCGAGGACATCAAAAAAGCTCTCGCTGCTGTTACCGACAAAGAAGTCGACATCGACATCCTGGAAATCAAATCCACTGACATGAGCGCCATCCTGGTCGGCGAAAACATCGCTTCCCAGCTCGAAAGACGTATCGGCTTCCGCCGTGCTGTAAAACAGTGCGTCGGCAGAACCATGCGCGCTGGTGCCAAGGGTATCAAAGTTACCGTTTCCGGCCGTCTGGGCGGCGCTGAAATCGCTAGAAGCGAAAGCTACCGCGAAGGCTCCATTCCGCTGCAGACTCTCCGTGCAAACATTGATTACGGTGTCACCACTGCCCATACCACCTACGGTGCTATCGGCATTAAAGTATGGATTTACAAAGGCGAACTCGCTCCTGGCCAGGTAGTAGACGAAAACGAAAACGTCCGCACCAGCAAAGATAGAAACAACCGTCATGAAGGCGGCAGAAGAGGCGGCCGTCGTGGCGATCGCAGAGAACGTAGACCGAAAAACTCTGAAAGGAGTGATTCCTGATGTTAATTCCAAAGCGTACAAAATATCGTAAACAGTTCCGCGGCCGTATGAAAGGCAAAGCACATCGTGGAAACACCGTTACTTACGGTGAATTTGGTCTGGTAGCCACCGAACCGTCCTGGATTACCAGCCGTCAGATCGAAGCAGCCCGTATTGCCATGACCCGTTATACCAAACGTGGCGGCAAGGTCTGGATCAAGATTTTCCCAGACAAACCGGTTTCTGCTAAACCAATTGGTACCCGTCAGGGTTCCGGTAAAGGCGCAGTTGAATACTGGGTAGCCGTAGTTAAACCGGGCCGCGTGATGTTCGAAATGGGTGGCATCTCCATGGAAGCTGCAAAGGAAGCAATGCGCCTTGCAGGCCACAAGCTGCCAATCAAGACAAAATTTGTAGTTAAAGGTCAAGAAGTGGCAGGTGAATAAAATGAAGGTCAATGAAATTCGTAACCTGAGCACTGCCGAATTAACTGAAAAGGTTGCCGGCTTAAAGGAAGAACTGTTTAACCTCCGTTTTCAGCTCGCTACAGGACAGCTTGAAAACCCGATGCGTATTCGTGAAGTAAAGAAGACCATCGCCCGCATCAAGACTGTACAACGCGAAGAAGAATTGAAGGCTGCCAAGAAGGCATAACGGTTTATCCAAAGGAGGATCTCAACGTGGCAGAAGAAAGAAAGTTGCGCAAGGTGCGCCAGGGAATTGTTGTCAGCGACAAGATGGATAAAACCGTAGTTGTTGCTGTAGAACGCAAAGTTCCCCACAAGCTCTACAAAAAATCGATTAATACCACAACAAAGTTCAAAGCGCATGACGAAAACAACGAATGCCGTGTCGGTGATACCGTACGCATCGTCGAAACCCGCCCGCTGTCTCATGACAAGCGTTGGAGAGTTGAAAAAATCGTTGCCCGTCAGAACTGATATACAAAGATTAATATAGGAGGATAGGCACGATGATTCAGCAGGAA
>FR879545.1:6228-9930 GCA_000434475.1 Dialister sp. CAG:486
GCAGGAAAGCAGACTCAACGTTGCAGATAATACCGGTGCTAAGAACGTCCTGGTCATCAAAGTTCTGGGTGGTTCCTTCCGTAAAAGCGGCAATATCGGTGATATTGTAGTTTGTACGGTCAAAGATGCAACCCCCGGCGGCGTTGTTAAGAAGGGCCAGGTAGTAAAAGCTGTTGTAGTTCGTTCCGTTAGCGGTGTAAGCCGCAGCGACGGATCCCATATCCGTTTTGACGAAAACGCAGTCGTTATCGTAAAAGATGACAAGAGCCCGGTAGGAACACGTATTTTTGGACCGGTAGCAAGAGAACTCCGTGAAAAAGATTTCATGAAGATCGTTTCCCTGGCTCCGGAAGTGCTCTAATAGGGAGGCAAACGAATGAGTCAGAAACTGCATGTAAAGACCGGTGACACCGTTGTAGTCATTTCCGGCAAAGATAAAGGCAAGCAGGGCAAAGTCAAAGCTGCTATGCCGAAGGAAGGCCGTGTTGTCGTTGAAGGCGTCAACATGATCAAAAGACACACCAAACCGAGCCAGGCAAACCCGAAAGGCGGCATCATCGAGAAGGAAGCTCCGCTCTATGCTTCCAAAGTCATGATCCTGGATCCGGAAACAAAGAAACCGACCCGCGTCAAGAAAGTTCAGCAGAAAGACGGAACTTACGTCAGAGCAGCTGTCAAGAGCGGCGCTATTATTGACAAAGCCTAAGCGGGAAGGAGGATAACAAGTGTCCAGATTAAACGACTTATACAAAGCGCAGATTAAAAACACCATGCGCGAAAAATTCGGCTACAAGAATGACATGGAAATCCCGAAGCTGGATAAAATCGTCATCAACATCGGTGTAGGCGAAGCAACCGAAAACAGCAAAGCAGTAGACGCTGCAGCATCCGATCTCGCAGCGATCACCGGCCAGCAGCCGATGATCTGCAAAGCCCATAAATCCCTGGCTGCATGGAAGATCCGTGAAGGAATGCCGCTCGGCTGCAAAGTTACCCTTCGTGGTGACAGAATGTACGAATTCCTCGATCGTCTGATCAACATCGCTCTTCCACGCGTACGTGACTTCCGTGGCATCAGCGACCAGAGCTTCGACGGCCGCGGAAACTATGCATTCGGCGTAAAAGAACAGCTGATTTTCCCGGAAGTCGACTATGAAAAGATCGACCGCATCCGTGGCATGGATATCATTGTAGTAACAACGGCTAAGACCGATGAAGAAGCACGTGAACTTCTCCGTCAGTTCGGCATGCCGTTCAAGAAATAACCAGGAGGACAACATGGCAAAGAAGTCTATGCTGGAACGCGAGAAGAAAAGAGAACTCGCAGTTCTTAAATACGCTGAAAAGCGTCAGGCTCTGAAAGAAGCCGGCGACTGGGAAGCTCTTTCCAAGCTCCCGCGCAACGCTTCCCCAACACGCCTGCACAACCGTTGCAAACTGACTGGCCGTCCCCACGGCTTCATGCGTAAATTCGGAATCTGCCGTAACCAGTTCCGTGATTTGGCTTACCGCGGAGAAATTCCGGGTATTAAAAAAGCCAGCTGGTAAGATTTCGGGAGGAGGATAAATAATGGTAACAACCGATCCGATTGCGGATATGCTTACCCGTATTCGTAATGCGAACGATGCATATCATGATAAAGTAGATATGCCTGCTTCTAAAATGAAGGCTGCTGTGCTGGCTATTTTAAAAGACGAAGGCTTTGTAAAAAGCGTTGAACAGATCGAAGTCGAAGGACATCCGGAACTGCGCGTAGCTCTGAAATACGGCGCAAACCGTGAAAAGGTCATCAAAGGTCTGAAGAGAATTTCCAAACCGGGTCTGCGCGTATATGCAGGCAAAGATGAACTGCCGAAGGTACTCGGCGGACTTGGTATCGCTATTATTTCCACATCCAAGGGCGTTATGACCGACAAAGCAGCTCGTAAAGCTGGTCTTGGCGGCGAAGTTCTTGCGTTTGTCTGGTAATCGTTGGAGGTAAAATATGTCCAGAATTGGCAAAAAACCGATTACGGTACCGGCAGGTGTGGAAGTCAAGATTGACGGCCATACAGTCACCGTAAAAGGTCCGAAAGGCACTCTCACCCGTACACTGAATGAAGAAATCGGAATTCAGATGGAAGGCAACGAAATTCTCGTTACCCGTCCGAACGACGATATCAAAAACCGTTCCCTGCACGGACTCAACCGTACCCTCATCCATAACATGGTAGTAGGCGTTACGGAAGGTTTTGAAAAGAAGCTCGAAATCCAGGGCGTCGGCTACAATGCACAGATGCAGGGCAAGAACCTGAAACTGGCTCTCGGCTTCTCCCATCCGGTTATCGTAACTCCACCGGAAGGCATCACCATTTCCACCCCGTCTTCTGTTGTTATCGTGGTATCTGGCTGCGATAAGGAAAAGGTTGGACAGATCGCTGCAGAAATCCGCGCTTGGCGCCAGCCTGAACCTTACAAAGGCAAAGGTATCCGTTACTCCGGTGAATACGTACGCCGTAAGGCTGGTAAGACCGGCGCAACAAAGTAAGACAGGAGGTAAAGAACTATGCGTAAAAATGCAAGCAGAAATGCGGTTATTCGCCGTCATCTGCGTCTTCGTAAAAAAATCTCCGGTACTGCCGCTTGCCCGCGTCTCAATGTTTTCCGTTCCCTGGCTAACATCTACGCTCAGATCATCGATGATGAAGCTGGCGTAACGCTGGTATCCGCAAATACCTTAGACAAAGAAATTAAAGCTGAATTCCCATACGGCGGCAACGCAGAAGCTGCAAAAGCAGTCGGCGCGCTGGTAGCAAAGAGAGCTCTGGAAAAGGGCATCGAAAACGTCGTATTCGATCGCGGCGGCTACATCTATCACGGCAGAGTCCAGGCTCTGGCTGATGGCGCCCGCGAAGCTGGCTTGAAATTTTAAGGTAAAGGAGAAAACACATGCCAAGATTTGAAAAACAGGAATCCGACTTACAGGAAAACGTTGTTTTCATTAACCGCGTTGCTAAAGTCGTAAAAGGCGGCCGTCGTTTTTCCTTTGCTGCAGTTGTAGTAGTCGGCGATGGCAAAGGCAAAGTAGGCGCAGGCCTCGGCAAAGCTGCTGAAGTTCCGGAAGCTATCCGTAAAGGCGTCGAAGATGCCAAGAAGAATATGATCACCGTTGCTCTGAAGAACGGTACGATTCCTCATCCGATGCTCGGTATCTATGGTGCCGGCAAAGTCATCATGAAACCTGCTGCCGAAGGTACCGGCGTCAAAGCAGGCGGCCCGGTCAGAAGCGTACTCGCTATGGCAGGTATCCGCAACATCCTGACCAAGTCCCTGGGTTCCTCCAATCCGATCAACATGGTAAGAGCTACCATGGACGGTCTCGCTAAACTCGAAAATGTTGAAACTGTTGCAGCACTTCGTGGCAAGTCCGTAGACGAAATTTACAACTAAGGGGGCCCCACATGAAAGTTATCGTTACACTGAAAAAGAGCGTCATCGGCTCCAGACCGGAACATGTCGCTACCATCAAGGCTCTGGGACTCAAAAAGACCCACTCCTCTGTTGAAAAAGAACTTACCCCACAGATCAAGGGCATGATCCACTCTGTCCGTCATCTGGTTGACTGCAAAGAAGCAGAATAAATAAGAAGGAGGTGCACTAATGAAACTTCATGAACTGAAACCAGCTGAAGGTTCCACAAGAGTTCGTCGTCGTGTAGGCAG
>FR879545.1:9935-13554 GCA_000434475.1 Dialister sp. CAG:486
GTTCCACAAGAGTTCGTCGTAGTGTAGGCAGAGGTCTCGGCAGCGGCATGGGCAAGCAGTCCACCCGCG
Organism: Dialister sp. CAG:486; assembly: GCA_000434475.1. Classification (GTDB taxonomy): domain Bacteria; phylum Bacillota; class Negativicutes; order Veillonellales; family Dialisteraceae; genus Dialister. The sequence goes on from FR879545.1 coordinate 10,005, forward strand.
GTGCGAAAGGCCAGAACGCTAGAACCGGCGGCGGCGTACGTCCGGGATTTGAAGGCGGCCAGATGCCTCTGTACCGTCGTCTTCCAAAGCGCGGCTTCAAAAATATTTTCGCTAAAGAATACTCCGAAGTTAATGTTGAACAGCTGAACCGTTTCGAAGACAATGCTGTCGTTGATCCGGTCGCTCTCGTTGAAGCAGGTATTCTGAAGAACGTTCTCGATGGTGTACGTGTTCTGGGAAGCGGTGAACTCTCCAAAGCTCTTACCGTAAGAGCTCAGGGCTTCACAAAAGGCGCTCAGCAGAAAATCGAAGCAGCAGGTGGAAAAGTAGAGGTGATCTAATATGGGGTCTGTGATCGCAAACCTTTTTGCCAACAAAGAACTCAAAGATCGCATCCTCTTCACCTTCATGATGTTCGTCATCTTCCGACTGGGAGTCCATATCCCGGTACCGGGAGTTGACGCTTCTGTCATTGAAAGTCTGTTTACATCCGGAAACCTTTTCGGTTTTCTGGATCTCTTCTCGGGCGGTGCGCTCAGCAAATTCTCTATTTTTGCTATGAGTATCACCCCTTACATCAACTCTTCCATCATTATGCAGCTCCTGACAGCCGTCATTCCTACACTCGAAGAATGGAGAAAGGACGGACAGGAAGGCTTCAAGAAGATCCAGAAGGTCACCAGATACTTCACGATCTTCCTCGCAGCTGTACAGGCATTCGGCATGACCTATGCCCTGCGCATCAACAATGCCCTTGTCGATAACAGCTGGCTGTATTTTGTATTCGTTGTCGTCGTCCTCACCGCTGGCACCTGCCTCCTCATGTGGATCGGCGAAAAAATTACGGAACACGGGATCGGTAATGGTATTTCCCTCATCATCTTCTGTGGTATCGTAGCCCGCTTCCCGCAGGCTATCACCACAGTGATCGATTACCTGAAGGTCGGTACCATTTCTCCGTTCCAGCTGCTTCTGTTCCTTGTCATTGCTCTCGTCATGATCCTGATGGTCATCGAGGTCAATGAAGGGCAGCGCAGAATTCCTATCCAGTATGCAAAGCGTGTCATTGGACGCAGAATGTATGGCGGACACTCCACCTACCTGCCGCTCAAGGTAAATCAGGCCGGGGTCATTCCGATCATCTTCGCTTCCTCCATTCTCATGCTTCCCGTCACCCTTGCACAGTTCGTTCATATCGGCTGGGTACAGGCTGTCGGCAATTTCTTTGGATGGGGCACCTGGCCAAATACCATCTGCTACGGCTTCCTCATTTTTATCTTCACGTATTTCTATACCGCGATCTCTGTCAACATCAAAGATCTCGCTGATAACATGAAGAAGTATGGCGGCTTTATTCCGGGCATTCGTCCTGGCCAGCCGACCATGATGTATGTAGACAAGGTATTGTCCAGAATCACCCTGACCGGGGCTGTATTCCTTGCCTTTGTGGCGATCCTTCCGAATTTCATCGGAAACATCACAGGCATCCAGGGCGTGTACTTCGGCGGTACCTCCCTTCTCATTATCGTCGGCGTAGCCCTCGATACCATGAGACAGGCACAGTCCTATATGGTCACAAGAAACTATCAGGGCTTTATCAAATAAAGCCTTTTTCCTAAAGGAGTAAGGGATATGTATATCTTATTGATGGGACCTCCAGGTGCAGGCAAAGGCACTCAGGCAGAAAGACTCATTCGCGATTACGGCATCCCCCAGATTTCCACCGGCGACATGTTCCGTGCAGCCGTGAAATCAGGAACTGCTCTTGGTAAGGAAGCAAAAAGCTACATGGACAAGGGTGACCTTGTACCGGACAGCGTAACTGTTGGTATCGTCAAGGAAAGACTCGCTCAGGAAGACTGCCAGAAGGGCTGGATTCTTGACGGCTTCCCGCGTACCACGGCACAGGCATCTGCACTCGATGCCATTCTCCATGAACTCGGAATTCAGCTCACCGCCGTCATCGGCATCAAAGCCAACAGAGATGACCTGGTGAAGAGAGTCAGCGGCAGACTGGTGTGCAGAAAATGCGGTGCTTCCTTCCATAAACTTTTCCGTCAGCCAAAGGTCGAAGGCGTATGCGACAACTGCGGCGGCGAACTGTATCAGCGTGCTGATGACAATGAGAAGACAGTGGGAGAAAGACTCAATGTCTATGACAAGTCCACAAAACCACTGATCGACTACTACAAGGTCAGCGGCCGCTACTATGAAATCAACGGAGATCAGAGCATGGATCAGGTATATGCCGACATCCAGGATGCTTTGAAGAAGGCTTCCAAATGATCACCGTTTATACACCTGAAGAGGTAGAGAAAATTTCCGCAGCTGGGAGACTGACTGCGGATACTCTCTCTATGCTTGAAAAAGCCGTAAAGCCGGGGATGAGTACCTATGAACTCGATGAACTGGCTGAAAAATTTATCCGAGACAGAGGCGGGATCCCAGCCTGCAAAGGCTATGAAGGCTTCCCTGCCACCATCTGTGCCTCTGTTAACGATACTGTTGTCCACGGAATCCCTTCGAGAAGAAAAATTCTTAAAAAAGGTGATATCATTTCTATTGATCTTGTGGTACAATTAAATGGTTACATGGGTGACTCCTGTATCACTGTTCCGGTAGGACATACAAACAAGAAAAACCTCCAGCTGATTTCCGCCACCGAAGGTGCACTCTTTGCTGGCATCAAGCAGGCCGTAATAGGCAATACCGTAGGCGACATCGGTCACGCTGTCGAAAGCTACGTGAAGCCCTATGGCTATGGAGTACTTCGTGAATATGTAGGTCACGGCATCGGAATCGGTATGCATGAAGATCCGGAAGTTCCAAACTACGGTACACCAGGACATGGACCACGTCTGGAAGAAGGCATGTGCATCTGTATTGAACCCATGATCACCATGGGCAGTCCGGACATCATCTCCCTTCGTGATGGATGGGGCGTCGTGACAGCAGACGGTAAACCGTCGGCTCATATCGAACACACCATTACCATTACCAAAGATGGTCCAAAAATTCTGACGCTGCGCCATTGATTCCATTGTTACAGGCGGTCAGCATATGATAAGCCAAAGGAGGCTCTCATGAGCAAGGCAGACGTTATTGAAGTCGAAGGCAAAGTAGTAGAAAAACTTCCAAACGCCATGTTCCGTGTCAAATTGGAAAACGGCGGACATATTGTGCTGGCTACGATTTCCGGCAAAATGCGTATGAATTTCATCCGCATCCTGCCAGGGGATAAAGTAACAGTAGAATTGACGCCCTACGATTTAGAGCACGGCAGGATTACCTATCGTTACAAGTAAGCAAGGAGGAACCAAGATGAAGGTCAGACCGTCCGTCAAAAAGATGTGCGACAAGTGCAAGATCATCAAACGCAAAGGCCGTGTAATGGTCATTTGTGAAAATCCGAAACATAAGCAGAGACAAGGTTAATTAAAAGGAGGTTAAAGAGTAGATGGCACGTATAGCTGGTGTAGACTTACCAAGAGATAAGCGCGTTGAGATCGGCTTAACTTATATTTATGGAATTGGCCCCACTCTTTCCAAA
>FR879545.1:13586-16428 GCA_000434475.1 Dialister sp. CAG:486
ACTCTTTCCAAAGAAATTTTAAGCAAAGCAGGAATTGATGCTGACATCCGCGTCAGAGATCTGTCTGAAGATGATGTAGCAAAGATCCGCGGCGTACTCGCTGATTATAAAGTCGAAGGTGACCTTCGTAGAGAAGAATCCCTCAACATTAAACGTCTGGTAGAAATCGGTTCTTACAGAGGCAGACGTCATCGTGCAGGACTCCCGACCCGTGGACAGCGCACAAAGACCAATGCTCGTACCCGTAAAGGTCCGAAGAAGACCATCGCAGGCAAAAAGACTGCGACTAAGAAATAATGTTGAAGGAGGGATAACATGGCTACGGTAAAAAGCAAAGCTAAAAGAAAAGAAAGAAAACATGTAGAATCCGGTGCAGCTCATATTCGTTCTACTTTCAACAACACGATCGTAACGATTACTGATTCCAACGGCAATACCATCGCTTGGGCATCCGCTGGCGGACTCGGATTCAAAGGCTCTCGTAAGAGCACACCATTCGCAGCACAGATGGCAGCTGAACAGGCTGCTAAGGTTGCAATCGATCAGGGAATGCGTTCCGCTGACGTTTTCGTCAAAGGACCGGGCGCAGGCCGTGAAGCTGCTATTCGTGCACTGCAGGCAGCAGGCATCGAAGTCAGCAGCATTAAGGACGTCACCCCAATTCCGCACAATGGCTGCCGTCCTCCGAAACGCAGAAGAGTATAAGGATTACCCCTTTGCGTATCATTTTGGCGCTGCAAGGCGCAGAAGGAGGACTTTCGGATGATCGAAAATACAAGCTTCACAATTAAGACTGTGGAACTCAGCGATGATAAGCGTCATGGCAAGTTCGAGTGTGAACCGCTCGAAAGAGGCTATGGCATTACTCTGGGAAACAGTTTAAGACGCGTGTTGCTTTCATCTTTAGACGGTGTGGCTATTACGTCTATCAAAATCGACGGCGTGCTTCATGAATTTTCCACTATCAACGGCGTCAAAGAAGATGTAACCGATATGATCCTGAACCTGAAGAAGATCCGCTTCATCGCACACGAAGAAGCCGTCTTCCCGATGACAGTTCGTATCGATATCACTGAAGAAGGTATTTTCCATGCTGGCGACATGAAGTTGCCGGCAGAAATTGATGTTCTCAACAAGGATCTCGTCATTTGCACACTGGATTCCGATGCTCATCTGGGCATGGAAATGACCATCAATCGTGGACATGGCTATGTTCCTTTCACCAAGAACAAAAGAGAGGAAGACGTCATCGGCGTCATTCCGATCGACTCCATTTATTCTCCTGTCATTAAATGCAACTACAACGTCAGCGATACCCGCGTAGGAAATGAAATGGACTACGACAAGCTGACTCTTGAACTGGATACGGATGGATCCGTCAATGCAGACGATGCTGTCGCAACGGCTGCCGACATCCTGATCAGCTGCTTCACGAATTTCCTGAACATCGGCGACGCACAGGACAATAGAGTCCCGGCTGTTTCTGATGAAGCACAGGACACTGATGTCAGCGTAGAGGGAAGCGAGATCGATAAGATCCGCGAACTCCCGATCGACGATCTTGAGCTGTCCGTTCGTGCATTTAATTGCCTGAAGAGAGCCGAGATCAATACCATCGGCGAACTGATGGATAAGACAGAAGATGAATTGACTCGTGTACGCAACCTTGGTAAAAAATCGGTAGATGAAATTAAAGAAAAACTGACAAACTTCAAAGGCCTCGGAATTGGTCTGAAGGATGGAAACGCCAAGGATTGATAGTTTTATAGGAGGAAAGAAATGGCACGTAGTAGACTCAGAAGAATCAGCGGTGCTCGCAAGGCTCTGCTGCGCAGTCTCGTAACTTCTCTTTTCCAGTATGGCCGCATCACCACCACGGAAGCTAAGGCCAAAGAACTTCGCCACGTCGCAGACAAGATGATCACCCTCGCTAAGAGAGGCGATCTGCATGCTCGTCGTCAGGCTGAAGCTTACATCATGGATAAAGCTGTTACAAAGAAACTGTTTGACGAAATCGCTAAGAATTATACCGAACGCAATGGCGGCTATACCCGCATTGTCAAGGTAGAAGCTCGTCTTGGCGACAACGCTCCTCAGGTCATCATTGCCCTGGTGGACTAATACAAAATGAAAAAGAAGCTGCTCTCTGGAGCGGCTTCTTTTTTTATTTCTTTCCTGCCGGCAAGAAGGTATAATAGGTACAGTGAAAATTTTTAGAAAACAGGTGATGGCTATGGCAATGAATTTTGATATTCCGGATATCTCTGAGACAGCGGGCAAGGCCGTGACAGGGGGAAAGAAGAGAAAGACGAGAAAGATCGGCGCACTCCGGCTCGGAGACTCGCTTAGGATGATCGCAAATCACTTCACATGCACCGAGGAGAGTCGGGACGAAGAGAAGAATACTGCGTTCTATTCTCTCTCGGACGGAGAAGAGAAGGCATCCTTCTACGGGGAAGAGATCTCCCTTACGGGCGTCTGCATTTATCGTAAGAAGACCGCAGCGATCTACGCGGAGCTTCCGTCGGAGAAGAGAGCGGCGCTGATAGAGGCACTCACGAAGGAAGCGGGCGAAGCGCAGGCATCAAGCGTGATGGATATTTTCGCAGATACCGTGACCTCGATCTTTGTGACACGCCCGGCGAAGGGTGACAAGAGCTTCACGATCGCTCTCATGGACAGCGAGGCAGCGAAAGCACTTTCAGATCAGGCGGCTATCGAAGCAGAAGAAAAGAAACAGGCAAAGGGACCTTTGGGACGCCTGTTTTCCACGTTCTTTGATCCCGTGGGTCGTATCAGTCGCAGATCTTATATCCCCAAGATGCTGACCGTCGGCATTCCG
>FR879545.1:16458-16730 GCA_000434475.1 Dialister sp. CAG:486
GTCGGCATTCCGGCTGCTTTCATGTTCGCCTTCACCTGCTTCAAGCCTGAGCTTTTTGTGGGAGATGCGAATGTATACATCATGACGTTTCTGATCCTGGGGACGCTCTGCTTCATTTCCCTCATCAGCCTTGCGATGCGGCGTATGTCGGACTTGGGGCTTTCTCACATCTATTACTGGATCTTCTTCGCGATTCTCTTTGCGATCAATCAGCTCGGAGGAGAGTATCTGGGTTCGCAGCTCACAGCCACACGGACGATCGCAGTGATCTT
>FR879545.1:16757-28953 GCA_000434475.1 Dialister sp. CAG:486
CACGGACGATCACAGTGATCTTCATGGCAGCGGTGATTCTGCTTGCGTTCTTCCCCGGGCAGAATAAGAAAAATAAATATGGACCGGTTCCTAAGGAGTAGGGAAACGCTGATTCAATCGCAGAGTCAGATTCTACAAGAATTTTTATACATAGCTTCGTCATAGCCTTCCTTAAATAGCTCACTATTCGCGTCAGGTTATTCCTCGCCATGCATAAAAATTCAAGAGTAAAATCTGGCAACGATTGAATCAGTGTTTCCCTAGGGATAAAAAGAGGTCATCTTTGATGAAGTCAAAGATGACCTCTTTTTTTATGGGAAGTCATGCAGGCCTTGCTTATTTGCTTCCAATACAAATGGAAGAAAGTGAACAATAAAGCACATAAATTACAAATTGTCCATTGAATCAGCTCTCATACAAACATTATAATCAAGAAAGCAGAAAGAAAAGAGGCAGATTTGATGGAACAACCGAGGGTGATATATCAGCCATTCAAACGGTTAAAAATGGCTTTGAGGTCGAAGAAACGAAAACGCAGCAGCATTACCATGGGGGTCGTGACAACGATACTGGCCTCGCTCTCCTTCACCTTCATGTCAGCCTGTGCCAAGTGGCTACCGGAGATGCCATCAGGAGAGATGACGCTCTTTCGCGGGATCGTAGGACTTTTCTTTATTCCTCTCCTCTGCCTGCAGACGAAGGAGCATTTCTTTTCAGGGAAGCATAAGTGCATGTTATGCCTTCGAGGGCTTTTTGGCAGCATTGCGCTCTTTTTTTATTTTTGGTCTATAGAAGGGCTGACGCTGGGGGATTCACAAATCCTCTCACAGCTCGCTGCCTTCTTTATGTGTCTCCTGTCTCCGATTTTTTTGAAAGAAAAACTTCCCCGTCAGGCGATTCCTGGGATGCTTTCCATTGCGATCGGGACCCTTTGCGTGGTGCAGATCTGGAATTTCAATGCATTTAATATGTATACGCTTTTTGGAATCGGCGGCGGCTTTTTTTCTGCAGCTGCTTACGTGGTGATCAGCTGTCTGGCAGAGAAAGGATTTCGCTCAAATACAGAAATTGTTTTTTATTTTCAGATTTTCAGCATTCTTGTCGGGCTGTCGATTTCCGGGAATGAGTCATGGATCTTGCCGCAGGGGAGAGACTGGTTCTTTGTCATTGGGCTGGGGCTTTTTGCCTTATCGGCGCAGATGTTTATGACATGGGCGTTTCAGCATGTCAATTCGCTGGTCGTTTCTTTTTTGATGTATAGTGAAATCTTGTTTCATGTCATTTTTGGCTGGGCTTTTTGGGATGAAATCATGGCGCCTGCATCATGGTTGGGCGGTGCACTCATTGTTGCCGGTTCGATCATGCTGATGGTCTTTAAGCCGAAGGGAATCGACCAGGATACACATCATCGCAGCTGGCAGAAGCAGGAGGCGGGGGATGCGGTCTGAGAGCGTGTGCGTTTCGTTAGAAAATGGGAGGGCAACTGCCACTATGGCTATACGGATGCCGATGCTTTTACTATCGCAGGCCAGGCCATTCTGCAGAAAAAAACTCCTGCAAGTGCAGGAGTTGGATGGTTGGAGGCGGTGCCCGGAGTTGAACACGGGGATAAGGGGCTTGCAGGCCCCACGCCTTAGCGCTTGGCTACACCGCCATAGATGATGTTTTATAGTATATCGCATTTTCTCGAAAAAGTAAAGGGGAAGCCGTGATGGAGGTGGAGAATGTGGGCGAAGGGGCAGCTCATGCATGAGGGCAGGAGGAATGGAGGCTGAGGCTTTTCCGATGATGCGGCGGGCGATGCCTGAAGGAGCCGCACGGCGCGCCGCTGGTCCAAGCGCTGATGCTTACAAGCCATTCAAAAAGCACGTCATTCTCTTTCTTGAAAATGACGTGCTTTTTGAATGCAGTAAACCCGGACAACCGGCTCACGGCCATTTCTTCAGATCACGATCGGGAACAGGACACGTGCCAGATAGATGACGCCGGTCATGGTGATGCAGGAGAGCAAGGTGCTCATCATGACGAGCTCGGTGGCGAAGTCTTCAAAATTGTGAAATTCGACGGCGTAGAGGACGGAATTGACGGCGCCGGGGACAGAGGCCAAGATGAGGATGGTCTGCTTCAGGACAGGGGACAGATGAAGTCCTGCGAGGTCAGAGACCAGAAGGAGAAGGTAGGCCAGAAGCGGAGCGATGACGAGGCGAATCGTGCAGCCGGCCCAGGCATCGATGTCTCGAAAGACGATGGTACTCCGATGGATCTGGATGCCGAGGGCAAGCATGACGATGGAGACGAGGGCATTGGCACAGTTTTCAAAGACAGGCCAGAGAAAGACCTGTGTCATGTCGAAGCCGGAGAATTTGATGGTGAAGACGGCGACGAGGGTATAGATGACGGGCATGTGGAAGATGACGGAGATCGCGTCGCGCGGTGTCAGCTTTCCTTTGCCGGCCTGATAGAGGCCCAGCGTATTTAGTGTCATATTCATCTGTACGAGGAGGATGGTGGCACAGGCGCCCGCCTGTGCGAGGTAGGGCGTCTCTCCATCGATGACGTAGGGGGCATTGCCGAAGACGAGGGCGATCAGGGCGATGCCGATATTTCCGTTATTGGAGAACATGGTGCCGTTTTTGAGGCACTCGATCTTCCCGACGGGCATCCCGCGGAATTTCCCGTAGGACCAGGCGGCAAGGGCGATGAGGAACATCTGGACGAATGCCATCAGAAAGACGTTCAGGAGTGTCATGTCGATCTCTGCGACGTAGATGCTGTAGAAGATGAAGCTCGGGAGCACGATGAAGAAGGTGAGCTTATTGAGCGAGATGACATCGAGATGGTATCTGAGATCGAGTAGGTAGCCGATGGCGACGAAGACCAGAAGCGGCACGATATTATCGGAAATGATTTGCAGGAAAGCCATGTCTGCCTCCTTACATGGAAGCCGGGAAGAAGAGCCGGCAGAGGGAAATCACAAAGGGAAGGGTAAGGATGGAAAGTGACATCTGCGTCATCAGGGATCTCTGGAAGATAGACTTCTGTGCGCTGGTGGTGCCCACCATGGAGAAATCCATGGCGCAGGGGATGGCGGCAAAGAGAAGAAGGATCTCCTTTGCCAGGTTATCCATCGAAGGGAAAACGGCGAGAAGCCCCAGTGCCAGAAGCGGCGATACGAGGAGCTTCACCAGCGCGGGAAGGAGAATGTCTTTGCTGACCGTGAAGCAGTGACTGCGCCGGATCATGACGCCGGTCGTGACAGCCGTCAGTACCATGAAGGCGCCGGTGAAGTGGTGCAGCACGGGATAGAGGAAGGTGCCTTTCAGCGGGATGCCGAAGTGCGCAGCAGCAAAGGCAAGAAGCGCGCCGTAGAGGACAGGGGTCGTAAGCGCGCGAAGCAGGAGAGACGAGAGGGAAGAGGACTCCTTACTCACAATGGCGTGTCCGACCGTGCGGAGCAGCAGGTGGGAAAGGGTCATGAGGAGAGACAGGAGCGCGAGCGCTTTCGGAAGCTCCGCTGCTTCTCCGGCGGAGGCAAAGGGGAGGTGGGAAAAGGTGAGGTAGGTGAGGACGCCGCCAAGGTAGCAGACGTTCGGACAGGAGGCCATGCCGCAGATGGCCTGCCGCAGGGATGGCTCTTGGGAGAGCCCTTTGGCAAGAAGCGCGGATAGCACGAAAAGGATCGCTGTCAGAAGAAGCGCCGCAGGAAGCAGGAGGAGATCAGAGGTGGTCGGCGGTACCTGATACAGGTTGAAAAAGACGAAGCAGGGCAGTACCACGCGCGTGATGACGATCTCGTAGGTCTTGACCTCGATCTTGAACTTGCCCGCCAGAAACCATCCGCCGCCTAAAAAGACCAGGATGGGGAGCACGTCGAACCAGATGATGTAAAGTATATCCATGGAAGTCCTTTCGAAAGAAAGTTAGAAGTGAGAAGTGGTGGAAGGGGCGCCATATTTATAGACCTTCCCCAATATTCTTCTTTATATAAGATCCGCAGCACATTTCACTATAAACAAGCAGCAGCCTATCTACTAGTTCATAGGAAAATGCAAATACCCGTTGACAGTCACCAGTCACTTGGTGCTTCAAATTCCTAATCCTAAGTGATGAATCACAATTTTTTCCACAGGAATTTCACCTTTTCCGTCAGAGAAAGTCCTTTGAGGCATTGCTTCCTTGCCTCCCTCACGATGGCAAGGATGTCGGCCTTCTCGCTTTCTGTCAGCGGTTTTCCTGAGAAGCGGGCGGCGACCAGAAGGTCCAGCATGAGGGCGAAGGGGGCGAAGCGCGGGTCTTTGGTGAGAGCAGATTTCCTGTCTTCATAGGAGCCGCGGGTCGGAAGACCTGCCCAGAGGGAAAGGCGTTCCGTGTAGGCGATGAGGCGCTTGAAGTGGGCGTCATCCGTGAGTGCTTTGGCGAGGAGGCGGGAGGCGGCTGTCATGCGGTAGAGCGGATAGGCGGAAAGAAGTGCAAGCACGAGCAGGAAGGCGAGCAGCATCGGGAGAAGCGGGCGGGAAACGGGGGCGTCCGGCGTCCTCGGTTGGGAGAGCGGGGGCTGGCCCTGCTGCTCTGGCTGTTGCTGCTGCGGTTGCTGTTGTGGTCGCTGCTCCGCAGGCGGCTGCTCTTTCGGTGCTTTCTCACGTGTGTTTTTCTCGTCAGCCGGTTTGTCCGGCGCGCCCTGTTCGTTTTTCTGCTTGTCGGGCGGGATCGGGAAGGGATTCTCCACTCCCTCTTTGCCCGGGGTCATTTCACAGGGACGCCAGCCGAGGCCATCGACATAGACTTCGACCCAGGCGTGGGCGTGGTGATCATTGACGGAGAGGGCGTGGAGCCCTTCCTTGGTCAGAGGGGCGCTCAGGAGATCTTCCCTGTCTACGGAAAGGCCGACTGCATAGCGGGCAGGGATCCCCGAGGCGCGGAGCAGCATGACGGCGGCAGAGGCAAAGGAGGTGCAGTAGCCCTTCCTGCTTTCGGTCAGGAAGTAGGAGATAAAGTCTTTATCCGCAGGCGTTCTGCCCGGATTTTTCGTATAGGTGTAGTGATCCTCCAGAAAATGGCGGATGGCGTCGATGCGTGCGCGCTTCTCGGAAAGGCTTTGTGCGGGCCGGGTCTTGCCCAGCGAGGCGATGGCGTCGCGCGTTTCTTCCGGGATGGTGAGGTAGTGCGCGTAGACGAAGCGGCGGTAACGCTTTTCCGCTTCAAGATAGGTCGTGTAGTAGGGGTCGGAGATGGATTCGCGGGCCATCATCGAGAGGAGCGCACCGGCAGGGAACTCCCATACGTCGGTGCTGTAGGCCTTGCCCTCGCGGGAGATCGGCGAGCGGTCATACTGGAAGTAGGGACCGCCGAAGTCGGCATCATAGGGGAGGAGCAGGAAGCGGCTCTTTTCGTAGAGGGCCGCGAGGGTGAAGGGCTTCTTGAAGGCGGAAAGGTCATTCTCTTTGGTGTAGTTCAAGAGCTTTTGGGAGATCGATGGATTTCTGGCAGCGACCTCCATGAGCCATGCACATTGGTCATACCATTCGCCCTGGTTCTTGGAGAAGAGGGCTTCTGTCCCATCGTAGGTGCTGTCCGGGAAGTCCTTCCAGCGGCTGCCTTCGTAGAGGCCGCCGGTCCAGCTTCGAATGTAGAGGTGCTTATCGCTTGCCGCTTCGATGTCTGCGATGACGCGGCCGGTATAACGGATGCTGGCACTGCTGCCGAGGCGCTGATGTCCGGCGGCGCCCTTCATCATGCCCGTGTAGGCATTGCCGGCGTGGAAGATCGGGTCATAGGGGTCAGTCCAGCCGATGATCTTCTCCTGCATATGGGAGAAGATCGCCGGCTGCTCATACCGGCTTTCCGGGAATACGAGGAGAAGCCCTGCGCCCAGAAGCAGGGTCAGAGCGACGGTGGGGATCTCCGGCATGCCGAGTCCGTGGTTTTTGAGAGAGGCAAAGACGGAAAGGCCGTAGGAGGCGCAGCAAAGAATGGCGAGAGCGGGCGGGTTCACGCCGAAGTAGAAGCCGAAGAGAATGAGGAAAAAGGAAAGAAGCGCTGCCATAGCGCGGGTCGCTTTCGACCATGCGCCGGCCGTAAAGAAGAGGGAGAGAAGGCAGGCGATCCACCCTTTGGCAAGAGCCGGGCTTGCGATGGCTTTCGCAAGCGGTGCAGTCATGTCAATGTCATATGGCTCTTTGAGCGTATCGACGAGAGGAATGAGCGCAGAGAGGAGGCTTGAAAGGAAGGTATCTCTCATAAGGAGCGGGAGCGAGAGAAGGAGAATGGCAAGGAGCGCAAGAAGCGACAGCCGGCGCCTGCCGGGCAGTCTGGAAAGAGCGAAAGAAAGAAGAGGCGCAAGGAACGCAGCGCAGATCGCATAAGGAAGCGCACCGCCGCCGAAGTAGGAGAAGAGTGCATAAGAAGCACCGAAGGCACCGAGAGAAGAGAGGAGGCGTGTCATCATGCTTCACCTCCCAGCGCGCGGGCAATGGCGGCTTTTCCGGAAAGGGCAGCGCCCTTGGCCTCACGCACGCACCAGATGGAGGGGTGCAGGACAGGCGAGACGGCGGGGGCGGGGTCGCCTGTCAGGTAGCAGATCGGAAGGAGGGGCGAGAGATGGCTGGTCTTCAGCGCATTCTCACCACCGGCGAGGAGGAACTCGGCGACAGCCTCTTCCCAGCCTGCCTTGTCTTTGACGGAGGTGATGATCTCCTCGCCATGGATCGTCATCCAGGCGAAATGAAATGGCATACGCGCTGCCGTGAGAGCGAGGCCGCAGGAAAGGAGCGCATCGGCGAGAAGATCCCGCAGTGCATCATCCTCTTCATAGTCTGCCGCGAGGATAAGGCGTGTATCGTCTGCGGGCATGCGGTCGCGGACATAGACATCCTCTGTGCGGGCCGTGACCTTCCAGTTGATGAGGCGGGGATTATCCCCCGGCTGGTAGGGCGTCGCGCCGAAGTATTCCACCTCTTCATTGCCGGAGAGGCGAAGGAGACTCTTCAGCGTATGTGCGTAGTCGCCCATCGGACGGGGCAGGACGAGGAGCGTAGTGGCTTTCGCGTCTTTATGGAAATGGAAAAATCCGAACGGGTCTTTCCAGGAAAGGCGGGGAGCGGGGAGCGTGATGCGTCCCGCATGCGCGGTGTCTACCCGGAAATAGAAGCGTGTCTCGTCCTTCTCTGTTTCATAGCTGTCGTATTCCTTCCCTGCCATCGTTGCCGTGAGCGAAGAGACAAGGGGGAGGAAGCGGCCTTTGGCGGTGAGGCATACTTCGGCGGCCGCTCCTCTATGTGTGCGGTGCGGGGCAGAAAACGTCACCGATACCGATCGGCGCGCCGCATATCCCAGAGAAAGTGCAAGGAGCGGCACCAGAAGGAGCGTGGCGGCGAGCAGGAAGGCTGCGTATAAGTCGTAGAGGATCATCAAGAGAAGGGCGATGATGACAAGAAAGAGATAAGATAGATAGTTCATAAGATGTACACTGCTTTAAAGGGTTCAGGGTTCAGGGTTCAGGGTTCAGGGTTCAGGAAAATTAGGAATGAGGAGTTAGGAGTGAGGAGTAAAGGTGGCGGCTTCGCCGCGATCCTTCGACTCAGGCCTCAGCTTTTTTGCGCACCGCTTGACAAACAAGCGACGTTTTCAACCGCTCAGGATGACGAAACGGGGCGAGGCCCGGAGGTTTGCGATGGCAGGTTTCCCTCGTATCGCCAGCCTTCCCCTCGAGGGGAAGGTGCCCCGCAGGGGCGGATAGGGCACAGTCGGTATGAAAGACAGATGAGGAAGGCGGAGAAATGCGCGGCACATGTGGGGAAGCGTGAGTCTCAGGCCTCGAATGACAAAGATTTCTCGCTTACGCTCGAAATGACGATACGAGAGAGTTTCCTAGTCCCCAGTCACAAGTCACTAGTCACCAGTCACTCCTAATCCCTAATCCCCAATCCCTAATCCCTAGCTACTAGTCACTAGTCCCCCGCCACTAAACAAGCTCCGGCATGGGGACGGATTTCAAAATATCATCGAGCACGCTCGTTGCGGTCTTTCCGGCAAAGCGGGCATCGCCGGAAAGGGTGATACGGTGGGAGAGGGTGTAGGGGGCGACGGCGAGGACGTCATCCGGGGTCGCGTAAGCTCTGCCCTCCATGAGGGCATGGGCGCGGGTCATGGCGGAAAGCGCCATCGTGCCGCGCGGAGAGATACCGAGCGAGATGTCATGGCTTTCTCTGGTAGCAGTAGCGATATCCACCATGTAGGCGAAGAGGCTGTCTTCGACGTGGACCTCCGCGGCTCGTTTTCTAAGGGTAAGAAGGTCGTCGGGCGTGATGACGGCGCTGAGGGACAGAGCGGCGCTCCGGCGGCTGCCCTTCAGGATCTCGATCTCGTTCTCACGGGACGGGTAGCCGACGGTGATGCGGATCATGAAGCGGTCGGTCTGCGACTCGGGGAGCTCCTGTGTGCCGGAGGAGCCGAAAGGATTCTGCGTCGCCATGACGATGAAAGGCTTCGGGACGGTGTAGGTCTTGCCGTCGACCGAGAGGCGCCCTTCCTGCATGACCTCAAGAAGCGCGGACTGTGTCTTCGGAGAGGCACGGTTGATCTCATCGGCGAGGAAGAAATTCGTCATCGCACTGCCTGCCACGTAGCGAAAGCTGCCGGAGGCTTTGTCGTACATGGAAAATCCCGTGATATCCGAGGGCAGGACATCGGGGGTGAACTGCATACGCTTGTAGTCAAGCCCGAGTGTGCGGGTGAAGGCGACGGCCATGGTCGTCTTGCCCACGCCGGGGATGTCATCGATCAGGATATGGCCGCCTGCCAAGATGGCGGTCAGTATACGGCGGAGCACATCGTCCTTGCCCAGGACGGCTTTGCCTGTCTCCGCGAGAATGGCGTCTATGGTTTCTTTGGTATTCATGAGGGCCTCCTTTATTTATACCCTACTATTATACAACGATTGGGGAAGGGGGCTGCGGCACATCCGTCTGAAGTCTGATTTCTGAGATCGAGCGGTGTAAGGAAGAGGGGGCCGAAGCGTTTCCATAGTCACCAGTCACCTCACATACCTTCTTTTCACAAAACGGATAAACTCTTCGAGCCCATGAGGGAGAAAGATGCCCTTTTTCCAGAGGATGCCAAACTTGGTGCTGATTTCCGGCGTGACCGGGATGCGGACGAAACGCTCCTCATCGATGGGAATGGATGAGTAGAGAAAGGCGCCGCAGCGGCCGCTTTCCAGATAGTTCATCATCGTCGTCAGCTGGCTGAGGTAGAGCTTCACGTGCGGCGTGAGGCCGAGGGCGCGGAAGGCGGCGGTGATGGTGAGTGTCTGTACCGAGTCCATGTGGAAGAGGAGCAGCGTTTCCTCAGAAAGGGCAGGCAGGCTGACGGATGTCAGATGCGAGAGGGGATGATTTTTGGAAACGCAGTAGACATAGTGATCCTCTTTCATCGTATAGTAGTGGTACTGCTCCAGATTATATATATCGAGATTCCCCAAAAGGATGTCCAGTTTTTCCTCCTGTACGAGCTCGGCGGCGCGGTGGGAGGCGCATTCGGAGAGCTCGAGCGGGACAGGACATACCGCTTCGAAGGCATCAGAGAGAGCGGGAAGGAAGATGGTGGACAGGATCGGAGGAATGCCGACACGGATGGGACGCACGGAGAGTGCGGCTTGACTGAATTCCTCCTGCATATTCCTCGCGCGCTGTAGGAGGTCATTGGCTCTTTCATAAAAAGCGGCGCCTTCTTCCGTAAGATGGATGCGGTTCGGCGTGTGAAGGAAAAGGGAAATGTGGAACTCTTTCTCCAGCTCATGGATGGCGGTGGAAATCGTCGGCTGGGAAATGTAGAGGGCTTTCGCTGCGCGGACGATGCTGTGATAACGGCAGACGGCGCAGAAATAAGTGAGCTGCTGTAAGGTCATGGGAAGACTCCTTTGGGAAAATTGGGGGGAGCCCGTAGGGCGTAGCGCCCCTTTTGATTGTGGATGAAAGCTCTTCTCGAATGAGGAATGAAGGTGGCGGCTTCGCGCACCGGTTTAGCCTTCCCCTCAAGGGGAAGGTGCTCCGAAGGGGCGGATAGGGTACCTGCGGCATGAAAGACAGATGAGCAAAATGGAAAATGCGTCTGCAAACATAGTGACACTCACGTAAGCACCCGAGCACCGCTGGCGCGGTCCCCCTTCCTCATAAGGGGAATGCTGCCACCACAACCCTGAACCTTCATTTCTTTTTAGTATAGTTTTTTCTGAAGCTAACTTCAATATTCAGAAATTTATTTTTATCTGAAAGAGGACTATACTGCAGACAGTCAAGGGGAGCAGTGAGAGCTTCCTATAAAGTAAAAGGGTCAGCTGAGACGCGAAAAACTGGCAGCTGATCGAAGGAGGATCCAAATGAAAACTGGAGTAGAAAAACTGACCGATGTCATGGCTCATTTTCTGGGACATACCGCCATCCGTTTGCCGGATGATGTGATCGCGAAACTGGAAGAACTGCGCGACAAAGAGGACCATCCGCTTGCGAAGGTCATTTATCGCACGATGTTTAGAAATCAGAGGCTCGCCGAAGAGCTGCAGCGCCCGTCCTGTCAGGATACGGGTGTCCCGCAGTATTGGGTACGCTGCGGCACCGCATTTCCTTATATCAATGAACTGGAAGACCTGCTGCGCGAAGCCACCATTCAGGCGACCTTTGAGACGCCGCTTCGCCACAACTCGGTTGAGACTTTTGATGAATACAATACAGGTAAGAATGTCGGCAAGGGGACGCCGACTGTCTGGTGGGATATCATCCCCCATTCGGATCAGTGTGAGATCTACACTTACCTGTCCGGCGGCGGCTGCTCGCTTCCCGGCTGCGCGACCGTGCTGATGCCTGGCGAAGGCTATGAAGGTATTGTGAAATTTGTCATGGACCGCATGACTTCTTATGGTCTCAATGCCTGCCCGCCGCTCCTGATCGGTATCGGTGTCGGCACCTCTGTCGAGACAGCAGCGCTGAACTCCAAGAAAGCCCTCATGCGTCCGGTAGACAGCCACAGCGACAATCCAAGAGCTGCCAAGATGGAGAAGCTCTTAGAAGATGGCATCAATGCACTCGGCCTTGGACCGCAGGGTATGGGCGGGCACTACTCTGTCATGGGTGTCCATATCGAGAATACGGCACGCCATCCATCCGTCATCGGCTGTGCGCTGAATGTAGGCTGCTGGAGCCATCGCCGCGGTCATATCATTTTCGATAAAGACCTGAACTTTACCACCGATACCCATAGCCATTTCGTATATGAAGAGAAATAAGGAAGGGAGACTATCATGGCTGTCATCGTGAAAGAAGATAAAAAAATCCTGGTTACTCCGATTTCCAGAGAAGATCTGAAAGATATTCATATCGGAGACATTGTGTATCTCTCCGGGGATCTCACCACCTGTCGTGACGTGGCTCATCGCCGCGTCGTCGAAGAAGGACGGGAGATCCCGGTCGATGTCAGAGACGAGGCCATTCTCCATGCCGGACCGATCATTCGACCTCATGATGACGGGACTTATGAAATGGTCTCCGTCGGTCCGACCACATCCATGCGTATGGAGAAATTCGAGTATGAATTCATCAAAACGACCGGCGTCCGCGTCATCGTAGGCAAAGGTGGCATGCGCGAAAATACCGAGCGCGGCTGTAAGGAATTTGGTGCGATCCACTGCGTATTCCCTGCGGGCAATGCCGTCGTCGCTGCCAAAGAGGTCGAAGAAATCGTCGAAGCCCAGTGGAAGGATCTGGGCATGCCGGAAACCCTCTGGCACTGCCATGTCAAAGAATTCGGCCCGCTGATCGTATCTATCGATTCGTATGGAAGAAACTACTTCGAAGAAATGAAAGTGGAATACAACAAGAGAAAAGGAAAAGAAATCGAACGTATCAGCAAAGAGGTCGGATTCATTCAATAAGAAGAAAAGGCGATGTGAAATAACGATCATCTCATTTTCGCGTTCCATCTGCCGCGGGGGACTTGCAGCTCTCATAGGAGTGACCGGGAAACCTTATCTCGCCTGTCTTTTATACCATAGTCACCCTATCCGCCCCTTTCGGGTAATGCTATTAAGTTAAGCGGAAGAACGTTCTTGGCTCCCCATCGGGGGAACTGCCCGAAGGGCTGAGGGGGCTACGTAGCGGTATTACATGAAAGTGTTGGGATATCAATAGCATCGGACTATTCAACA
>FR879546.1 GCA_000434475.1 Dialister sp. CAG:486
AGCTGCGACCTGAGCCGAAGGATCTCGGCGAAGCCGCCACCTCCATTCCTCATTTCCCCTACGGGCTGACCACGAAAAAAGACGTCATGACGCTTTCGCATCGTGACGTCTTTTTTAGGAAACACTGATTAAATCATTGTCAGATTTCATTCTTGGATTTTATACAGAGCAAGGAATCATCTGACGAGAATAGCGAGCTATGTAAGGAAGATGATGACGAAGCTATGTATAAAAATCCATATGAAATCCGAGTCTGCGATTGAATCAGCGTTTCCTTTATTTCATGGATCTCAATATCTCATAGCTGGCCTGATCGAGTGCATCCTTCTGGCTCTGGAAGCCGAGGAAGAGAAGGCTCCGGTAGCCTTCGCCCGTCTTGGTAAGGAAGCCGCGCATATAGAGAGGGATCGCCCATCCGTCAGCGACCAGATATGGCGAAAGAGCAAAGCCGTAGGTCTTTGGCTGGCTGAGTACCTTGTGCAGCTGCTCCACATGCATCATACTGACGCCCATGAGGTCATAGGGGATGGGCTCACCGGTCGCCTCGCGCGTTCCCTTGGCAGTCTGCAGAAAGATGTTGTTCAGCATCGTTTCCGCCTCCATCAGACCGATATTGAAGTGGAGCATGCGCTGCCCCGCCGCCGGAGTAAAGCCCTCTGGCAGGAACATGTCGTGGAAATAGGCCTCTGCCGCTTCCCCTTTCATTTCCATCCCGAAAGCGATGACGGACGCATCCTGCTTCTTCCCGGGAAGGAAGAGCAGCCCCGCAGAGGGATGTGGATCTGTGGAGAGGTGAAAGGGCGTAAAGGTCATCCCTTTGGGAAGATTTCCATCTCCCAGAAATCCCCGGCTCTCCGGCATGAGCGCGAGAAGCTCTTCCATCGGCAGCGGCTCCATGACTTTGGCAGCCGCCGTGCTGACGCTCTCTCCATGTGCGAGAGGAGACGCCGCCGGGATGCCGTCCATACCGTCTGCGTGAGACAGTCCGCCCGTCAGAAGGAGGGCGACGCCCAGACAGAGTGAAAGCATGCGTTTCATTTTCCGGCTCCTGCCAGCGCCTTGTCGACGACGGGCTCAAAATACGCGCCAGACGCCTGATCCGCCGCAAGAAGGGTATAGGTCGTCATGCCCTTATCCTTGTGAATGATCGCTTTCAGATAGACCGGAAGCGTGAAGCCGTCACGGATGATAGAGATCTGTGCGCTGCCCGTGCTGTAGGCGAGCCCTTTCTTCGACGTCTTGTCCGCCCAGTCCGAGTGCGCCTTCACTGTGAGCTGTCCATGCGTCATCGCCAGAAGAGGCGCCAGCTCTTTGGCTTCCGCCTCTGCCTGATTGTCTTTCACCGCTTCCTTCGACTGGGTATCGAGCGCCGCGCTATAGAGGGCGAGCTTCATCTCGTCAGCATCTGAGAGCGCGATCGAGACGACCATCCCCTGATAGCAGATGCCTTTGTCCTCGCTTCTCACCTGATAGAGCTTGCCGCGGCGCAGTACATCGACCGCCATCTGTGCCACATCATGAGAGTAGGCTTCGTTCTTTGGGAAAAGATTCTCCTTCTTGATCGCCTCTTCCACGGTCATCACCGCTTTATCTTCCATGAGCCAGTCATGCAGCTGGCTGCCGAAGAAGGAGCGCTTTCCGTCAAAGACGCTGACCTTCTCGCCAAGGTCGAGCTTTTCACCGCCGGAAAGAATCATCGAGTCTGCGTCCGCTGTCAGGACACCGCCTGCCAGCGCCAGAGATGCCATGGAAATCGTCATCCATTTCGAAAGTTTCATCTATGTCACCTTTCTTTCAGGAAATATGTGGGAGTTCGTTCCTCTATTATAGCATAGTTGGGGGTTCGGGGTTCAAGGTTCGGGGTTAGCCCCGGGGGCGTGCTGCCCTTTGATTACGTTTGAAAGCTTCGCTTGAATGAGAAATTAGAAATGCGAAGCCTCGAGTGACTAGTGACTGGTGACTGGTGACCTCAATGCCATTTTCGGGCATCGCCATGATTTATACTCCGCGGCGCTTCTATAGTTTTATGCGCCGCACCACCACTCCTCACTCCTCACTCCTCACTAGAGAGCGAAGCTTTCACCCGCAATCAAGAAGCAGCCCACCCCACGGCCTACCCCTGAACAAAAAGAGCCAGCTTGCGCTGGCTCTTTCTTATTTCTTGAGATCCTTTTCAATGATCTCACTCTTCAGCTGCTGCAGGGCATCGGAGAGATTCACTTCCATGATATTCGGATTCAGAAGGCGGGTATATTCCGGCCAAAGGGTCTCCATCTGCTCATTCGCATATGCGATGGTTTCCGGAAGCGTCGGGAGCTTGACGGCTTCCCCCTTCTGCATGACAGGCTTCAGCATTTCCACACAGGTGTACGTGCCTGCTTTCAGCTCCTTACGGCGCCACTTGGCCGACTCGGTGACGAGTGTGTAATCGCCGCCGTCCGGCATCGGTTCGCTGGTGAGGCAGACGAGATCCGTGATCATCTTGCCATTCGATTTCTTGTAGAAACGACGTACCTCCTTGATGCCCGGATTCGTCATCTTGGCGACATCATTGGAGATCTTCATCACCGGCTCGAAGATGCCGTCTTTTTCTCTGGCGCTCATCTTGAAGACGCCGCCCAGGGACGGAGAGCCGTCCGCCGTGATGATCTTCGTGCCGACGCCCCAGCTGGTGACGGTGCAGCCCTGCTCCTTCAGGGACTGGATGAGGTATTCGTCGAGATCATTCGAACCGGAAATGATGGCATCCGGGAATCCGGCCTCCGTGAACATGCGCTTGGCTTCCTTGGAAAGGTAGCCGAGGTCACCGCTGTCGATACGGATGCCGTAGACCTTCGGCAGCTCGCCCTTGGCTTTCAGCTCTTTGAAGATCCGGATCGCATCCGGCACGCCCATCTCCAGCACATTGTAGGTATCGGCCAGCAGGATGAGATTGCTATGATACTGCTTCACATATTCTTCGAAGGCTTCGAGCTCGGTGTCAAAGCTCATGATCCAGCTGTGCGCCATCGTACCGAGGACCGGGATGCCGAAGAGCTTGCCTGCTTCGACATTCGAGGTGCCGTTAAATCCGCCGATCATAGCCGCTCTCGCGCCCCACAGTCCGGCAGAATGGCCCTGCGCGCGGCGCAGGCCAAATTCCATCAGCGCATCCTTGCCCGCAACGGTGCGCACACGGCGCGTCTTCGTCGCGATGAGGCTTTCATGGTTCATGATCATGGAGAGGCCTGTCTCCATCAGCATCGCCTCTGTCGTGGTGCCATGGAAACGGAGCAAGAGCTCGCCGGGGAATGCGACCGTGCCTTCCGGCATTGCATAGATGTCTCCCGTGAAGCGGAAATCGGCCAGGTAGTCCAAAAATTCCGGATAGAAGATCCCAAGGCTCTTGAGGTAGGCGATGTCATCGGCATCGAAGCGGAAATTTTCAGCAAATTCCTGCAGGTGCGTGAGCCCTGCGACCACGGTATAGCCGCCATTGAAAGGATTCTTGCGATAGAAACGGTCAAAGACCACGCGGCGTTCATGCATGCCCTTTTTGAAGAGCGCATTCGCCATGGTCAGCTGGTATAAGTCTGTAATAAGTCCATTGGCAGCCATTATTTGTATCTCCTTTATATGAAAGTGGATCATCGAGATCATCATGAAACGGAGAAGAGACGCCGATCCTCTCTTCATTGTCAAGACAATATGTCTTTAGCAGTCAAGTATAGCACCTATGGGAAAAGTGTCAAGGGAAACAGGGTGAGCCCGTGGGATGGCTCGCCCTTTGATTCCGTTTGTAAGCATCGCTTGAATGAGAAATGCGAAATGGTGGTGCGGCGCATTTCGTCATCCTGAGCGGAGAAAAACGTCGTATGTTAAAGAATGGCTTATCTGAAACAGGAGAACTGAGTCGAAGGATCTAAGCGCCGCAAAATTTTGATAGCGCTTCGCGCCATCGTCATCTCGAGCGTAGCCCTCGCTCTTCCTTGCAGAACGGTCAGCTCGCTAATTGCGCTATTTCAATCACCGTTTGCTTTTAATCCCCAGCCACTAGTCACTCGAGGCTCCCAATCCCTAATCCCTAGTCACCAGTCACTCATTTTACTTTTTCACGGCTTCTTCCCTGCTCCCTAAGATCTTCACATCCACATCCGTAAGATGCGTCAGGACATCGATGACGATGTCTCTCGTGTCAGCGGTCGAATTGATCTGGCAGGTGGCGCGCTTCGGATCAAGCGTCGTCAAAATGCCAAGGTACTCGTAGCCCTCGATGATGCGGTTGATATAATTCACCGCTTCCGGCGGGATCTCTATATACACTCTGGTATCATCCATGTTTCGCACGTCTCCTTAAAATGGTATAAGCAGGGAGCTTCATCTCCGTCTGCATGGTAAGGACTTCGAGCGGATGCGGCGCACGGTCGACTGCCTCGCCCTCTCCATTGGTGAGCGGTCCGACCGTGAAGAGACCGACATCCCCTTTCGGCGTCAGGTACTCCAAAGTCTCGCCTACTTTGAAATGATTTCTCTGCTGCACCCGGGTCGTCCCCTCTTCCGATGGCAGGATGAGGCCGACGAAATCATACGGCTGCTCCGGTTGTGACTTGACATACTCCTGCGCGGTATGATCCGCCTCCTGAAAAGCGAACGCCGTGGTGTAGGGACGGTGCGATACTTTTTCCAGCTCCTCGCGCCACTCCTCCCGCACGCGGTAAGCTCCGCGCTCTGCGTAGTAGGTATCGATCGCCTTGCGGTAGGCAGCGACGACCGCAGCCACATAGTACACGCTCTTCATGCGCCCCTCGATCTTGAGGGAAGAAGCGCCGCCCTCGATGAGCTCGGGGATGTGATCGATCATGCAGAGGTCTTTGCTGTTGAAAATGTATGTCCCGTGATCATCCTCCTCGATGGGCCAGTACTGACCGGGACGGGACTCTTCCATGACCGAATACTTGAAGCGGCAGGCCTGGATGCATTCGCCGCGGTTCGACTGGCGCTTGCCATGCGTGAAGAAATTCGAAAGCAGGCAGCGACCGGACCAGGAAATACACATCGCGCCGTGTCCGAAGACCTCCAGCTCGATATCCACCTTTTTGCGGATATCCGCCATTTCCTTCACGGATACTTCACGGGCAAGCACCACGCGCTCTGCCCCCATCTCCTTCCAGACCTTGACCGTCCGCCAGTTCGCTGCGCTCGCCTGCGTGGATACATGGATCGGAAGAGTTGGGGCCACCTCGCGGGGCAGGGAAAGATGGGAAGAGTTGGTGCCACCTCGCGGGCCAGTGAAAAGACCCCGAGATCGGAGATCAGCGCCGCATCCACATGGATCTCCTCCAGATACCGCAGGTAGTCGTCCAGCCCCTCCAGGTCTTCATTGCGCGGGATGATATTCACGGTCACGTAGACCTTCTTCCCCATCCCGTGCGCATATTGAACGGCTTCTTTCATTTCTTCCTTCGTGAAATTGCCGCCGTATGCGCGAAGGCCGAAGACCTTCCCTGCAAGATAAACGGCGTCCGCTCCGTAGAGAAGCGCCATTTTCATTTTTTCCATCGTCCCCGCCGGTGCTAATAATTCGATTTTGTTCATTATCTAAAACCTTTCCGTTAAACGCTATTTTAAATAGTTAGAAGTGAGGAGTGAGGAGTGAGGAGTGATAGTGCGACGCAAAAATTATAAAGCGCCGCTTCTTTTTATTTTTTCTGCCATCGTTTTGGTAATCGCAGACAGCATTTTTTCTATTTCATTACACTCCGTATATAGTCTTTGATAACCTTCTGGAGCAACATAACCACTCTCAAACAACAGTTCCAGCCAGTACAACGTTTCATTGGACTCTTTATAGGCGATGTACATTTTCTGCAAAAACTCCTTCTGTGTGATAGCATGCTCTGCTTCCATTACATTGGCACCAATGCTGGTTCCCGAACGCCCCACTTGGTCTATGATAAAGTACGGACGCTTATTTTTCCGCAAATGCTCCACCAATTTCATGACATGAATCGCAAACTGCTTGCTTTTCTTTGCTACTGTTTGATTGGTATCCATCATGCAACCTCATTATATAAACTTCGCGGCGCTTTATAAATTTGATGCGCCACTCCTCACTCCTCACTCCTCGCTTCTAGCTCCTCACTGACTGCCAGTCCATCTCCATCCTTATAAATGACCGTAGCGTAGTGCGTCCTCACATACGCTATATATTCTCTCAGGCGCACGACCAGCGTCCGATACCGATGCGGCACAGGTGCATCACTTTCTACCATGCCGCGGAAAAGCACATTATCCGCCGCTATCACCGCATGCGGCGACAGCTTTTGCTCGATGGCCTTCAGCTGCCGGAGGTACTGGCCCTTCGGGCCATCCAGGTACAGGAAATCATAGGGCCCTTCAAGCGTTTCCAAAAGCTCTGCCGCATCGCCCAGATGGCAGTGAACGCGCTGCGAGAAGCCGGCCGCTCGCATGACCTCCTCCGCGCGGGCATGCCTCTTCGGATCGATCTCGAGCGTATCGATCTCTGCGAGCGGGAAACGCTCTGCCAAAAGCAGCGCGGAGTAGCCGATGGCTGTCCCGATCTCAAGGATACGCTTCGGCGAAGCCTTCTCGGCGGCCGAAAGGAGGAGCGAGCGCTCCGGGCCTCGGATGATGGGGACCTGGTCACGGCCGGCTTCGATTTCTAACTCTTTTTTCAGTGCTTCAAGAACTGGATCCATAAATATTCTCCGTCTCCTGCTGGTGTTCTTCGTAGGATCTCGTAAATACATGATGCCCGTCAGCCTGCGCAACGTAGTAGAGGTAGTCACCCGGCTCGGCAGCCAGCACCGCCTCTATGGCAGGAAGTCCCGGGCTGCCGATCGGCCCCGGCGGAAGGCCGGGGTGCGTATACGTATTGTACGGCGAGTCGATGCGCGTATCCGCGATGGTCAGCTCCGCCTTCTGCTCGCCCAAGGCATACTGGATCGTCGCATCGATCTGGAGCGGCATGCCGATAGAAAGTCTCTTCAGCATGACAGAGGCGATCGGCACCTGATCCTCCGGGAAACGCGCCTCGCGCTCTACCATCGAGGCGATCGTGAAAAGGTCATGCAGTGTCATGTGCTTCGCCTCCGCCCTCTTTCGGATGTCCGGCGTCAGCATTTCATCGGTATGACGATACATGAGATCCAAGATCTGGCGCGCCGTGTACTCCTTGGGAATGCTGTACGTATCCGCGAAGAGAAATCCTTCTGCTTTGATCGGTACCGCGACGGGGCCGTACTGATATTTCAAGGGGCCATAGGTCGCCGCTTCTGCCTCAAAGTCTGCTGCCCCTTCAATGCCCGCTTCCGCAAGGAGGCTTCCGATCTGATGCACCGTAGAGCCTTCCGGTACCGTGACCAAGTATGCCTCCGTCTTCCCATGCTTTAAGGCATCGATAGCGTCCCGGATCGTCAGCCCCTTTTCGAGCACATAGTCCCCGCTTTGCAGCTGATTTCCTTCTCCCAGAAGGCGGGCATAGAGGCGGAAGCGCACAGCACTTCGTATGACGCCCTGCTTTTCCAAAAGGGATGCGATATCGCCTCCCGTCGCATTCTTTTCGATCCTGACCTGCGTCTTTCCGCTGCGCGTCCCGTGGTCTGACGCATAGAAATACCAGCCGCCCAGGAGGGCGATGGCCAGCCCCGCCGCCATACCGAGCGCGATTCGCACGCCTTTCTTCTTCGCTTCTTTTTTAGAAATCTCTGTGTCGTTGTCTTCCACACAGCACCCCTATCCGAGACAGATGTCTCTATTTTTTACTCTACCCATTATATCATATGTAAATATATAATAGTCCGTGGTAAAATGAAGTAGCTAGGGAAACGCTGATTCAATCGCAGAAGCAGTGTTTCCCTAACAATCCCAACAGGTCAATCGATATCTATGATAAAAAGGAGAATCCCCATGTCCATCACCATCGGAATGAAAGGCACTGCCACCAAGATCGTCACAGAAAATGATACCGCGAAAGTGGTAAAAAGCGGCTCGCTCCCCGTCCTCGCTACCCCCGTCCTCTCGGCTCTCATGGAAGAAGCCGCCTGCGATGCGGTGAAGGAAGGTCTCGCCGAAGGCGAAACCACCGTCGGCGGCTTCATCGGCCTTGCCCACAAGCAGCCCACCCTCGTCGGCAGCACCGTCCGCGCCGAAGCCACCGTCACAGTCGTCAAAGGGAAGAAGATCACCCTCCACCTGATCGCCTATGACGAAGCCGGAGAGATCGGTGAGGCCGAACATATCCGCTTCGTCGTAGAAGCAAAGCCTTTTATGGAAAAAGCGGAAAAACGCATTTGAGACGGCGGACTGATACTGCGCCCATGGAGACCCCCCCAAAAAGTCATTATATCTTCAGAAAGGCTTCCTATGACATCCTCTCCCATCACCATCCGCACCGCGACCCCCGATGACGCAGCAGCGCTGCTTGCGATCTATGCCCCCTACGTCACAAAGACCGCCATCACCTTTGAATACGAAGTCCCCAGCGAAGAAGAATTCCGACGCCGGATCCAGACCACCCTTGAAGCCTATCCCTACCTCGTCGCAGAGCGGGGAGGAAAGATCATAGGCTACGTCTACGCCGGCGCCTTCCATACCCGCCCCGCCTATGACTGGAATGTCGAGACCTCCATCTACATCGCTAAGGAGGCCCGTCACACAGGCGCAGGTCGCAAGCTCTACGAAGCCCTTGAGACCTATCTTCGCCCACAGGGCATCGTCACGCTCTATGCCTGCATCACCTATCCCGCCACGCCCGATCCCTATGTGGATACGAACAGCGTCGATTTCCACAGCCATATGGGCTACGACCTTGTCGCCAACTTCAAAAAGAGCGGATATAAATTCGACCGCTGGTACGACGTCGTATGGATGGAAAAAGAGATCGGTGCGCACCGGGCGCCCATGGCCCCTGTGAAGCGCTTCGCGGAAATTTTGGATCAGTGACTGGTGACTGGTGGCTAGGGACTAGTGACTGGTAGCTGGTAGCTAGGGATTAGGGATTAGAAGCAAGCGGTGATTGAAGCAGCGCAGTTAGCACGCTGACCATTCTGCAAAGAAGCCCGAGGGATCCACTTGAGATGACGATATCGTGAAGCACTATTAAAATTCTGCGGCGCTTCTGATTCTTATGCGCCGCACCACCATTTCGCATTTCTCATTTCTAATTTCTCATTTAATCGAAGCTTTCAAACGTAATCAAAGGGCGCCTCGCCCCACGGGCTAACCCTGAAGCTAAAAAGCAGATCCCGCCAATGCGAGATCTGCTTTTTACATGCTTATGACCGCAAAACGCCCGTCCCGTCAAAAGCAGGGATGAAAGCCGCTTCCGCGCTCTCCTTCTGCTGCACGTAGCCATCGATGATGCCAAGCTCCTCCATATAGGACTCGCACGCCTCGTATTCTTCATCCGTGATCCTGCGATCGATCTCGGGAAATTCCGCCGCGCGGCCGCAGGGCGTGTACTGACGCATGAGGCTGAAAAGGACGTCTCCCGGCTCGAACGTCTCCGCCACATACTCGAGGATCCGTTTCGTGTCCTCCACCTGGCCGGGAAGGATCAGATGGCGGATGAGGACGCCCCTCTGTAAAATGCCATCCGCCCCGATCACATAGGGTCCTGTCTCTTTGAACATCTGCTCGATGGCTGCGCTCGCCCTTTCAAAGTAGTCCGGCGCATCACTGTATTTCCCGGAGATCTCCGCATCATAATACTTGAGATCCGGCAGCCAGCACTGTACCTTCTTGCGCAGGAAAGCCACGGTATGCACGCTCTCATAGCCGCCGCAGTTATAAACGACCGGCACCGGCAGCGGCTCACGAAGGCTCTGGAAGATCGCATGGGTGTAATGCGTCGGCGTCACAAGATCGATATTGTGCGCCCCTTGGGCAATGAGCTCGAAGTAGATCTCCCTAAGCCGCGAAACGGAAACCTCGATGCCCTTTCTTCTTTCGGAAATCTCATAATTCTGACAGTACACGCAGGACAGATTGCACCCGGCGAAAAAGACCGTCCCCGCCCCGCGCGTCCCTGCGATGCACGGCTCCTCCCAGTGATGAAGAGCCGCGCGGGAGATCACCGGCAGCATCCCACTCTGGCAATAGCCAAGCTGACCCTCGCCCGTGATACTCTCCCTGCGCACCACCTTGCACGCACGCGGACACAGATTGCATACGCTCATTTCGATTGACCTTCTTTCATTTGATGGATTATGTCTATTGTAGCATATGGGGTAAGGGTTAGCCCACGGGGCGTGCGATTCCTTGATTGGGGAGGAAAGCTTTGCTCAAATGAGAAATGAGAAATTAGGAATGAATGTGGCGGCTTCGCCGCGAGTATGAATAGCCTTCCCCTCGAGGGGAAGGTGCCCCGAAGGGGCGGATAGGGCACTGGCGGCATGAAAGAGAGTGGGAAAATGCGTCTCAAGTCGACGATTTACGAAAGCACCCTATCCACCGCTGACGCGGTCCCCCTTCCCCGATGGGGAAGGCAAATTAGTAGCGGCTACGCCGCAAATATTTATGGGGCGATGCCCGAAAGTCTCTCGATATCAGGTTTCCCGTTTTGGACTTTCCAAACATTGCCCACCTGACCGCGAATAATAAAGATTTCTCGACTTCGCTCGAAATGACGGTGCGAGAGAGCCACTAGTCATCAGTCACTTGAGGCTCCTAATCCCTAGCTACTAGTCACCAGTCACTAGTCAACCCATTTCTCTATTGCCACTGATTCCCAAACATCATATAATAAGTACGAATTTCCATAATGGATTTAAGGAAACGTTGATTCAATCGCAGAATCAGTGTTTCCCTAGGAAGGAGCATACCCATGCAGAAAGAAACGGGGCTTTTGGAGCGAGTTTTCCACCTGAGTGAAAACGGTACATCCGTCAAGACGGAGATCATGGCGGGTATCACCACCTTTATGACCATGGCTTACATCTTGGCTGTCAATCCGGCCATCATGAGCGCAGCCGGCATGGACAAGGGCGCTGTCCTGACAGCGACCGCCATCGCCGGTTTTCTGGGGACTGTCCTCATGGCCGCTTTTTCGAATTACCCCTTTGCCCTGGCACCGGGCATGGGGCTGAATGCCTTCTTCGCCTTCACCGTCGTAAAGCAGATGGGCTACACTTGGGAAATGGCACTGGCTGCCGTCTTCGTCGAGGGTGTCATCTTCATCGTGCTCTCTCTCACGAATGTCCGTGAAGCGATCTTCAATGCGATCCCGCTCAATCTGAAGAAAGCTGTCTCTGCCGGTATCGGACTCTTCATCTGCTTCATCGGTCTCACCGGTGCGCAGATCATCGTCGGCAACCCGGCCACCAAGATTTCCCTCTTTTCCTTCAAGCAGGCCATGCTGGCCGGTACCTTCCATACCACCGGCATCACCGTCGTACTCGCCATCCTTGGCGTCCTCTTCACCGCCTTCCTCATGGTGGCAAAGGTGAGAGGCAATATCCTCTGGGGCATCCTCTTCACATGGATCCTTGGCATTCTTTGCGAAGTCACCGGTCTCTATGTGCCGGATCCGGCGCACGGCGCTTTCAGCACCCTGCCCAATCTCTCCGCCGGCCTTGCCTCCTTTGCTCCGGCCAGCATCTCTCCCCTCATCGGTGAGCTCGACTTCTCGCAAGTCGCGACCTTCAACTTCGTCGTCGTCCTTCTCGCCTTCCTCTTCGTCGATATCTTCGATACCTTAGGCACACTGATCGGCGTTTCCTCCAAAGCCAATATGCTCGATGATGAGGGCCGTCTGCCGCGCATCAAGGGCGCGCTCATGGCAGACGCCGTAGCCACCACCGCAGGCGCTGTCCTCGGCGTCTCCACCACCACGACCTATGTCGAAAGTGCAGCAGGTGTCTCGGAAGGTGGACGCACCGGTCTCACTGCGATGACCGTCGCCGTCCTCTTTATCCTCTCCCTCTTCCTCTCCCCCTTCTTCATGGCCATCCCCGCCTTTGCGACCGCACCGGCACTCATCACCGTCGGCTTCCTGATGTTCACCGCCGTAGCCGGCATCGACTTTACGGATATGACAGAAGCCATCCCATGCTACCTCGCCATCATCGCGATGCCATTCGCTTACTCCATCGCAGAAGGCATCTCCTTCGGCGTCATCTCTTACGTCATCATCAATACCCTCGCCGGCAAGACAGAAAAGATCAGCCCGCTCATGTACATCCTGGCCGTGCTTTTCATCCTGAAATATATCCTGCTGTAAGGGAAAAGGAACACGGGCCGATGCCCGCCTGTCAAACCATGTAAAAAACAACGCAGTGACCCTGTCACTGCGTTGTTTTTTCTAGGGCCCGCGGATCTGATCGTTGCCCGCGCGGATCCGACTCCCCAGTTCTTACCGAAAGGAGCCAAAATGAAACTGCTCTTCCGCCTTCTCACTCTCCTCTTCTTCACCCTCACCGCGCTTTCCGCGAATGCGCAAGCGCCCATCCTCACGGCCGACGCCGCGATCCTGATCGATGCCCGGACGGGACAAGTCCTCTATGAAAAAAATGCGGACAAGCGGGAATACCCTGCCAGCATGACGAAGATGATGACCTGCATCCTCGCTCTGGAAAAGGGGAATCCTCTCAAAACCATCGCTGTCAGCCACAATGCCGCCAACGTCGAATCCACCGAGCTTTGCGGCGGCGAATGGATCCGTCTCGGAGACCTCACCTATCAGATGATGCTGATCTCCGATAACGGGGCGGCCACAGCCATCGCAGAAGCCATCGGCGGAAATGTGAACCATTTCGCTTCCATGATGAATGAAAAAGCCCGCGCCATCGGAGCCGTCGGTACCCACTTCGTCAATGCGAACGGCATGCCGGATGAAGACCACTACTCGACAGCCCGCGACATGGCGAAGATCGCGCAGTATGGCCTTCGAAACAAAGAATTTCGGCAGATCGTTTCTACCAAAAGCAAGCAGGTCCACTACGAACGCCCGAGCAAAAATCTTCCCTGCACGAATACCAATCATCTCCTCTTCACCTATGACGGTGCCATCGGCGTCAAGACAGGCTACACCCGCGCCGCGCAAGGCTGCCTTGCCGCAGCCGCCACAAGGAATGGCAGAACCCTCATCGCCGTCATCATGCACGCCGGCTGGGACAGCCGCTTCACGGAAGCCGCTGCGCTTTTGGATCACGGATTTGAAATGAAGAAGTGACTAGTGACTAGTGACTGGGGACTGGGGACTGGGGACTCGGGACTTGAATACGACTTTTGAGCATCGCTCTATTTATACTTCACGGCGCTTCCATAGTATTATGCGCCGCACCAACCCCGTTGAACCCATAGAACCCGTTGAACCTTCTGAACCCATCCCCGCCCCCCTTGCAGAAATTCTCCATATTCATTAGAATAAATGAAAGAAACATAAAACTTCCATTTACCATTCAAAGGAGAACTCTGATGAAAAAACTCATTCTCACAAGCCTGCTCACCCTCGCCCTCGCGGCTTCCGCATCGGCTGCCGTTCCCTCCGGCGGCGTGTACCTGGATAAGGACGGCACCCCGCTCACGGAAGCGCAGCAGGTCCCGCCGTCGCTTAGATCTCACAAAATGGCACCGCAGAACGCCGCCATTCAGGAAGCGATGGCAGCGCTTCCACACAGCACGAGTACGCTCATCGCCCTCACCGTCACCGAAGACGGGACAGCGGCCAATGCTTCCGTGGCACAAAGCTCCGGTTCCATCATTCTGGACCAATACGCCATAGATTCCGTGAACCTCTGGCAGTTCCGGCCGGCGAAACGCGGTGACAGATCTGTCTCAACGAGCGTGACCATTCCGCTCCGCTTCATCTCCACCATGATCTCCGTCCCCGCCGCCCCCACCAGCCAGGTCCTGAAAGACATGCCGGAAGAAGTCCGCGAGGCCGCTGAGAGAAACGCTCACCCCGTCCTCACCGTGAAGGTGTATGTGAATAGCGATGGGAAGATGGACGGCGCTCCTGAAGTCATGAAGGATGAGAAGCTGTCCGGTGCTGATTTCAAAGCTCTTTCGAAATACGTGACCGCCTCCGTAAAGACCTGGACCTTCACCGCTGCGAAGAACCCTGACGGCGAAGCCATCGGCTCTGAAGTCCTGATCCCCGTGCAGTTGTAAATGATGGATGATTGGCAAGTAAAAAACGCAGCCATATCAAGCTGCGTTTTTTGTTTGCCATTTTCCTAGTCACCAGTCACTAGTCACCAGCCACTAGTTCAGCGTCACATACTTTCCGCCTTCGACCTTGAGGAGGACGAGGTCGACATCCGGATCCCCGGAATTATTGAAGGTCATCGGACCGACAGCGGACTCGAAATTCTTCACATTCGCGAGGGCCTCCCTGACTTTCTTCGAATCCGTCGTGGTGCCTGCGTCTTCCATTGCTTTCGCTGCGAGCTTCACAGAGACATACGCACATGCTGCGAAGTTGTCCGGATCGTGATTGTACTTCGCCTTGAAGTTCTTCACGAAGTTCTGGGTCGCCTGGCTGCTGCGGTCAGCCGACCACATAGAGGAGACATACACATTGTCAGCGGCCGCTCCTGCGATCTTGAGGAGCTCGGGCGAAACGAAGCCGTTATCCCCGAGGACAGGCTGATTCATTCCCATTTCTCTCATCTTCTTCAGGATGAGTCCGCCTTCCTGATAGTAACCGGCAACGACGACCGCATCCGGATTCACATTGTGGATCTTCGTCAGCTGTGCGGAGAAATCCGTATCCTTATCCGCGAAGGTTTCCGTCGCGACGATGTTCACGCCCTCCGCTTCGAGCGCCTTCACAAAGGTCTTGTAGGCAGATACCTGATGCTCGTTGTTGTTCGAGTAGAGGACAGCCACATTCTTATAGCCGAGGAGCTTGTGCGTTTTCTGCACGGTCTGCGGAATATTCTTCGACTCAGGCACGCAGTTTCTGAACATGTAGTCGCCGATCTCGATGAGGCCTTCTGCGGTGGTCGCTGCGCCGAGGAGCGGGATCTGTGCCTTCTGGAAGAGCGGGCCGACCGCTTTGTATTCGCCGGAGATCAAGGGGCCGACGACAAGCACCTTCTTGGCAGCGATCATCTTCTGCGCCGCGCTCACGCACTGCTGCACATTGCCCTTCGTATCCGCCATTTCGACATCGAAGTGGATCTTGCCTTCCTTATTCACTTCCTCGACCGCCAGGTCAAAGCCTTCCTTCTCCGCAAGACCATACGAAGCGACACCGCCCGACACGCCATTCAGGAAGCCCACCTTTGCGACCTTCGCGCCTGCTGCCGGCTTCGAAGCACTTTCCTTATTGCCATTGCCGCCGCATCCTGCCATACCTGCCATCGCAGCTGCCAGCATCAGTCCAAGTCCTGCTCTTTTCATCATTTTTTTCATTTCCATTTTTAGTTCTCCTTTAGTTGTCAATAGCGAATCGTTCTTGATCGTGTTGCTTGGGAAATCCAAAGTGAAAGGCTTGAGGTTTGCGATACGAGCAAATTGGCAAGACCTGCGGCGCTTTTTCGCCCATTCCTCATTCCTGATAAAAAAAGCCTCCGATGAGAATACTCTCATCGGAGGCGCTTTGGCGCGGTACCACTCCGGCTTATCACTCACCATCCGCAGATGATCCAAGAAAAAAGTCCCTGCCCCGAAAGGGCAAGGACGCTTTTGCGTGGTACCACCTTGCATTTATACTCTGCCAAGGGGCGTACCGGAAATTAAAAAGCCCCTGTCCACTCTGGGACAGGGGCGAGATCGCGGTACCACCCTGCATTATACTTTAATGGCTATTCCGTAACGGGGACATCCGTCCAAGCCTACTACCTTCGGCTGGGAAGCTCACGAGTGATAGATCACGGATACGTCGCACCGGTTTTCACCATCCACCGGCTCTCTGAGGCTCCGAAATTCCGATTTCCTCTCGTTCACAGCATGTGCTTGTTTGAACTTGATTGCAAGTATAACGGATACACGCAGGTTTGTCAAATGGAAATTTTTTGAACGAATGAGGATTTCGTATTGCGATTTGTCAATCTCTGGACTTAGTGAGAAGTGGCGGAAGGGGCGCACCATTCATATAGCACCCCCATCTCCCTCATTACATAAAACAGCCTGTTCATCATTCCTATAAAACTCAACGGCGCTTCCTAATTTTTATGCGCCGTACCTTCACTCCTAACTCCTAACTCCTAACTAGAGCGTAGAACTTTCATTCACAATCAAGGGACGGTACGCCCCACAGCCCCCTTCGACTCTTTCATCGTTTAGTACCTTGCATTACAAAGTACCTTGTGATATAGTATTAGCAGATGAGAACCAAGGTCGCCTATGCGATCAGCGTTTCCCTAAAGAAAGGAGCGATCATGAACGTCCAACTCAAGAAGGGAGTGATGGAGATCGTCGTGCTCTCCATGCTCCGCCGGAAAGACTTCTACGGTTACGAGCTGGTGACAGAGATTTCCAAATATATCGAAATGTCTGAAGGCACCATTTACCCGCTCCTCAACCGTTTCAAGAAGGATGGGCTCGTCGATACCTATCTCGCCGAGTCACACAATGGTCCGCCCAGAAAGTATTACCGCATCACGGACAGCGGACGCACAGAATTCAAAGAGTCTGTCAAAGAATGGCAGGAATTTAACAAAGCAGTACAGAAGCTCATGCAAGAAGGAGGCGAGCCTCAATGAATAAAACAGAATTTTTAGACCTTCTCCGCTACTATTTCAGAAATGCGAAGAAGAGCGAGGTGGAAGAGATCCTCGCTGATTACGAAGCCCACTTTGAAGAAGGCAAAAAGCGCGGGCTCACCGAAGAGGCCATCGCGAAGGAGCTCGGAAGTCCTAAGGACATCTATGAGTCCTACGCTTCTGAGGGTGTCGTCGATGAGAAATCCAAAGGCGTGCGCTTCACCGATGACGCGAAGGAAGCGGCGCAGGAAGCGGCCCGCAAAGCGGGAAAAGCCTGGGACGAGGTCAGTCCGAAGCTGCCTGCGGCTGCCGAAAGGGCGGCGCTTCTCACCTCGCGCCTGCTCTACGGCACCAGCCTTCTCCTCGCTATCATTCTTATCTGCGCGACCCTGCTGGTCCTCGCTCTCATCTCCATCGAGTTTGCTCCGCTGCCCGGCGTCATGCCTCTGCCCGGCCTTCACCTCATGACGAAGCTCTCCATCGGCGTCGCAGGAGTCTCCTCCGCGCTCGCCGTCTTCCTTATCGGCCGCGAAGGCAGCAGGGCCCTGCAGGGCTCCTTTTCCAAGGAAGAGAAGGGCGGTGAAGAAAAATGAAAAAGATCGTCGTCTGCATCGCACTCGCGGTCATCTCCATGATGAGCGCCGCCGCCTCCTTCCTCGTCAATGACGCCCCGGCGTACAGAAACTGGGCACAGGTGAACCGCCCGAAGATCATGGAGACCTTTGGCGGGGAAAAAAAAGAAAAGCCGGGCAAAATGCCCCCGCCCGCTGCCCGTCCCAGAAAAGAAGAACAGCGCGCGCCCATGATGAATCCGTCCCATCCAAAAATGGAAGACAAAGACCATCACCAGAGTGCGCACGACAAAGCAGGCCCGCCGGCAGCTCCGCAGGAAGAGGGAAATCAGTGACTAGTGACTAGTGACTAAATACCACGTTCGGGCATCGCCATTATTTACACTCCGCGGCGCATTTCGTCATCCTGAGCGGAGTGAAATGTCGGATGTTCGATCATGTAAAGGCGGAACAGTGAGAACTGAGTCGAAGGATCTGGCGCCGCACCACCACTCCTCATTCCTCACTCCTCATTTTTCTCCCCTTCCCTTTCCCTGCGTTTTTATATATACTGAGTACAACAGATTTTTTATGCGACCCTCGCCGCCATAAAAGAAAGGATGAATCATCATGAAAAAGCTGAATGTACTCCTCACCGCATCCCTCTTAGGTCTTGCCCTCGCGGGCACTGCCCTCCTCGCTGACACAGCAAGCGCCAAGGATCCGACGCCGCAGAATGCCGAGCAGACGGAGGCTAAGAAGCCCGCCCAGCGCGAGCTGAAAGACTGGGAGAAGAAGTATTACGAACTTCATCCTGACCAGCTGAAGCAGGATCAGGAAAAAGCCCATCCCGAAAAGAGACGTCATACCGATGAGGATGACGTAGAGTGGCACCGGCTCTGAGACGATGTCAAGAAAACACTGCCTTCGTCGGCCAGTCCGATGGAAGCAGTGCTTCTCGGAGTCGTTGCTCCTCATCCCCAATGAAAGGAGCCTGTCATGACTACGATAAAAAAACGTTTCCTGATCGCCGCTTGTGCGCTTGCCTTCTTATCCGCCGGTGCCTTTGCTCTGAATACGGCCTCGGCCGCAGACATGGAAGAAAGGGGCCGTGACTACCACATCGCTCTCCATGAAGCCCGCCATCCGGGCGATCCCCTTCCGCCGCCGGAATACCGCCACCATAAGAAGCATAGGAGAGCCCATGCGCACCATGTCAAGGCGGAGCGGAGATACCACCACAAGCCCCCGATCTGCGTCACTCGATGACACTTATCTCTCAAGCCCATGAAAAGAAGCCCAAGAAAAAGGAGCTGTGAAGAAATGAATCCTCA
>FR879547.1 GCA_000434475.1 Dialister sp. CAG:486
GTGATATGATCCCCCTAAAGCAGACAAGGTAAATAACCAAACTGCTTTAGGGGGATTTTTTTATGGCCAAGAGGAAACATGCAGCAGATTGGATGCTTGCCAGAGCGCGAGAATATCTTTCCGGCAAAGGATCTGACCGACAAATCACCAGGTCGAATGGGCTATCCGTGCGGAGTCTTCGTGGCTAGGTAAGGAAATACGAGGAACAGGGCGAGGCCTTTTTCATGGAAAGAGCGGGAAACGCAAGCTGCAGCAAGGAATTCAAGGCAAGCTGCGTTCGGCCATCGAGCAATACGTCCATTTTTACAATTGCGAACGTTTTCAGAAACGATTTGGAGTAAGGACGCCAATGGAAGTTCGTACGGCAGCTCTGACCGCTGATTGGCTATACACTCGCAGGGAATTGAGTTGCCGGATTTCATCGTCTCGACCTGGAATCCGGTCATTATTTCTTTGCGCTTTCTTCCAACTCCAGCATATACCTATCAAAGTCGGACATAAACAATCTGTCCTGAATCACACGGTATTTTTCAAATTCTGTCTCAGCATGAAGCTTTGCAATTTCTGCGGACACCTTGCCTGCGTCCTGTAAAATACCATAATCAAACATTTCAATGAAGCTGTTGAGCCTCATTTCCCAGTCCTGCATCGTAAGCGGGATATGGCGTAAGGTCATGTTTTCAGCAAAATCCAGGTATGCCGTCACCATGCGATTCAGCTGCTTCATTTCATACTGACTCAGATAATTCTTAGCGACTGTAACATCACTTTTCTTAATCTTTCCTTCCGGCGCATCTGCCCAGGTGGTTAATCCCATGTGCTCTTTTGCGTGATCCGCTCTTTCCACGATCAGCTCAGCTGCCGTATGTCCATGCACTGCGTAATGCATCTTATTCTGGACGGTCGCATAAAATCTTCTCGTCGTTGCAGCATTTTTATCATAATCAATGGCTGTCGCATACAGGTCAGTGATCTTCTGATAAAACTTTCTTTCGCTGGCACGGATCTCACGGATGCGCTCTAACTGCTCGTCGAAATACTTCTCTGTCAGATACGTTCCGCGTTTCAGCCGCTCATCATCCATGACCCAGCCTTTGATGGTGTAATCCTTGGCAATCTGATTTACCCATTTACGAAACTGTACGGCACGCTCGGAATTGACCTTGAAGCCTACGGCAATGATCATTTGAAGGTTATAGTGCTTGGTATCGCGTGTGACCTGACGAGAACCTTCGGTTTGAACTATCCGGAAATTCCGGATAGTTGAATCTTCTTCAAGCTCTGAATCAGAATAAATCTTCTTGATATGCTCATTGATTGTACGAACATCCACATCGTACAGTGTAGCCATCATCTTCTGTGTCAGCCATATATTTTCATCCTCATAGCGCATCTCTACGCTGCCTTGCAGATCACCTACAGAGGCAACATAGGTCAGGTATTCTGCTGCACTGGAACGGATGGTTATTTCGTCTTTTTTCTTTTTCAAATAGGAGGCCCCCTTTAACGTTCCAAAATTATTATTCTGCCTGTGCATCAAAGGATTGTTTCACAA
>FR879548.1:0-27771 GCA_000434475.1 Dialister sp. CAG:486
GATTTCTCGCTTACGCTCGAAATGACGATACGAAACCATCTGATGTCTTCCAGTCTTCTAGTCACTAGTCACCAGTCACTAGCTACTAGTCATCCGACATGGCATCCATGATCCCCCACGCAAAAATCCCGCTATCTCTCAAGATAGCGGGATTTTTATGGAGCCGTGAGATCTCAATTCGTCGGCTTATCCGTTCCCTCCTGCGGCTTCGCCGGTGTTTTGCCGGTGATGCGGTCGAGGAGCTTGCTGCCGGCGGATTTCTTTTCCTTATCCTTCTTCTCTTTTTCTGCCTTGGCTTTGTCTTCTGCTTCCTTCTTCGCCTGTGCCTCACGGGCTTTTGCCATTTCAGCGCGTACAGAATCCGGAATCTCGAAAGACTTCGACTTGTACTGTCCGAGAGCCACGCTCATGAAGTCGCGCCAGATGGCTGCCGGGATCGTACCGCCGGTGTAGCCGGCATTGGTCGAGGTATCGTCGCCGATCCAGACTGCGGTGACGAGCTCCGGCGTGTAGCCGACGAACCAGGCATCGTGCTCGTCATCGGTGGTACCGGTCTTGCCGGCTGCGGTACGGCCGATGGCCGCATTGCCGCCGGTGCCTCTGGAAACGACCTCTTCCAGGATGCTCGTCAGGCGGTATACCGCATTTTCACTCACGACCTGCTTGCTGGGAGCGGTCTGTGAATGGTCCTCGAGCACATTGCCATTGCGATCGACGACCTTCAGGATCGCCGTCGGTTCGACGAGCTTGCCGCCATTCGCAAAGACGCTATACGCCTTCGCCATATCGATCAGGGAGACGCCATTGGTCAGGCCGCCGATGGAGGCCGCGAGGTTGTTATCATTCGCCTTGCCATCCTTCACGAGGGTGGAAATGCCGCAGGCCTCCGCAGTAGCGAGGATCTTCGACATGCCGACCTTGTCTGCGAGGTCAATGGTCGGGATATTCATGGAATGTACGAGCGCTTCTTCGAGCGTCACCTTGCCGCCCGAGGTGCCGCCGTAGTTCTTCGGCGTCCAGCCGCCCGCATAGGTCTTTTTCTCATTGCTGATGGTATCGTAAGGGCTGTACTTGTTTTCAAACGCCGTCAGATACACGAACGGCTTGAAGGCCGAGCCCGGCTGACGGACCATCTGTGTCGCGCGGTTGAACTGGTCTTCACCGCGTCCGCCGACCATGGCTTTGACATGGCCCGTACCTGTCTCGATGGTGACGAGCGCTCCCTGCGGCTGGGTGAGACCCTTGCTGTTCTTATTCCCTTTCGGCAGCTCGGCGGCGAGTGCCTTCTCCGCTTCCTTCTGCATGTCGAGATTCAGCGTGGTGTAGACCTGCAGTCCTTCTTTGTAGATTGCATCCGAGTCATACTTATCGCTGATGGACTGGATGACATAGTTGATGAAATACTGCGCGGTCCCCGCACCGGATTTTCCTTTGTCCTGCTTGGCCAGATGCACATCGGCCGCTTTCGCCGCCTGTGCGTCCGTTGCGGAAATGTAGCCGTACTTCGCCATCTGATCGAGTACGATGCCCTGACGGTACTTTGCTGCTTCCAGACTGCGGAAAGGCGAGTAATAGTTCGGACTGTTCGGAAGGCCTGCCAGCATCGCACACTGCGAGAGCGAGAGATCCTTCACATCCTTTCCGAAATACACATGCGCCGCGGTCTGGATGCCATAGCAGCCCTGACCGAAATAGATCTGGTTCATGTACATTTCCAGGATCTGCTTCTTAGTGTACTTGCTTTCGATCTCAAAAGCCAGCACCACTTCGAGCAGCTTTCTTTTCAGCGTCTGCTCCTGCGTGAGGAAGGCATTGCGCGCGAGCTGCTGGGTGATGGTCGAACCGCCCTGCCCTGTCGCATTGCCGCTCGTCAGATTCGCAAAGACCGCACGCAGGATGCCGCGCGGATCGACGCCATGATGCTCATAGAAACGCACATCCTCGGCCGCGACGAATGCATTCTGCAGATTCTGCGGCACCTGAGAGATCGGCACCGGGATGCGGTTCTCTTCCGCATGGACGGTCGTGATGAGCCGTCCCTTGTCATCATAGATGCGCGAAGACGCATTCGGCGTGATGTTTCCTGCCACGTCCGGCAGATGGCTCGAGACAGACACAAAAAATCCGGCCGCCGCGCCCGCAGCTGCGATGAAGCAGATCACGAAGAGAAAGACCAGCACTTTCTTGAAAGTGGATCGCTTCTTCGGCTGCTCCCTGCGAATATCTGAATTCTTCATAGATCGCTCCTGTGATCGAAAATGTAAATCGCGTTCTTCCTATTCCATCCAAAAACGCAATGGGCATACAAGCATCTATATTATAGCACAGGTTGGGAATGAGAAACAGAAACAGGGCTTAATGGTTCAGGGTTCAAGGTTCAAGGGTTCAGGGTTCAAGGTTGTGGTGGCGGCTTCGCCGCGAACATTTATGGGGCGATGCCCGAAGGTCTTGGAGAGTGCAGGTTTCCCGTTTTGAGTTCTCCAAACATCGACCGCGGGGGCGCGAATGGCAAAGATTTCTCGCTTCGCTCGAAATGACGATACGAGAGAGTCTAATGCCTCCTAGTCTCTTAGTCTCCTAGCCACTAGTCACCAATCCCCAGCACAAAAAATCCGCTCCTCTCGGAGCGGATTTTCTCATTCCAGTATGAAATTGTGCTTCTCATCCAGATGCCCCGTGAGGCGAAAAAGCGCCGGCGCATCACTCGCATCGATATAGATGTATTTTCCTCTCTTGAGGCCGGGTGCCTTTCCGAAGGTGGTGGTGAAGCG
This sequence comes from Dialister sp. CAG:486, assembly GCA_000434475.1. Classification (GTDB taxonomy): domain Bacteria; phylum Bacillota; class Negativicutes; order Veillonellales; family Dialisteraceae; genus Dialister. The sequence goes on from FR879548.1 coordinate 2,772, forward strand.
CTTCCAGTTCGGCGACCACTCCGTGCGGATGCCGGCGGCCTTCGCGATGGCCATCACAGGAAGATACACGTGTCCGTCCTTGCCATAGGCGTGGACATCGAGCAGCTCTCCTTTGAGATACAGGTCATAAACCTTTGCCACATAGCGAGGCTGTCCGTCCGAGCTGTCGATCGCCTGCTGGATGCTCGCATCATCGGCAAGACCGCCCGCCCCCAGCTCCGCCAGCTTCTTTCTGACATCAGAGATCTCGAGCGGCTCTCGCCCATAGCCGTCAGGGTATACGTAGTAAACGACGGTTTTGTCCGGATCCATCTCTGCCACGACACGTTCATACTTGATGTCGACAGGGATCCCCTTCACGATGTGATCGAAGAGGTCTTCGACATCCTTCTCGTACATGCGAACACAGCCGTGAGATGCGTAGCCGCCGATGGAGGACGGCACATTCGTCCCATGGATCCCATAATTACCGCCGATCCCGATCCAGCGGTAGCCGAGCGGACAGTCCGGCCCCGACGGAACCTCGGTCTTCGGATCATCCGGATCGACCCAGGTCGGATTGATCTCCATTTCGACCACCTTGCGCCGCCCGGTCGGTGTCGGAGAATCCGGCTTGCCCGGTGCGACAGGATACATGCGGATGCCGACGTCCCCCTGATACAGGGTGAGAAGGCGGCTCGCCAGATTGATCTCGATCCGCTTGTCCTCGAACGCCGGTCTCTTCAGCGTGTCTTCCGCTTTTCCCTGCGTCGCTTCCGCCTGAGCAGGGAGCTGGGCGCTCACATTGTCCTTCGCATCGGAAACAAAAGGCATGGCACTGGCGGCGCAGAGTGCCATGGTCATGAGTACTTTTTTCAACAAAGAAATCCCACCTTTGCATTGATTTCTCTTTATTATAACATGTTTAGCAGAGGGTTCAAGATTTGCCCGCAGGCCATGAGAAAGCGGTGTCCTCGTATCGTTACCTCGCGAGGGGATGAAAGAGAAATGGGGATACTCTTTCATGCGCTCCCCCTTTGAGAAGGGGCTGCTCAACTGGGAGGAGTTCTTTGAAACCCAATCCCCAGTCACTAGCTACTAGTCACTAGTCCCCAACTATCAGTCACCGATCCACCAGTGTCTCGGCTCGGTAGGTCTCTCCGCTTTCATGCGTGACTTCACAGGAAAGACGGATGACGGCGGCTCCCTCTACTGCGGTCTCTTCCTGATGGAAATCTACGCGGTACGTTCTCCCATTTCTTTCTATGTCTCTCGGAATCGAAAGCGGCGTACCAAAGCGCACCGCCGCCTTCCCCTGTTCCAGCGCTTCCTGTACAATGAGCGCTTCATCGGTCGCGATCTCCATCCTGACCTCCCGGCGCATCGCCTGCGAAAGCGTCAGCGCGACGCTGCCGGCAAGGATCAGGATGACCGTGATCCCTGCGAGTACCCAGACCATGAGGAAGCCGCGATGTGTTTTCATTTTGCCTCCTTAGGGAAAGCAGCTAGGGATTAGGAGTGACTGGTGACTAGTGACTGGTGACTGGTGACTAAATACAACCTTCGGACACCATCATGATTTATACTCCGCGGCGCATTTCGTCATCCTGAGCGGAGTGAAATGTCGGATGTTCGATCATGTAAAGGCGGAACAGTGAGAACTGAGTCGAAGGATCTGGCGCCGCACCACCATTTCGCATTTCTCATTTCTAATTTCTAATTCAAACGAGGCTTTCAAACATAATCAAAGGGCGGCACGCCCCACTGGCTAACCCTGAATCCCCTTCTCACATCATATCCGGCGGCGGTTCCTGATTGGTGAGTTCATAGAAGAGCGTGAACTGGCCGGCGAAGAGGAGCTTCACCGTATCGACGGGGCCGTTACGGTTCTTGGCGAGGATGATCTCCGTCTCATTCTTCTGCGGATTGTCATCCTCCATGTCGCGGTCGTAGTACGCGGGACGGAAGAGGAAGGACACCATGTCCGCATCCTGTTCCAGAGAGCCGGATTCTCGCAGGTCAGAAAGGAGCGGGCGGTGGTCCTGACGGGCCTCGACGCTTCGGGACAGCTGCGAAAGAGCGATGACCGGAACATTCAGCTCACGTGCCAGACTCTTCAACGATCGGGAAATCTCGGAGATCTCCTGCTGGCGGTTATCTCCGTTTCGGAGCGTATTCTTCGCCTGCATGAGCTGAAGATAGTCGATCATGATGATGTCGAGCCCCTGCTCCGCCTTGAGGCGGCGGCACTTGGAGCGGATCTCCGAGACGGAGACGCCCGGCGTATCATCGATAAAGAGCGGCGCATCCATGAGGACGCTGGCCGCAGAGGCGAGCTGGTCCCACTCCTTCTGCGTGGAGATCCGCCCGGTGCGGAGCTTCGCGCTGTCGACGAGCGCGGTCGAGCAGAGCAGTCTTTGCACGAGCTGCTCGCGTGACATTTCCAGCGAGAAGAAGGCGACGTGCTTGTGCGCCGAGGAAATGCTCATGTTCTTCGCGATATTCAGCACAAAAGCCGTCTTACCCATGGATGGACGCGCCGCCACGATGATGAAGTCGCCCTTCTGGAAGCCGCTCGTCAACGCATCAAGGGAAGGAAATCCGCTCGGAAGCCCTGTGATGGACTCCTTGTTCTTGAATTTCCGCGTGATCTCCTGCAGCTCATTCTGCACCGCCTCGCCGATCGAGGTGAAATCCGAACGGCGGGCATCCCGCGGCACGGGCAGGAGCGGTTTTTTCCCCTTTTTTCGTCCCGCGTCACGGCAAGGATCGTTTTCTCCGCATTGTCCGTGATATCCTCGACATCATCACGCTCCGAGTACGCCTCATCCGTGATTACGCCGGCTGCATCGATCAGCCGCCGGAGCTTCGCCTTGTTCGCGACGATGTCAGCGTGGCGGTCCACCATCTTCGTGGTGGCCACATTCGCCGGCAGATCATTGACATAGAGGACGCCCCCCACATCATCCAGACGTCCCATGCGCTTCAGCTCTTCCGTCACCGTCAGGATATCCGCCGGCTCGCCCTTGTGCGCCAGATTCAGGATCGCCTGAAATACGATCGCATTCGCTTCGCGGTAGAAATCCGCGGCCGTCAACTTGTCCTCGGCCGTCATGATCGCGTCCTTGTCGAGCAGCATCGCCCCCAGAACGGACTTTTCCGCGTCTATATTCTGCGGCGGAATGCGCGTCACGATCATCGTATCCGTGTCCGGCTTCTTCCCCCAGCCCTCTTTCTTCCAATTTCCCTTCGACTTGCTCTCATTCTCTGCCACAACGCTTCCTCCTTTATATGAAATCATGGTTTCATTATACGGGTTCAAGAAAGTAGGTTCAAGAGAACATGTGTGGTGGACAGGAGAGGGGGCGGGTTCAGGTTGATGGGTTCAGGGTTGTGGTGCGGCGCATCAAATTTATAAGGCGCCGCAAGTTTTAAACCAAGCGGTACTCCCGTATCGTCATTCCGAGCGAAGTCGAGGAATCTTTTTTGTTTGCGGACAATCGAATGGTATGAGGAACTTTCTAAACGAGAAACCTCCCCCCGATACGCAAAAGAGCCCCTTCCTTAGGAAGGGGCCGACGAGCGAAGCGATGCTGGGGGGATAGGGCGTCATTCTACGTTTGTTCGGACAGCGATTTAATCAGTGTTTCCCTAAAAATTGCGGCGAAGCCGCCACCTTCATTCCGCATTCCTCATTCCTCATTTGATTCTCGTCACCCTGACACGCCCCGTGTACATAGCGACTGCGATCTCCTTCTCATGCTTTCCATCCTTCGTCCGGAGCCGCATGGTATACTTCCCATTTCCTTCCGAGCCCGCGAAACCATCCTTGCGGAAGACGACATAGAGCCTTCCCCCTGCACGGATATTGGCAGACAGCGTCCCCCGCGGCTGGATGAATTTCACCCCGCGCTTGGTTAGGTACGACACACGCCCCGCCTCCTCGTCGCAGTAGAAGGTGACCGACATCGCCGCCATGGTTATATCCTCATGACCGCTTTTCACCATCATCTGCGCCTCGCGGATCGCCGAAGCCACCTCCTCCGATGCAAGATCGAGCTCCCTCTCCTCCTGCCAGTCCCAGAGCATCGGCACCGCTGCCGCAGAGGCGAGCGCAAAGAGGAAAAGGACGAGCAGCAGCTCAAAGAGAAGAAAGCCCGAGCGATGCGAGAAGGAAAGCCATTCCCACCGTTTCCTGCACCCCATACGCCAAAGCACCTCCGATCGCCAGGAAGGGCACGAAGCGGATCTCCGTCCTTCGCCCCAACCGTCCCCGCAGAAGCAAAAACGCACACCATAAAAGGGCCGCCAGCGATGTCAGCCATAGAGAAAGAAGACCATACATCGGCAGCAGCCAAAACGAAGAGGCCGCGGCCAGAAACACATCCGCAAGCCCCAGGGATCGCTTAGAGATCAGATACAGCAGTCCATAGAGCGCCCCCATTCCTACGCCCGTCAAAAGACAGAGGAGAAACACCCCTCGGGAAATCATCAGTAAAGCGCCGCACACCGAAAGAACGAGCGGCCAGCCATCCGACACATACCCCGTCCGCGCATCCTCCAGCGCCGGAAAGAGCAGGAAAAGCAGATAGACCCATCTCGCCCACGAGCCTCCCAGCGCAAGTATCACGCCAAAGCCGAGTCCCAGCGCCGCCACAACGCCCCATCCCCGCCGCCCCGCAAAGATCGCACCACTCGTCAGAAGGTCGAACATTCGCATAGGGAGCTCCTTTCGATGTTTAGTGACTTGTGACTAGTAGCTAGGGATTAGGAGACTAGAAGACCAAAAGACTAGGAGACATCGGACTCTCTCGTGTCGTCATTTCGAGCGCAAGCGAGAAATCTTTGTCATTCGCGGCCCAGCGGTCGATGTTTGGAAAGCTCGAAACGGGAAACCTGCTCTCCGCATACCTTCGGGCATCGCCCCGTTTCGTCATCCTGAGCGGCGAGAAGCGTCGTATGTGAGATAACGAATGCCAGAACAGCTGCGACCTGAGCCATCGATCGCGACGAAGCCGCCACCACAAGTTTGAAAGCAGGGATTAGTAGCTAGGGATTAGGAGCACCAAGCGACTAGTGACTAAATGCCACCTTCGGGCATTGCCATTATTTTTACTTGCGGCGCATTTCGTCATCCTGAGCGGAGTGAAATGTCGGATGTTCGATCATGTAAAGGCGGAACAGTGAGAACTGAGTCGAAGGATCTGGCGCCGCACCACCATTTCGCATTTCTCATTTCTAATTTCTTATTCAAGCGAGGCTTTTATTCGCAATCAAAGGACGACCCGCCCTGTGGGCTAACCCTCATTCCTAATTTCACTCATACCCTCTCTTCTTCCGATAATTCAGCGCCATATCTGCCACGCCGAGATACACCGTGAAGAGCTGCAGGAGAGGGATCCAGATCGAAATGATGACAATGAGCAGACGCAGCCGCTTCACTACCGGATAGATATGCGGCAGCCACCAGAGCGTCGCGATCCCCTGGATCCACAGCACGAAGTAGCACACCGCGCCCACATTATACGCAAGATCCTTCACCTGCTCGGTGAGCGGCATGTACTGCGTCCCTACAGACAGAAGAAGGAGCAGCAGTACCCAGCGAGGGAAATGCCAGCGCTCCAGCGGAGGAAACTGCGGAAAATCCGTCAGCCCCAGACGGCGGAAAACCACCTTCTCGATCTGCATCACCGCCCAGGCGAGCACCATCGGTGCCATCACCATCGCTGCCGGGATCATCTTTCGGATCGTTTTGATCATTTCCTCCGTCTGCTGATTCACCTGATCCAGCTGATCCCCGGACGCCATAAGCCCCGACATCTCCTTTGCCATCCCCTGCATCTGATCCAGCGTACTTCCATACACCTGATCCCAGGGCATCCCCATCATGACCACCGTACCCAGAAGGTTCAAAAGCATCGCGAAAAACATCACGACCACGATCGTCCCAAAGGTGCGGAGCGCCGAGCAGTGCTTCTGATAGCAGTACGCCATCGCGATCCCTGCGAAGCCGAACATCACCACCAGAAAGAACGCCGTCGTGATCCCGAAGAACGCCGAGTCCAGGATCATGATCCCCGACGTCGCGATCACCGCCCACTTCACACCCTCGCGGATCCCCATGTACGCGATCGGCAGCGGCAGCGAAAGCAGCGCCAGAAGAGAGATCCCCGGCACATAGAAGCCCACCATAGAAAGCACCACGGCCAGCGCCGTACACATCCCTGCCAGGACGACCGCATTCGTGTCGCCCGCTTTGAACTGATTCATAACTACTCCTTTGTGAAATATAAATGTATATCGCCTTTTTATACCCATATTCTATCATACTTGAAGAAAGAATAGGAAAAGGCTTCCTCCTCGCCAAGCGCATCGCCGCTTTTTATCGCGCAAAACCCCAAGCCCGCCGATCATGCTTCTCTCCTCCTTACTATTTTCTCCATTCGCATCCCCTATTTCCTTCCCCCATGTGATATAATAGGAAAAGCGACTATGAACGGCTTTTATTTTTGACATACAATGCAAAAATATTTTTTTAGAGCCGGCGACTGCCGGCTCCGACAACTGAATAGGAGGTTCTATCCATTTTGGCAAAAGCAAGATTACAGATCATTCCATTAGGAGGCCTTGGAGAAATCGGGAAGAACATGACTGTATTCCGTTACGGCGACGAAATTATCGTAATTGATGCAGGCATGGCATTCCCAGAAGAAGACATGCTCGGGATCGACATCGTCATCCCGGACTTTTCGTACCTCATCGAACACAAAGACGAGATCAAAGCCATCCTCATCACCCACGGACACGAAGATCACATCGGGTCCCTTTCCTACCTGCTTCGCGAAGTGAACGCCCCGGTCTACGCCACACGCCTCACCTGCGGCCTCATCGAAGGCAAACTCAAAGAAGCACACATCTCAAACTACGACCTGCACACCGTCAAACCCGGTGACGAATTCAAAACAGGCCTTTTCAAATTCGGCTTCTTCCACGTCTGCCACTCCATACCGGACTCCTGCGGCATCTACCTGCGCACCCCGGTCGGCAACATCGTCCATACCGGCGACTTCAAATTCGACCACTCTCCGGTCGACGGCGAACTCACCGACATGTACAAGCTCGCCGAGCTCGGCCACAGAGGCGTCCTCTGCCTTCTCGCCGACTCCACGAACGCGCAGAATCCCGGCTACACCCCTTCCGAAGCCATCGTATCCAAGTCCCTCATGAGCGCTTACGCCGATGCCAAAGGCCGCATCATCCTTGCCACCTTCGCATCGAACGTCTCCCGCATCCAGATGGCCGTCGACGCAGCAGTCGCTAACAAAAGAAAAGTCTGCGTCTTCGGCCGCTCCATGGTGAACGTCGTCGGCATCGCCCAAGAGCTCGGCTACCTCAAAGCCCCGGAAGGCACCTTCATCGAGCCGGAAGAGCTTGGTCACTACAGAGACGACCGCCTCTGCATCCTGACCACCGGCAGCCAAGGCGAACCGATGGCCGGCCTCTCCCGCATGGCCGACGGCTCCCACCGTCAGGTCCAGATCCACGCAGGCGACACCGTCATCATCTCCGCCTCCCCGATCCCGGGCAATGAGACCAGCGTCGGCCGCACCATCGACAGCCTGATGCGCCTCGGCGCCCACGTCGTCACCAGCACCACCACCCGCGTCCACGTATCCGGCCACGGCTCTCAGGAAGACCTGAAGACCATGCTCTCCCTCGTCAAGCCGAAATACTTCATCCCCGTCCACGGCGAACACCGCATGCTCGTCAGCCACGCAGAACTCGCAGAAAGCCTCGGCGTCGAAAAGAAAAACATCCTGATCGGCGAAAACGGCACCCTCTTCGAATTCACCAGCCGCGGCGGCAAGATCAATCCGCAGCGCGTCCAGGCCGGCCCCGTCTTCGTCGACGGCCTCGGCGTAGGCGACGTAGGAAACATCGTCATCCGCGACCGCCAGCAACTCGCTCAGGACGGCGTCGTCATCGTCGTCATCGCCCTCGAAAAAGGCAGCAACCAAGTCTTAGCCGGCCCCGACATCGTCTCCCGCGGCTTCGTCTATGTGAGAGACAGCGAAGCCCTCCTGACCGAAGCCAGAGAACGCATCGAGTCCGTCCTTGACCGTTGCGAAGCCGGCAACGTCTCCGAATGGAACGCCATCAAGACCCAGGTGAGAGACGCCCTCGGCAAATACTTCTTCGACCGCACCAAGCGCCGCCCGATGATTTTGACCATCATCCAGGAAGTGAAATAAATGGCAATAAAAAATCCTCCCTCGGTTTCACACCGAGGGAGGATTTTTTATTGTCGGATCGTGTCATCTATGGATCCTCAGGCATTCGCTATTTCGCCAGTGCCGGATCATCCTTCACCATCCGCTTTCCCCCGAACGTCTTCGCATCCTCCATCGTGATCGCATAGTCCGGAGAAGAAATATCATAAGCAGCGTGATAGAAATTCGTCTTTGCCTGCCACAGACCCGTGACCGTATCGAAAGCCAGATCATTGGTGAAAGGCCGTTTCTCATGACTCTTCAGCACCGGCATCAGAGACGGATGCGCTGCCTGGTAGTCCGGCGACAAATAGACGAAAAATGGAATATGTACCATATCATAGAAAAATGGAGAAGTGGAGTGGAAATGTTCCATATTCTCCCCATGGTCAGAGAAATAGACAAGCGACTTTAAGTTCATATGTGCCTTAGCATACTCGAAAATATCCCGGATGACCCGATCAGTATACGCGACCGTCAGATCATAGCCATAGTAGGGATCATTTTCAGAGATCCCCAGCGCACCCCTCTGATCCGCCGGCACGCGCGCCAGATACGTATAGTGGCTGCCCATGATGTTAATGAAAAGCACACGCCGCTTCGCCGGCGGCAACTTCTTCATGACATCGACGGCATATTCATCATAATTTTTCTCCCAAAAGGACGCATCACTACGCTCTGCGATCAGCGTCACGCCCGCACTCGAGAGCGAGCTTCTATTCTGGAAAGAGATCCAGTCCGTGCGATACCCTGCAGCCCGGGCCGCATCCACCATACTGACCGCATGAGACAGATCCATATCTCCATACTGGTTCGCACTCGTCATCGCATACGAAAGCGACATGAGGGTATTCGGAAAATTCGAATACGCCATGTAGTTCAACGAAAAATCGGGATCATTGACCTTAGAAGAAAGCCAAGGTGTCGTGTCTTCTGGATAGCTCGGCGTGAATGCCTTCAAATGATCCCTATTCGCACTCTCCCCGATGATGACGATATGTGTCCCCTCATCCAGCCCATCCGCAGGATCTATAAGCTTCAACCCGACTGTATTTTTATCCAGATTGGTATTAAAATTCTGCAAAAGCTGAAACTCGCTCCCCTTGCTGTTCATTGTACGATATAAATTGATCGGGAATACATGGATGATTTGTCGGATAAAGCCGCCAAAGAAAAGGATGGAGATCACGATCAGGCCGACCTTGACCTTCTTCCCATTTCCTCGCAATAACCCCTTACCGCTCTCCGCACATCGTCCCACCTGTTGCGTCAGCACATAAGCTGCCAGCAAGAGTAGCAGGATCACGCCAATAGCCAATCCAAGTAACAAAGGAGATCCCATGGTGCTGAGGAACTCCTTCACCTCTTCCCAATGCGTAGCGCGGACAGCCATCAAAGCAAAGAGATCCATTTCTCCGCCGAATCGCCAATAATAACTGATATAAATCAGCGGAAATAGCAGCATGAAAAAATTGAAAGCACCGTACATGGCCTGCAAAGCCGCGCGTACATAGCCGCCGCATTTCGTAAGCCCGATCGTGTACACATAAGGCAGAGAAAAGAGCAACGCCCCCAGCACGTAGTAATCTCCCAAATGTTTTTTCTCCGGCAGCGAAGCAAATCCATACGCCCAAGTAAAAGTACCCGCCCAAAGAAGCGGCAGGATCACCGCCCACGGCAGGAGACGCTTCAGGTAGTCTTTACTGAAAACGGAAAAAAGCCCAAAGGAAACGATGAGCATGACAGCAAAAGCCGCGCCCAGACGCGGCTGTGCGTAGCTATAGATATCAGGGAAATCTCCCCCGAAATGAAGAATAAACATAAGAAATGCGGCTATCCCCCATGGGAAGCACACGGAAGGAATGACTATTTTCTTCAAAATATCCCTCAAGGAAAGACCTTCACCTTTTAGACTAATCATTTTGAACACTCGTTTCAATCCCGTTCAAATAAATCTCTCGTATAGACCTTGCTTCTTACATCATCGAGCGAGTGATCATAGCGATTCGCAATGATGCCATGGCTCTGCTCTTTGAACCTTGCCAGGTCATTCACCACAAGACTGCCAAAGAACGTCGTACCATCCTCTAGCGTCGGTTCATAGATGATGACCTGCGCACCCTTCGCCTTGATGCGTTTCATGACGCCTTGGATGCTGCTCTGGCGGAAATTATCCGAATTCGACTTCATCGTCAGGCGATACACGCCGATCGTCATTGACTCTTCCCTGCGCGGATCATACTCACTGTTGTCGTGGTAGTAACCCGCGATTTCCAATACCTTATCAGCGATATAATCCTTTCTCGTCCGATTCGACTTCACGATCGCTTCGATCAGATTTTCCGGCACGTTCTCATAATTAGCCAGAAGCTGCTTTGTATCTTTGGGGAGACAATAGCCGCCATAACCGAAAGACGGATTGTTATAGAATTCACCGATCCGTGGATCCAGACAGATGCCATCGATAATCTCCGCCGTACTAAGGCCTTTCGTCTCCGCATAGGTATCCAACTCATTGAAATACGATACACGCATTGCCAGATACGTATTTGCGAAAAGCTTTACCGCTTCCGCTTCCGTAAATCCCATGAACCGTGTCGGGATGTCCTGCTTGATCGCTCCTTCCTGGAGAAGTCCCGCGAAGGTATGCGCTGCCTTCACCAGCTTCTCATCTGTCGGATCAGTACCGACAATGATACGGCTCGGATAAAGGTTATCATAGAGCGCCTTGCTTTCACGCAGAAATTCCGGGCTAAAGATGATATTCTTCGTACCAAACTTCTCACGGACGCTCTTCGTATAGCCGACGGGAATCGTCGACTTGATGACCATGATAGCATCCGGATTGTACTGCATCACCAGCTGAATGACCGTTTCGACAGAGCTGGTGTCAAAGAAATTCTTTCTCGAATCATAATTGGTCGGCGTCGCAATAATGACGAAGTCCGCGTCCTTGTACGCCGCCTCCGCATCCATCGTCGCCGTCAGATCCAGAGCCTTCTCTGCCAAGTACTTCTCGATATAGTCATCCTGAATCGGCGACTTTCTATGATTCACCATGTCCACCTTTTCTGGGATGATATCCACTGCCATCACATGATTGTGCTGCGCAAGAAGCGTCGCCAAAGACAGACCCACATACCCTGTACCAGCTACCGCAATATTCATTGATCTCGATCTCCTATATAAAGCTAATGATTCCTTATTTGACATAGTATGCCTTATACCACTCAGCAAACTTTCTAAGACCATCTCTGAGCGAAGTCATCGGGCAATAGCCGAAATCCCTCGAAAGCGACTCCGTATCCGCATACGTCACTGGCACATCTCCCGGCTGCATAGGAACCAATTTCTTATGCGCCTCAAAATCATAGTCTATCGGAAGCACACCGGCACGCACCAGCTCCTGCTGCAGGATATCCACGAAATCCAAGAGATTCACCGGATGACCGCCGCCAATGTTATACACTGCATACGGCGGGATCGGGAGCCCGTCTTCCCCGTTCTTTTTTTCAGGAGCTCCCTTCATCACACGGACAACACCTTCCACGATATCATCCACATACGTGAAGTCTCTCTCGCAATGCCCATGATTGAAGATCTGGATCGTCTTTCCTGCCAGAAGTTGATTCGTAAATCCGAAGTACGCCATATCCGGACGGCCAGCAGGGCCATAAACCGTAAAGAAGCGCAGCCCCGTGCAGGGAATGTTGTACAACTTCGCATAGCAATGAGCCAGAAGCTCATTCGACTTCTTCGTCGCCGCATAGAGAGACACTGGGTGATCCACCTTGTCATCCGTGCTGAAAGGCACCTTCGTATTCCCACCATAGACAGAAGACGAGGACGCATAGACCAGATGCTCCACACCCGGTGCACCATCATCATACGAATGGCGGCATGCCTCCAAGATGTTATAAAATCCGATAAGATTCGACTCGACATAGACATCCGGATTCGTGATCGAATACCGCACCCCTGCCTGCGCCGCCAGATTTACCACGATCGACGGCTTGTACCTGGCAAAGACCTCTCCCATCAGCGCCTTATCCGCAATATTCCCGTGGATGAATACCCACTGACTGGACGATAGCCGAGCGGCCTTCTCCAATTCCTGCAGGCGATACTCTTTCAGGGAAACATCGTAATAGTCATTCATATTATCGATACCGATGACCGTCCCCTGTAAATCCATCGAAAGCAACTGCCTTACCAGATTTGCGCCAATAAAACCAGCTGCTCCAGTCACGAAAATTGTCTTTTTACTGAGCTGAATATTCCGTTTCATTCAAGGCCTCCTTGCTAGTATGTTTTACATCATTTATACTAGTATAAATGATATGTCGAAACTATGAAAGGATGAAGTTTTTATATGTCAAATATACTTGACAACGCCATGACACAAACGCTGCACTTCGGAAAGCCGACCGCAAAAGATGCTTTCCACATCGCTCTTACAGGCACACCCGACTATATCCCACACATGGGGATCGTAGCCCTCACTGTGCATGAGCACAATAAAGACCTTCCCATCTGCTATCATTTCTTTATCAATCATCTTCCCGAAGAAGAAAAGGCAAATCTTCAAAAGGCAGCGGCTTCCATGGACAGCCCTCTAGAAATTCATCTGATTGACGACAGCTGCTTCAAGCCACTCCTTCTCTCTGATGGGGTAGCTGCTTTCTTCTACCGCTTTCTCGTCGCACCGACCATCGCACCAGTTGCTGACCGCGTCCTGTACCTAGATGGGGATATGCTCTGCCGCGGTTCCCTGAAGTATCTGACCGAACTGGACTTTCAAGGAAATGCTGTCGCCGTCGTATCTGATCGCGGAGAACAAGCCAATGCCAAGCGCATGCACACCACCCGTTATTTCAATGCCGGCATGATGCTCATCAATACACGTCTCTGGATGAAAGAAAACCTCTTCGACGACATCGTCCGACGCGCAGAAGAAAACGTCAAGCGTGTAGGAAACCGCCTCTCTCACCATGATCAGGACATCCATAATGAAATGCTTGACGGTAAAAGCCTTTATATCGACAAGAAATACAACTACCTCTACAATCTGGATCGCCACTCCCTGTTTGCCAAGCAGCCCGTCAATGAAGACTACAAAGATAAAGTCATCATTCACTTCGCCGGCCATGCCAAACCGTGGCACGACTGGGTACAGAACTGGGACGTCGTCAAAGAATACGCTGCCATTCAAAGAAAAACACCCTGGAAGGATGTCCCCCTCGTTCCCCCCAAAGGGACAAAAAACCTCCATCAGGCTGCCCGAAGCGCCCGTATGTATGGAAACTACGGAGAAATGCTGATGTGGTACCTGAAGTACCTTGGGGCAAAACTGTAAAACATATTCCTTACCTCATTGGAAAGGCAAGACCATATACTGACACCCACAATAAACGCCCGAAAGGATCAGCCTATCCCCTCGGGCGTTTTACTATGCCATTGACTATCCTTCGCCGGCATCATCCGCCATGCCGATTTCCCTCAACAAACGCAAGATGCCCCTCATACCGTTCATCGCTTATCATTCCCAGCGCCCACTCGCCAGCACAGACGGCCTCGCTCACAGAAATAGCATCTATCGGCGTATAAGACCTGTCACGGATCGTATGATTCACATGATCCTGCGTGCGCGGCATATCCGTCGTCGCCAGTGCGCAGGACTTCTCCCCCAGCGGATGATGGAGCTTCGCATTGCTCGGTCCAAACATCGCGATCACCGGCACCTTGCGGCTATCAAACACGTACATCGGTCCGCTGTCATTCGCAAAAGCGACTGCGCACCAAGAAGCTGCCGCGATGAATTCCCCCATAGAGAGCTTCCCAGCCGCCACGATGGCCTCATCTCTGCGTTTCATATGTGCTAACGCCTTCTTTATGAGCGGCATCTCGCTGGGAACGCCAAAGAAGACAGGGCGATAGCCAAGGCCAGCGAAGTGGTCCGCCACTTCTCCATACTTCTCTGCAGACCAATTCTTCTCCGCAGTCGAGCTCCCCACAGAAAATCCCGCCAGTCTATCCCCCGGTTTTACCCCCTCTGCGGCAAAAAAAGCCTTTGCCCCCTCTTCCCATGCAGGGCAAGTATACATCTGCATCCCATGGTGGGCCAAGTTTGACACGCCCAAGTGCTCTAGCACCTTGACATACTTTTCTGCCGCATGACAGTCACGCCGCTCCACCAGTATTTCATCATCGATAAAAAACCGCCCCAGTGGATTTCCTGTCTCCCCGACCCACACCTTCGCCTTCATCGCCTTCGCCATGAGGAAAGTACGCGTCGTCCCGTGAAGCACCATGAGAATGTCCGGATGCATCTTCCCGATTTCTTTCCCTAGTTTCCAAGTAGCAGGAAGCCCCATCTTTTTACGATCCACAGGAATGATCGTATCGATGCATGGATTATATCGGACAGCCTCTTGAAATCTGGCATCGATGACAAGCGTGATCTTAGAGCCAACAGCTTCGCGGCGAAGGATCTCAAGAAATGGCGAAAGAGAAACCATGTCTCCAAAGTAGAGCATGTAGATAATGACGATATTTTTATGCCTTAAGCTTATCATTATACCAGCACCTCTTCTGTCCTCATAATGTTTTGCCCTTGATACAACCACAATGTAAATGAAAGCACTGACAATATCCATCTATTCAAATGTGCTTCATCATTTATATAACTTTATGCTTCACGTAAATGCCAACGATCAAAGATGATACTGACGCCTAACAACAAATAAAAAATACGGGAAACTTGCTTCGATACGATAGTTGCATCCAGAAAACCATTGACCGTATAGGCAATAAAAATGGCAAAAAGCGCCCAGGCAAATGGATCTTTTGGTGATTTAAGCGTTCGTTTTAAAAAATACATTATAAAAAAAACATGATACAAGATGTACCCTATCCCACCTACTATACCTCCTGTTGCCAAAAAGTATAGAGGCATATTATGCGGATGACTAAGGATACCTGCTTCGCGACTCTCCATCGGACGATACGGTCCTGCGTAAGCCGCTTTCCACTCACTCGCACCGATCCCCAAGATCTTATGATCCTCCCACATTTTATATGTGCTAAGCCATACCAAAGGGCGTTCTTCTCCCATCATTCGATAACTGCTTTCTCGACCAATATAAACACTATACCCCGCGCTAAAAACAGTTAAAAACAATGAAGCCAGTACTAAAAGCACTTTAACTCTTTTGGAAATATACTGCTTATAGCGAAAAAGGACCACTCCTGCCACCGCTATCCCAGAAACAGCCAGGGCTACAAAAGCGGCCCTTGTCTCAGTCAATACCAAAGAAATCATTTCCAAGCCAAAAAGCGCGGAATACAGCACTACTTGAAATCGTTTTTTCCTGTAGTACCAAAGCAATGCTATAGTAAAAAAAATGCACATGACTAAAATACATCCAGCACGAGTCGGAAAATTATAAACGCTGACCAGTCGGGAAAGATTTCTTACATGATAGTCATACATACCATATGTGCACACAAAGAACGCCCATATGCTAAAGGAAAAAATTATACTCTTCGCAACATTCGTTTTCCAACCCACATAAAGAATTAACCAAAAAGGAATGGTAAAAGCCACCAATCCCATCGCGCTTATTTCTCCCCCAATAAGATTTTGCATGTTTTCCAAATGAAATAACGTTGTCGCTATCATCAATCCATACAAGGATAAAAACGCATTACGGATATATACATCTATAGAAAAGTCCTTGATATAATCCCGCTTCCACAATGTATATGCCACATATAATGCAAAAGCTATCATTGCAATAGACATACCCGCCTTGAGGAAATGATCTGCTGTCGCCCCCCATGTAATTATGGCTGCAACCACCATGGCAAAAGTGCTTGTTATTTTATTGGCACTCATTTTATTTACCTTTCTGCCGCCTTTTTTTCTGCTGATATGCAACAATCGCTCTCTGCATCTTCCCCAATAAACAATTCAGTTTTTGCGGCCCGTATAAAATCAGGATCCTGCTACATTGCAAGCGGAATGGCAACGAACCCTTTTGTGCGAAAAGATACGTTCGAATTTCATGTTGTATCTGTGAAGAAAGTATACCTGTCCCACTACTTAGGAAGAGGGAACGAACTGCACTATGGACAGCTTGGCATCTGCAAATACCTTCAAGGTCCGGATAATATTCCTGCGCCATCGCCTCATGTTCTTTCCAAGCTAAATATTTCCCGTATCTTACCCGAATATATGAACTCAGATGAGCTGAATTCATAATACTGCCACTATTTTGGCAATAGTAATACAGCAAATCCGTAACAAGCATAATTCTTTCAGCCTTCAGGAAGATCCGCGGCAGAACGAACATGTCCTCCATCGTTTGACCTAGTGGAAATTCTACTCCATCCCATAAGCATCGCAAGAAAAGTTTTCCACAAACAAAATTCGGGATCTTATTCGATAAAATATCCTTCCTGATCTTATCTGCATCCTCAGAAGGCTTCCAATCAACTGCGCTCTGTGCTTTCCCATCACTCGTCACATGATAGTGTCCGTGCATGACGATCTCTGCCTTTTCTTGCAAAGCGTATCGCAAGAGAACAGTAAGGGTTTCTGGCGCTATATAGTCATCCGAGTCCACAAAATAAAGGTACTTCCCATGGCAGTTTTTCATTCCATGATTTCTTGCCCCTGAACCCCCCTTGTTCTTTTGGTGTATCACCAAAATCCGAGCATCCCTTCGTGCATAAGCATCACACATATCTCCGCATTGATCAGGCGAACCATCATCAACCAGAATCAACTCCCAATTTGTATAGGTTTGATGTAGTACACTTTCTACGCATCGCGTCAAAAACATTTCCGCCTTGTACACAGGAACGACAATAGAAATGAGAGGTGCCTTGTCATCAATTAGAACGTTTCCCATAAACTAACCTCCCACTTACGATACCAAGAATGTCTTTTATATATTTTACTTCGTTTCAGAAACTACATGCAGTAGTAAATTTTCCCATCGATCTATAATTCTATCTTCGCGAAATTCTTCCATACGCAATCTTCCCGCTTTGCCCATTTTTCCACGTAGTTCAATACTTTCCATCAATTTTTGTAAAGCAGTCGAATAATCCTCTGCACTTGATGAAGTAAGAAATCCAGTTTCCCCATCCAAAATAAGCTCATTGATACCAGAGCAAGACTTCAAACCGACGCACGGAAGACCTGCCGCCATTGCCTCGGTCAAAGCAATTCCCCAAGACTCCAATGTACTTGTCGTTGCAAAAATATCGCTTTTCGCATATACGTCAGCAATATTTCGTGTAGAACCTCTAAGATAAACACGCCTATCTAGCTGTTTTTCCTCAATAAGTTTTTTTACAGACTTGCCATAGTTAGAATCTTCACCCCCCCGAAAATTTCAACATTCCAATCAGTAAACTGCTTGGAAACCTTTGAAAAAGCCTCTACAAGGAGCTCTTGATTCTTCCTATGCGAAACACTCCCGACGCAAGAAACAATATATTGTTTTTTCGCTTTTCCAGGAAATGCTTGTTTTTTTGCTTCTTCCACTATGTTTCCAATCACATAGACGGGGACATCTGGCAAGTACTTTTTAGTAACTGGCACAAAAGAATGTAACAGGACTTGTATAAATTTACATTTTCCCATTGCTTGAAGTTCTTCTCTCGAGAGCAATGGCATAGAGATATTACAATCGTCATGATCCATAAGTACAACCGGCACCTGACATCTTCCATCAGCAATAACATACTTTGCTGACAGTGGTGAACAAGCTACAACCACATCTGGCGAATACTTTGACAAGCACTCTGAAATACGACGCCCATACTGTTTTCCTTTGTATACAGCATTAACATGCTTCGGACCTTTTAAGCCAAAAGGTCTAAGGATTTCTCGATAAATCCGATGAAAAACAGGCAATTTTTGCGAAATCACCTGTCTATGATTTTTAAAAAGAATATTCTCCGTTACAACTTGCCTATCCAATGAAAAATAGGGGTTGCCTTCCTCTTGATCCAAATAAAGTATAGTCACAGAATGCCCTCGTCGAGCCAATTCATTCGCAAACCCGACAGTGGCTTTCTCTACGCCACCGCTGCACTGCACCCAGTGAGTGCAAAAATGGGCAATTAAAATATTCATAAAACGCCTCCTTTGCTATACTTGGTGCACAACAATCTACGCAATAATCCTTCCCACTGCCCCCAAACCTTCTCCGCATGATACTTCTCCGCCATGCTGCTCGCTGCTTCCCCACAGGCTCGGCGAAGCGTGCGATCGTCCATTAGGCATCCCAGCGCCTGCGACAAAGGGGCTACCCCATCTTCGCAAAGGAGCCCGTTCTCCCCCGATACGATGATCTCATTCACCGCCGGACAGCTTCGATAGCCGACCGCCGGGATACCGCAGCACATTGCTTCTACTAAGGCCAATCCAAACCCTTCGTGATGGCTGGGAAATGCAAAGATGTCTGTCTCTTTCCAGACAGCATCCATGTCTTTTGTCGTCCCGCAAAGGAAAACCTGCTTCTCCAGACCGTACTTCTTTATTTTGGATCTCAGCGAAACGACATAGGGCTTATCATAGGTGTCTCCCCAGAGCTTCACCTGCCAGTCCGGATGGTCTTTGGAAAGCCTTGCGAAGGCTTCGATCAGGAGATGCTGACGCTTGGTGCGGCCGGTGAGGCGGCCGACGCAGGTGATGATGTACTTGTCCTTCTTTGCGAGATGATCTGCCGTGACGTGCGGCGCGTTCACCGCATTCGGTATCGCGATGAAGTGGTCATAGTGCAGGTATTTTTTCGCTTTAGAAATAAAAGAAGGGAAAAGCACCTGAATGGCGGCGCTTTTTTCTAAAGCCTTTCTCTCCTCCGCCGGCGAGCCGCGGAAGATCTCATCCGGATCATTGTGCAGCATGGAGATCACGGGAATCTTCGTTCCCACGCCATCCAAAAGCAACCGTCCGGTGGGTTCACGGAAGGAGACGATCACATCCGGCTTTTCTTTTTCGAGAAGCCGCGACAGCTGTGCTTTCGCCTGATGGAGCAGGCGGTAATTCTGATCTCGGGCTGCCGCTCTCGAGAAGGGGCGGATGACTTCGCGGAGTGCTTTCGTAAGTCCGCTCGGTTTTACTGCTTTCTCCCCCGGCAGGTGGTAGAGGTTCAGGAGCTTTACGCTCTCGGGCACTGTGAAGAAGGGCTCTCCTTCTCTTTTCTCGTCGGCAAAGACGGCGATGACGTCATAGTTTCTTTCGGAAAGGGCGCTCGCCATCTTAGCAAAGACGTTCTCGATGCCGCCGCTGTAGCCAATGAATTTATGAAAATCTGCCAGCATGACTTTCATGGATCTCTCTCCCTGTACGATATATTTTTACCCCAGACGCCGGTGGAAATCAGCAGAGCGACCTGCCAGCATCCCTAAAGTTTTTTCTATCATTATATCATACTCTGATAACAGGCATTTTCCGGGAAACATGCAAAAAGAAGAGCATGGCTGTCACTGGCCATGCTCTTCTTTCTCTTTGATCCCATACACATATGTAGTTGGCTGATAGAGCCGGCGCTCATCTGGATCCCAGAAAAGCACGGGATCTTGCGAGCGATGATCTAATCCGTGTTTTCCCTGAAATAAACAGGCATCATAGGATCAGGTGCCACCCATGGATCGCACCGCACGTACATGAGCCATACGATCCGAAAATAAGCGCACTACCCGCTCATCATATCCCGCACCAGCTGATACACTTTCTCCACTGGGAGGCTTGCCATCCTGCACTCTTTTGTCCCCGGATTCTCTGCCAAAAGGACGTGGCTGTTGTCATTCCCATAGGGGCCACTTCTGTCCGGAAGTGTCGGCCCGAAGAGGGCAATGATGGGAGTGTGGACGGCGTTTGCGATGTGGAGGGGACCGGTGTCGCTGGAAATGTGGAGCGCCGCCATTTTTTCCAAAGCGGCGAGTTCTAAGAGATTCGTCTGTCCCATAAGGTTCACGGTATACGGGGAAGGAGAAATTTTCCGGATGGCTTCGCCCATGGGCATTTCACCCTTGGAGCCTGCGATGACGGTGGTGATCTTGTCCTCGGCGAGTTTCCTTGCAAGCTCGCCCCAGTACTCGATGGGCCATTTCTTATAGTCGCCCCGTGTCCCGGGGACGAGAAGGACGTAGTTTCCTTTGACGCCGTTCGCCTCGAGAAGCGTAGTGACGGTTTCCATTTCTTTTGTCAGATCAGGAAGGGGAAACTCGATCTTGTCTGCGGGGCAGCCCAGACAGCGCATGACGTCTAAGAGCTGCTCGATGATGTGTCCGTGCTTGTGAGGTCCGGAGATCGGTTTACTGAAAAGGAAGCTGCCTTCACGTGCATCATGATAGCCGATCTTTTTCTTGCCGCCGGAGAGGAAGGAGATGAGTCCGCTCTTGGCGATCATCTGCAGGTCGATGACGAGGTCGAAGTGATGCGCATGCAGGTCTTTGCGGATCTCTCTCCAGTAGGAGAGCTGCTTGATGCGTTTCCGGTCGACGAGGTAGACTTCATCGATCCACGGCTTGCCGGGAAGGATCCCCGCAAAGGCAGGATGTACGGCCCATGTGATCCTGGCTTCGGGATAGGCCTTGCGCAGGGCATAGAGGGAGGGGAGCGCGTGGATGATGTCCCCCAAGGAGCTCATTTTTATGATCAGGATATTTTTATACGTCTTTGGCATGATGGATGTCCTTGGATCCGGCTCAGCTCGCCGTATCTTGGGCGCTTTGGCGGATCGGAATGATAAAATATATGTTTATTTTATCACATTTCAGCAGCTGCTTCGATGAAAATTCCACTAAAAAGGACGCGGATGTATTCCGCGTCCTTTGCTAGGGAAACACTGATGAAATCGTTGTCAGATTTAATCGGCGTTCCCTAGCTATAGCCGCTAGCAGGGAAGCGACTCCTCTTCTGCGATTCTCTTGATATCATCCTCTGACTGACCGGTGATTCTCACGATGATTTCCAACGGCATATGATTTTCCAGCATGCGCACCGTGATTTCGCGTTGATTTTCCGCTTTCCCAAGCCGCACACCATCTCGTACGCCTTCCTGTCTGCCTTCCTTCCTGCCTTCTATTCTTCCATCCTGTCTGCCAAGAAGATATCCTTTGTCTACGCCGGCTTTCGCGATACCTACGCTGAGATTGCACATGATGTCCACCATCCCTTCTTCTGATTCATTGAGTTTGATCTGATAGTCATTTTCCAGGGTCTTCATCTTCCCTGCTGCGTTGTCATCGGATTTGAAAAGCTCATAGAGAAGACGCAGGAGGCGATTCCCTGGATCTCGCTTTTTGCTGCTGATATAGACCATGACAGCCTGCGCAAGGTCGTAGTGTTTTTCTTCTTCCCCGATCATGCCATACTTGAGATTCTCCTGCACGCGATACTGCGTGATACCGCTTTCGTCGCCAGGAGGATCCATGCAGAGCCAGATGCTGTAAACTTTTCTGATCTTTTCATAGTGTGATTTGTCGAAGTCCACATCGTGCTGTGAGGAAATCAGGCGGCTCACATAGTAGAGCGCGCGTGTAACGAGTGGATAGGAAACGCTGGCACTGTGCTGGGCTTCTACATTGATGATGAGTCCAAGGGCGCTGCCATCCGGGGTGCTGGCTCGGAAGCGAATGTCAAAGGTAACGGTCCCCTCGGTCAGCGTCTTGTCTTCTGTATTTTCTCCGAGAATGCGGGGGAACGGGCGAGCATTGGTCTTGTCTGGCATGACGGGTACACTCGCCACTTCTGGCGTCCCTTGGATGTAGATGTCTCGGATGTCTTCGATGGTACTGTCCTCAAATTCCGGCACGCAGTACTTCAAGATCCATGCCAGGATTTTTCGGCTGGCAAGCAGTTTCTTCGCATTGGCATCGTACTCCGGATTGCGCCCCGCCAGATAGAGGTCTTCGAGTGTCTCCATACGCGGCCCTCCTTTACTTTTATTGTATCACAGTTCGTAAAGAGAATATGAGAAGTCCGGTATTCACACAGCTGATATGCGGTTAAAAGGAGTTATGGAAACCATGTATAATGCCGACTCCTTTCTATTGGCTATAATGAATCTCTACATAGGCTTTCTTGCTGTGTAAATCCATCCTGCGCCTTTGGCGCGTCCCTTCTCTAAGGGACCTTGTATCATGCAACACCAAATGAGACAGACACGGCAAGCACTATGTTTCTCGCTACGTTTTCCCTAAGTCCATGGAACCCATTGCCTCTATTTTTCTTTTTCAAGTGCTTTCAAAAGCTCTTCGCGGCTGACGGCATAGGTGCCGAGCTTGGCGACTACGACACCGGCAGCGAGATTTGCAAGGTAAGCACTGGCCACAGGTGCGATGCCACCGGCGATACCCATGGCGAAGACGGCGATGACGGTATCCCCTGCGCCGGAGACATCGAATACCTCCTGTGCCTTGGTCGGGATATGCTTGATTTCTCCCTCGCAAATAAGAGAAAGACCGGCCTCAGAACGGGTGACGATCAGGCTCCCAAGCTGGTATTTCTTCATCACACTGCGGGCAGCCGTTTCGACAGGCTGATCTTCATTGCGGATGGGATCGGGGAGAACCGCATTGATCTCCTTGAGGTTCGGCGTGATGTAATCAGCGCCGGCGTACTTCATCCAGTTCGTCCCTTTCGGATCCACGATGACCGGCACGTGGTGCGCCTTGCAGGCAGCGATGATTTTCTGGCAGTTTTCTTCGGTGCATGCCCCTTTGCCGTAGTCGGAAATAATGAGACAGTCCAGCCCCTCATCCAGCTTCTTGTAGATGCCAGCAAGGAAATGCTCTGCCTCTTTTCCCGTCACAGCGGCGGACTCTTCAAAGTCGAGACGCAGCATCTGCTGGTGACCGCCGATCACGCGCAGCTTCGTCGTGGTCGGACGATCGGTCGGAATAAGGCCGGCTCCGTCGATCCCTCTGGCGCGCAGTTTTTCAAGCAGGCTCTTTCCGTGATAATCCTTCCCCACAAAGCCTGCAATGCTGACCTGACAGGCAAGGCGCGTCAGATTGTGCGCCACGTTTGCTGCGCCTCCCAGCGTTTCCATTTCCGATCGCACGTGCGCGATCGGCACGGGGGCTTCCGGGGAAATGCGGGTCACTTCGCTGTAGTAGTATTTATCGAGCATCACGTCACCTGCGACAAGGATCCGGCACTGGGATGTGCGCGTGGCGACAAAGCTATAAAGTTCCTTCTTATCCATAAGTTCCTCAAATTCCATCATATAACCGAGCTGCCCTATCATTCTAAGGGACTCTCTATTGGCTTTATTTTATCACATTTGAAGGTTCCCTTCGATGAGAATACACGGAAAATAGCGCAGGCAGCGATCTCATAGTTGGAAAAGATGTTATACACTTTCGGGTATTCCTCCAGCAAAGAAGCATTTACAGGAGAGAACCCTAGCGCTCCCTGGTCGCTAGTCACTGGTCGCATGCAAAGAAAAATTCCCCGGGAATAAATCTCGGGGAATTCTTATCATTCTTATTCCGTGACGACGGAGACGTGGACGGTGCTGGTGACCTGCTGGTGGACCCACACCTCTACGTCATATTCACCGACGGTCTTGATCGGCGCTTTGAGACGGATATTTTTCTTTTCGAGCTTGAATTTGTACTGCTTCTCGAGAGCTTCGCTGATGTCCTTGCCGGTGACGGAGCCGAAGATGCGGCCGTCTTCCCCGCTCTGGACTTTGATGACGACCTTGACGGCCTTGAGCTGGGAGGCCATGATGACGGCTTCGTCTGCTGCGACCTTGCTCTTGAATTCTTTCGCTTCCTGACGCTGGGAGGCGGTATTGAGGTTTGCCTTGGTGCCTTCTACGCCGAGGCCTTTGCGGATGAGCACGTTGCGGCCATACGCATCAGCGACTTCGATGACGTCGCCCTTTTTTCCCATTTTCTTTACGTCTTGCAGTAATACGACTTTCATTCTTTTTCCTCCTCTACTTGTTTACGGACTTGGGTCAGGATGACCTTTTCCGCTGCTTCTTTATTTCCATCTTTGCCCAGCTGGCAGCCTGCCACGGTGAGATGACCGCCGCCGCCCAAGGCTTCCATGACGACTTGTACATTGATCGAGCCGTCGGAGCGGGCAGAGAGACAGAGTCCATTGTCTGTGTGATAGAAAAGGAAACTGGTCCGGATCTCCTTCACGGTCACAAGGTAGTCTGCGATCTGTCCGGCGAGTACCTGGGAGTCTTCTGTCCCCTCCGGGCACTCGGCGATCGCGATATAGTTATCGATGAGCTTCATATGGGCCAGGATCTCTGCCTTGGTCTTGATGAAGTGGATGTCCTCCGCAAAGAGCCTGTGGACGAGCTTCGTATCTGCCCCGCAGCGGCGCAGGAAGCTCGCCGCGTCGAAGGTCCGGACGCTGGTCTGGACGGCGAAGTTCTTCGTGTCGACGACGATGCCTGCATAGAGGCAGGACGCCTCGATCTCATTCATTTCTTCATCCCCGCCGTAGTACTGGACGAGCTCGGTCACAAGCTCGGACGCCGATGAGGCGGATGGCTCCATGTATGTCAGAAGCGGCTGTCGGATGATGGAGGCCGCACGGCGGTGATGATCGATGACGACCTTTTTCACGGCTTTTTTGAGGACTTCCGGGGCTGCGACGAGCTCGGGGATGTGCGTGTCGGTGATGATGACGACGGTCTTATCCGTCATGAGTCCCTTTGCCTCGCTCTCGTCGATGAGGAGCCCTTCGGCGGCACCGC